>JAKOWB010000193.1 GCA_029781795.1 Pseudomonadota bacterium | reverse complement strand
GGCGGCCGAGCGCCTGGCTCAGCACGGTCCAGTGCATCGTCTCGTCCGCCGCGAGGCGCCCGGCGATCTGGCTGAAGGTCGTATCGGTGAAGGCCGGGATCACCGAGAGATAGGCGTTGGTCGCGCCGAGCTCCAGCCGCGCGGCAAGATCGAGCACGTCGGCCTGGCTCTTCAGCTTGCCGGCCTCCAGCGCCTTGGCGTAGTCGGCGTTGCTCATCGCCTCGACCGGCATGGCGCCGAGCTGCTTGATGGCGCCGATCAGCGCATCGCGGTGCTGCTTGTGGTGGCTCTGGAACAGCACGGCCACCTCCAGTACGCCCTTCTTCAGCAGGCCGGATTCGGCGCCGAGCTGATAGGCGGCGATGGCCTCGTGCTCCAGCCCGAGGGCGACGTTCAGAATCGAGGCGTCCTGCGCCGGGTCGTGTTCGGCCATGGTACTGGCCGCCTTGCTCTGGCAGCCGACGATCAGCGCCACCGCGGTGGCCGACAGCGTGGCCTGGCCGACGCCGGTGATGAAGCGCCGGCGCGAGGCGACGACGCTGCTGTCCGGACGAATGAACTGCGACATGATCGAGTTTCTCCTGTGGTTCGCCTTGTGTTGCTGTTGTTCGGCCCGGAGTTTCATCTCCGGGCCGGGCGACCCTTTGGCAATGCAGGTGGAGTTACGGCGGCCCCGCCCGGCCGGATGCAGCGGGGCCGGCGACGAACGAAAAGGGCGAGGCCCCAGGCCTCGCCCCGTCGCGACAACCCCGACGGCCGGCTATTCCGGCGCCACCAGCAGCGGGCCGGTATAGATGACCGGGCCGGTCGGGGCGCCGGTCGGCGAGCCACCCTTGGGTTCCAGGCTGATCGCCAGCAGCCCGCCCTTCAGCGTCGTTGACTGCGCCACCGCGCCCACCCGCAGCTGCTTGCCGTCGCTGGCCGAGATCAGGCCCAGGGACTTGGGCGCCTGGTCGCCCTTGACCAGCCAGAGCTCGAAATCGCCGGTCGGCGCGCCGATCTGCGCCACCGGCATGATCGAGACGACCTGCTTCTGCAGGTCGACGGTCACCAGGAACTGCGGATTCTGGGCGCCCTCGCCCAGGACGGCGACGAAGCGCTCCGGCGCGGGCGGGCGCAACAGCGTCGGCACGGCGACCAGCACGGCCAGCACCATGGCCGCCAGTGCCAGCACGGCGCTGGACATGCGCCAGATCTTCACGCGGCGGGCAAGCTGCTGGACCAGGCTTTCCGCCTCGATGCCACGGCCGCCCGGCAGGCGGGCCTCGATCAGCGCCCAGAGCGCGGCCGGCGGCACCACCGGCTGCACCGCCAGGGCCAGCGGCACGAGCCGCAGTCGCCAGGCCTCGACCAGGCGGCGGAACTCGGGCTCGCGCGCCTCCAGACGCTCCGCGTCGGACAGCTCGCCGCCGCTCAGCACGCCGAGCGCGAACTCGGCGGCGAGGGCGTCCCAGTCTTCCGGCGGGATCGTGCGGCCGTCGCTCATGTCGCCAGGCAGTCTTTCAGGCGCATGAGGCTGCGCCGCACCCAGGACTTGATGGTGCCGAGCGGCCGCTCCAGCCGCCGCGCCAGCTCTTCATGCGTCAGGCCCTGCCAGAAGGCCAGCAGCACGCAGCGCTTGGGCTCCTCGTCGAGCTGCTCGATGCAGGCCTTGAGCCGCCTGGCGTCGCTCGACTGCTCGGCCAGGGCCAGCGCGTCGAGGGTCTCGTCCTTCATGTCGGCGATCTCGGGCACGTCGTCGAGCGAACTCGACGGCCGCTCGCGCCGGCGCAGGTCCAGTGCCCGGTTGCGGGCGATGGTGATGAGCCAGGTCATCACCGTTCCCTTCTCCGGGGCATAGGCCGGGGCGGCATGCCAGGCACGCACGTAGACCTCCTGCAAGCATTCGTCCGCGAGGGCGCGGCGCGCCAGCAGGCGCAGGACCACGCCGTAGAGCTTGGCCGAGGTCGCCTGATAGAGCTGGCGGAAGGCCTGCCTGTCGCCCCGGGCGACATTCGCCATCAACCGCTCGAGCGATTCCTGTCCAGTGTCCGACATGGTCCTCCAGGCCCCCTTGATGTCAGCCCGCTTGGAGTACCGTGTCACTCTACGGTCAAAAGCTACGGCGCACCAAGCGATCCGGACGCGGACGTGGCGCGGAAAGGTGCCGTACCGAGGCCGTCCGCCGGCCCCGCTTGCCGGCTTGGGGGCGCTTGGCTTATATCTCGCGACGGCGCTGGGCCGGCCTTCAGGCGGGTGTAGCTCAATGGTAGAGCAGAAGCTTCCCAAGCTTACGACGGGGGTTCGATTCCCCTCACCCGCTCCAGCCGCCGCTGCCTCTCCCTGACGGAGCCCTATGAGCGACGCGACCCTGGCCGTGCCTGTGCTGGTGCCCGCGCCGCGGCGCCTGCTCGGCTTCCTTCTGGTGCTCGGTGCTTCCTTCGGCTGGTCGCTGGCGGGCCTTTTCACGCGCCTGCTCGAGGACACGCCGCCGCTCGCCGCCAATGGCGCGCGCTCGCTCGGCATGTCGCTGGCGCTGACGCTCTACCTGGTCGTGCGCTACGGCCGCGAGCTGCCGGCGCGGATAAGGCACGTGCCGCTGGCGGCGCACCTGGCCTGCGGTACCTTCTTCGCCGTCGGCTCCAGCCTCTACATCGTGTCCTATTCGCTGGCGAGCGTCGCCGTGGTGGCCTGCCTCGGCTCGCTCTCGCCGCTCTTCTCGGCGCTGCTGGCCTGGCTCCTGATGCGCGAGCGGGTGGGCAGCGTCGTGCTGCTGGCCCTGGTCGTCGCCGTCGCCGGCATCGCCACCATGGCCAGCGGCGAGGGTGACTTCGGCGGCGCCTGGGAAGGCTATCTCTCCAGCCTCTTCGTCGCCTTCTTCTTCGCCGCGCAGATCGTGGCGCTGCGCCGCTACCGCGACTTCGACCTCATGCCGTCCTTCGCGCTCGGCGGCTTCGCCACCTGCCTGGTGCTGCTGGTGATCCTGTCGGGCGGCGCGATCTCGGCGCACGATTTCTGGCTGGCGCTCGGCGTCGGCGTGGTGCAGCTCGCCCTGCCGCTGCTGCTCTTCGCCCGCGGCGCGCGCTACCTGCCGGCGGTGCTGCTGGCGCTCTTCTCGCTGATGGAATCGCTCCTCAGCCCGCTGTGGGTCTTCCTGGTGGTCGGCGAGACGCCGACCTGGGAGACCATCTTCGGCGGCGCCATGATCCTCTGCGCCGTCACGCTGGTGCTGCTGCGCCGCGGCTAGCTCAGAAGATCCAGCCGGCCGGGAAGGAGATGCGGACGCTGGTCAGGATCTGGTGCGAGGTCATGTCCAGCGTCAGCGAGCTGGGCGGCACCGACGGGCCCAGGAAGTCCCTGAGCTCGGTTTCGGTCTCGCCCAGGTCGACATAGCGATAGCCGAGGTCGAGCACGGCCCAGGTGGCGACCCGCCAGGTCACCCCCGCGCCGGCGGTCCAGGCGAAGTTGGTATCGTTGCTGCTGCCGGTCACCACCGTGTCGCTGGTCTCCAGGTGGATGCGCGCGATGCCGGCGCCGCCGCCGACATAGAGGCCGACCTTGTCGGCGACCGGCACGTCGACCCAGAGGTTGGCCATGCCGGTCCAGGCGTTGACGTCGGTCTGGTAGAAGAAGGTCGGCGTCGGCGGCTCGAAGGAATTCGTCGTCAGCCGGGTCGCATAGCCGCCCGTCCCGGCGATCTCCAGGCGCAGGCCGACCCCGGCGAGGCCGATCTCGTCGGGCGAGAAGGCGACGCCCAGCGCGCCCGTGAAGGGCGGCGAGGTCTGATCGCCGTCGCCGGTGTTCTGGTGCGGCCCGAACCAGTTGACGCCGCCGCTCTGGGCATTGGTGAAGCTGAGGCCGGTGCCGAAGGAACCGTAGAGCTCGAGGGCCTGGCTGCCGGCCAGCGGCACGCCGGCAAGCACGGCAGCGAGAATGAGGGCGCGCATCGAATCCTCCCCGGGAGAGCGGCTCATTCTATCCGCCAGAATGCAATCGCATTCAAGGTTTCGTCGCCTGCAGCGAGTAGGCCAGCGGCAGCAGCGCCTCGCCCGGCCAGCGCCAGAGGCCGTCCTGGCCCCGCACCATCGCGCCGAACATGCGCCAGGGCACGGCCGCGTGCTCGTGCAGCCAGTCGAGGCGAAGGCCGGCGTCGAGCAGGGCGGTGACCACGCTGGCCAGCGGGTGCAGCCATTCATGGGTGCGGCTGTTGGCCAGGCGCGCCTCCGGGTTGGCGTAGTCGCTGGGATCGTCCAGCGCCAGCGGCTGGCGCGAGAAATAGGGATAGGTCAGGCCCGGCATGCCGTCTGCCTGCCGCTTCAGATCGTCCAGCACCAGCGCGGCCGGGTGACCCTCGGCGAAATAGAAGCGCCCGCCCGGCTTCAGGAACCAGGCGACGATGCGCGCCCACTCGGCGATGTCGGGCAGCCAGCAGATGGTGCCCCAGGTGACGAAGACGCGGTCGAAGGAGGCCGGCTCCGAGATCGCTTCGCGCGCGGCGTAGAGGTCGCTTTGGACGAAGCGCGCGCGCTGCTCCAGTCCGAGCTCGGCGGCGAGGCGGCGCGCCGCCGCCACGGCCTCGCCGGAGAAGTCGAGGCCGACCACCGTGGCGCCGCGCTGCGCCAGGGTCAGGCTGTCGCGGCCGAAGTGGCACTGCAGGTGCAGCAGGCGCTGGCCGGCGACGGGGCCGAGCTCGGCCTCCTCGATCGGCTCCAGCCGGCCCTGGCCGGTGCGCAGGCTGTCCAGCTCGTAGCTCGGCGCCGCCAGGTGATGGGCGACGCGCTCGTCCCAGTTGGCGCGGTTCAGGGCGCGCCAGTCCTCGCTCTCGTCGCCCGCCATGCCCCGATGCCTCCCTCAGTCCCCTTCGGTGTCGGCCTCGAGGTCGAGCGCCTCGATGGCCTCGACCGCGATCTCCTGGTCGATCGCCGAGGCCTCGCCCGAGATGCCGAGCGCGCCCAGCACGACGCCATCGGGCGAGCGGATGAATACCCCGCCGGCCGAGGGGACGAGGCGCCCGCCGGCCGTGCCGGAGAGCCCGACCCACCAGTCGGTGTAGCCCTCGATGGCACGCCCCAGGCGGCCGGAGGACATGCCGAGCGCGATGCAGCCCCAGGCCTTGTTCAGCGCGATCTGGATGCGCAGGTGCCCGGCGCGCTCGTCGCGCTGCAACGCCAGCGGGTTGCCGCCGGCATCGACGACGGCGTAGGCCAGCGGCTTGGCGTTGCGCGCGATGGCCGCCGCCCGCGCTGCGGCCAGGATCTCCAGGGCCGTGGCCAGGGTCAGGCTCACTTGAAGCGCTCCAGCGAAGTCGCCTTGAAGGCGGGCATCTCGTCCAGCCGCGCCGCCAGCGCGCCGAGCGCGGGGAAGGCCTCGGGCCCGGCCAGATAGGGCGCGGTGTGGCGCACGAACTCCAGCGCCACCACGGCGCTGACGTCGGCCTGGGTGATGCGCTGGCCGGTGAGATAGGGCCAGCCCTTGGCCGCCGCGGCGGCGGCTACCTTGTCGAGCTCGCCGAGGCCGCCGGCGACCTGGCCGTCCAGGTGGTCGAGCCAGGGCTTGTGCTGCTTCTCCGCCGGGCGGCGCGTGCGCTCGTAGAAGGACTGCACAGCCTTCTCCGCCGCGCCCATGGCCAGGGCGACGAGGCGCAGCACGGCGCGACGCTCCCTGCCCTTGGCCGGGATCAGCGCCTTCTCCGGGCCGGCCTGCTCGTCGATGTAGTCGAGAATGGTCCAGGAATCGACCAGCGGCTGGTCCTCGCCCTCGACCAGCAGGCAGGGCACGCGCGCCAGCGGGTTGATGGCGCGGATCTTGTCCATGTCGGTGGTGGTGGCCAGCGGCTTCTGCTCGTGCGGCAGGCCGGTCAGCTTCAGGCTCACCATCACCCGGCGCACGAAGGGCGAGAGGTCGCGTCCGACGACGATCATGTGGGATTCCCCTCCTCTGTCGCGGGCGCGGGGTCCGGTGCCCCGGGCCCTTCGTTGAAACTGGCCAGCGTGCGTTCGAAGAAGATGCGCTCGGCGTCGCGCACGATGAAGACCAGGCGCGAGCGGTGGTCCGCGTCCGGCCAGGCCTCCATCAGCACCGGCGGATGGAACAGGTGCTGCACGCCATGCACCACCACCGGGGCCTTCTCGCCGGCGATGTTCAGGATGCCCTTCAGGCGCAGGATGTTGGCGCCCTGGGCGACGATCAGCATCTCCACCCAGCCCGCGAAGCGGTCCCAGTCCAGCGGCTTGTCGTAGGTGATGCAGAAGGCGCGGATGCGCGCGTCGTGCCGGTTGCGATCGAGCCGCGCGTGATCGTGGTCGTGTCCGTGGCCATGATCGTGGCCATGATCGTGGTCGTGATCGTGATCGTGACCATGATCTTGGTCGTGGTGCGCGGGGCCCTCGTAGGCCTCGGCCTTCAGCCAGCGGCGCACCTCCAGCGTCTTGTTCTCGGGGTCGTAGAGCCCGGCGTTGAAGAGGTCGGCGGGGTCCACCACGCCGTCGCTGACGGCCAGGATCGGCGCGGCCGGGTTCAGGTCGCGCAGGCGCTGCCGCAGCGCGGCCTGCTGTTCGGCCGGCGCCAGGTCGCCCTTGGTCAGCAGGATGCGGTCGGCCATGGCGGCCTGCTTCACCGATTCCATCTGCTGGTCCAGCGTCGCGTCGCCGTTCACCGCGTCGACCGTGGCGATCACGCCGTCGAGGCGATAGACCATGCCGAGCAGCGCGTCGCGCATCAGCGTGTGGATGATCGGCGCCGGGTCGGCCAGGCCCGTGGTCTCGACCACGACGCGGTCGAAGCTGGGGATCTCGCCCTTGCGGCGCTTGAAGAAGAGCTCGCGCAGGGTGGAGACCAGGTCGTCGCGCACGGTGCAGCAGAGGCAGCCGGACTGCAGCAGCACCGTGGTCTCGTCCACCTTGCGCAGCAGCTGGTGGTCCAGGCCGATCTCGCCGAACTCGTTGATGACGATGGCGGTGCGCTCCATGCCAGGCCGTGTCAGCAGGTGCCGCAGCACCGTGGTCTTGCCGCTGCCGAGGAAGCCGGTCAGCACGGAGACGGGAAGCGGTTCCTCAGGCAGGCCGGGCTGGGTCATGGCGCACGAGGTAGAGCGCCGCCAGGGTCGCGGTCAAGACGAGGATGGCGCCGGCCTGGTGCAGGGCACCCAGCGCCACCGGCACGGCCTCCAGCAGCGTGGCGACGCCAAGACCGATCTGCAGCAGCACCATCACGCCCAAGGCGGCCATGATCCTGCGACCGGCCGGTGCCAGCGGCTTCGCCCGGGACCAGGCCCAGAGCGCCAGCGCCAGCAGCGCCGTCAGGTGGGTCAGCAGGCGGTGGTTGAACTGCACCGCGGTCACGTTCTCGAAGAGGTTCGCGAGCGGCGGCTGCTGCATCCAGTAGCCGGTCGGCACCAGCCGCCCGTCCATCAGCGGATAGGTGTTGTAGATCAGGCCCGCGTCCAGCCCGGCGACGAAGGCGCCGGAGACGATGGTGACCGCCAGCAGGACCAGCAGCGCCTTGAGGCCGCGCCGCAGCCCGCGGGTGCCGGCCGCCGCGGGCGGCGCCGGGCAGGCGACGCGGAAGGCCATCCAGAGCACGTAGCTGTAGAGCGCCAGGGCGAGGAAGAGGTGCGCCGCCAGCCGGTACTGGCTGACGTCGGTGCGGTCGGCGAAACCGCTGGCCACCATGAACCAGCCCAGCGCGCCCTGCGCCCCGCCCAGCAGCAGGAGCGCCCAGCCGTGCGGCTTGAACCAGCCGGGCAGGCGCCGCCGCCAGAGGAACCAGAGGAAGGGCAGCAGGAAGACCACGCCGATCAGCCGGCCCCAGAGGCGGTGGATCCACTCCCACCAGAAGATCTGCTTGAAGTCGGCCAGGCTCATGCCGGCGTTCTGCAGCTTGTACTCCGGGATCTGCTGGTAGAGGCCGAAGAGCCGCTCCCACTCAGTATCGCTCATCGGCGGCAGCGCGCCGGAGAAGGGCGCCCACTCCATGATCGACAGGCCGCTCTCGGTCAGGCGCGTGATGGCGCCGATCACCGCCATGGCGAAGATCATGGCCGCGACGGCGAGCAGCCAGATCAGGACGGAGCGAGGGGCGGCGGCGGTGGACATGGCGCCGCGAAGCTAGGCGAGCCGGGCCGGCAGGCCAAGCGCGGCGGGGGGCCGCAGGCAACTAGCGCACGGCAAAACACCGTTTGTCACCCCGGCCAAAGAGCCGGGGTCCATTGTGCCGCCTTCGCGATTGAACGGCAGGGCCACGCGCCTTGTCCGGGATGACGAGCGAGAGGAATGACGGCGCGCGGAGGCCCGCTGGAGAGTAGCCTAGAGCGTCATGTGCCTTGCGCGGGCGGCGCGCTCGATGGCGACGGTGACCAGGCGGTCGAGCTTCAGGTGCTGGCGCAGGAGCTGCAGCACGCGGGCCTCCTCCGGCGTCACCTTGCCGCTGGCAGCGGCGACGTCGCAGGCGAGGGCATAGCAGGTCTCGCGCAGGTGGTGCGGCAGCGAGTTGGCGATCAGCTCCAGCGTCTGGCGGAAGCCGTCCTCCTGCCGCACCAGGCGGCCGCAGGCGCGGGCGTCGGCGGTGAGCTGCTCGCGGTCATAGCCGCGGAACACCGGCAGGTGCTGCACCATCTCGCCGATGGCATGCATCTCGGCGTCGGCCATGTCGCGGTCGGACGCGGAGACGATCACCATGGCGTGGATCAGGGCGGTCTGCGGGTTCAGCATCGGTCGGGTCCTCGGAGGCTACGTCCGGGGACTGGTGGCGGATAGCGCCGCCCCCGTCAAGCCGCGCCGGGGCCGCAGGGCGCCATGCCGGGATTGGGGCTCGACGCCGCCGGGGCCGCCCGGCAGTGTTGCGGTGCAACATGCTCGCCGTCATCAACGTCGTCCTGCCGGTCTTCGGCATCATGCTGGCCGGCTATCTCTGCGGCCGCTTCGCGCTGCTGGGCCAGGGCTCCAGCCAGGCGCTGAACGGCTATGTCTACTACGTCGCGCTGCCGGCGCTCTTCTTCCTCTCGATGAGCCGCGTGCCGGTGAACCAGGCCTTCGATCCCGGCTTCCTCGGCGCCTACGGCGGGGCGGCGGCGATCCTCTTCCTCGTCGCCCTGGCGATCGCGCGCTTCGCCTTTCCCAACCGCGTCGGCGGCCTGGGGCTGCACGCGATGTCGGCGATCTTCGCCAACACCGGCTACATGGGCATCCCGCTGCTGCTGATCGCCTATGGCGATGCCGGGCGCCTGCCGGGCATCATCTCCTCGCTGTTCAACGGCGTGCTGGTCATGGGCGTGGTGACCGCGATCCTGGAGATCGACGCCCACGCCGGCTCCGGCTTCCTTGCCATCCTGCGCAAGATCGCCATCGGCGTGCTGCGCTCGCCGCTGATGATGTCGGCCGCCGCCGGCCTGCTGGTCTCCGGCTTCGAGGTGACCCTGCCGCCGGCCTTCGTCACCTTCTGCGACCTGCTGGGCGCCACGGCCGGGCCCTGCGCCCTCTTCGCCATCGGCCTCTTCATGGTCGGCAAGTCGATCCGCGCCGGCCTGGGCGAGGTTCTGTGGGTGACGCTGCTGAAGCTGGTGGCGCAGCCGCTGCTGACCTGGTGGCTGGCCTACGAGGTCTTCCACCTCGAGGCGACCTGGGCGGCCTCGGCGGTCATCATGGCGGCGCTGCCGACCGGCGCGCTCTCCTTTGTCTTGGCGCAGCGCTATGTCGTCTATATCGAGCGCGCGACCTCGGTGATCCTGATCTCCACCCTGCTCTCGGTCTTCACCCTGACCGGCCTCTTCCTGGTCATCCCTAAGCCATAGGGGGGCGTGGGCCGAGGAAGGCCCGCGTCTCCGCCACCGCCTCGGCCAGGCCGACGCGCTTCACCGGCACGCCGGCCGGGAAGGCGGTCAGCAGCCGCGTCGGCAGGCCGGCGTCCAGCACCACGAAGACGCCCTGGTCGTCGCTCCGCCGGATCAGCCGGCCGAAGGCCTGGCGCAGGCGGCGGCGCACCGTCTCCTCGTCGTAGTCCTTGCCGCCGAAGACGGCGCGGCGCGCGCGGTGGCGGATGTCGGGCCGCGGCCAGGGCACGCGGTCGAAGACCACCAGGCGCAGCGAGCGGCCAGGCACGTCGACGCCGTCGCGCACCGCGTCGGTGCCGAGCAGCGAGGCATCGGTCTCGGCACGGAAGATCTCCACCAGCGTCGAGGTGTCGAAGGGATCGACGTGCTGGGCATAGAGGTCCAGCCCCTCGGCCGCCAGCGCCGGGGCGAGCTGGCGCTGCACCCCGCGCAGCCGGGCGATGGAGGTGAAGAGTCCCAGCGCGCCGCCGCCGGCCGCCAGGAAAAGCGCGCGATAGGCGCTGGCCAGCGCGTCGATCCGCCCCTTGGCGACGTCGGTGACGACGAAGAGCCGGGTCTGCCCGGCGTAGTCGAAGGGCGAGGGCACGCGCGCCCTGACCGCCTGCACATGGGCCTGCGGCGCGCCGGCGCGGCGCTCGGCCCGTTCCCAGTCCTGCTCGCCCTCGCCGCCGGCGTCGGTCAGCGTGGCCGAGGTCACGACCAGGCCGTGCGCCGGCTTCACCACCACCTCGGCGAAGGGCTCCAGCGGATCCAGCCAGTGGCGATAGAGGCCGAGGTCGACGGCCCGGCCCTCCACCCGCTCCACCGCCATCCAGTCGACGAAGGCCGGCGGCGTGTCGCCGGACAGCGAGGCCAGCATGGCGCGCCAGCCCAGGACGGGGTCGAGCGCGCGGCGCTGCAGGCTGCGGATGGCGCCCTCCAGCCGGCGCCGCTGGTCGGGGTCCAGGGTCTCGGCACCCTCGTCCAGGATCGCGGTCAGGCGGCCCAGCAGCTCGGCCGCCGGCTTCTGCATCAGCCCCAGCGCGGTGTCGAGCCGCGCCGCCGCCTGCAGCACCGGCGCCGCCGGCGGCTGGGTATCGCACTCCAGGTCGTAGCCGTCCTCGATGCGGTCGGCCCGGGCCAGGACCTGCTGGCGCACCGCCTCCAGGAAGATCTCCGCCGTGCCCTGCGGTCGGCCCTCGTCCAGCCGCGCGCGCCAGCCCTCGCCGGGCAGGGCACGGGCAGCCAGCAGCAGGTCCTCCAGCGCCGCGGCGGCCGGCGCGTCGTCCAGCACCAGGTCCTCCAGCCGCCGCTGCAGGCCGCGCAGGCGCGTGGCGTTGCGTCCGCCGTCGCTGCCCAGGATCCAGCGCCTGAGCTCCGCCGTCTCGCGGCCCGAGAGGTGCTGGGCGAAGGCGCTGTCCGCCGCCTCGAAGAGGTGATGGCCCTCGTCGAACACCAGGCGCGTGGTCGGCAGCGCGTCGTCGTTGGCGCCGGCCGCCTGGGCCAGCACCAGGGCGTGGTTGGCCACCACCAGGCGGGCGCGCCGCGCCTTGCGCTGCGAGCGCTCGATGAAGCACTTCCCGTAGTGCGGACAGGCGGCATAGATGCACTCGCCGCGCCGGTCGGTCAGGCCCAGGGTGCGCTCGCGCCCCACCAGGTCGGGCAGCCAGCCGGGGAAGTCGCCGCCCACCATGTCGCCGTCGCGCGTCGCCAGCAGCCAGCGCGCCATCAGGCCGAGGGCGAGCAGCTCGCCCGGCCGCGTCATGGCGGTGCCGACCGCGTCGGCGTAGTTCAAGAGGCAGAGGTAGTTCTCGCGCCCCTTGCGCACCACCACCTTGGCCGACTTCTCGCCGGGATCGGGATAGAGGCGGTCGAGCTCCTGGTCGAGCTGCTGCTGCAGGTTCCGAGTATAGGTGGAGAGGAAGACCGTGCCTTGGTTCTTCTCGGCCCAGAGGCTGGCGGGGGCGAGGTAGCCCAGCGTCTTGCCGACGCCGGTGCCGGCCTCGGCCAGGACCAGGTGCGGCTGGTCCTGCGCCGCGCGCGGCTCGAAGGCCTGGCAGAGGGCGGAGGCGAAGTCGGCCTGCTGCGGCCGGTCCTCGGCGCCGGGGCCCAGGGTCTCGGCCAGGCGCTGGCGCGCCTCGGCCGGGGTTACCGGCTGCTGCCCGGCGGGCGGCGGCGGGGCGGCGTCCTCCCACCGCGCCAGGCGCTCCCAGGCCTCCAGGCCCCGGGTGCGCGGCGCCTCGCGCCCGTCGAAGCCGAGGGCGCTGAGCAGCGGCGGGCCCCAGAGCCAGCCGGCGCGCGCCAGGGTGAAGGCCAGCGCCAGGCCCTGGCGCCCCTCCTGCTGCCCCGCCTCGGCCAGCAGGTCGCCGGTCGCCTCGAACAGCAGCAGCGCCGCGGCCTCCAGGTCGGCCGGGCGCGGCCGGCCGAGGCCGGCGGCGAGGCCGCCCAGGGTCGGCACCACCGGCCGGGCCGGGCGCACGAAGGCCCAGAGCTCCAGCAGGTCGAGGGCGGGGAAGGGCTCGATGCCGAGGCGCCGGCAGAGGCTCGGGCGGTGGCAGACCAGCGGCGGGGTGCGCCGCGCCAGGGCCGCCAGCTCCATCCGGCCCGGCGTCAGGGTCTCGCCGTCGGCGGTCAGCCACAGGATGCCGCGCGGTCCGGCCACCAGCGCCGGCGGCGCCGTGGAGCCGCCGACCAGCGAGAGTTCCTGCGGCTCGCTCATCCGAAGAACAAAGCGTGACTGACCATGGCCGCAGGGTGCGGGCCGGGGCCGGGCGGGTCAAGTGAACCCTCGCCCGCAGGGAGAGGGTGGGCAGGGAGAGGGTGGTAAGCGCCCCGAGCCGGGTGAGGGGACGCGCCGCCAGCTTCTCCCCAGGGGAGAAGGGAGCTTTTCGGCGCGCGGCGCGAATAACGTTCTGCGGCGACTTCCCTCCTTACCCTTCCCGGCCGGGCCGTCCGCCTGTAGGTATAGCCCTCCGAGAGTCACCCTTGCGTCGAGGACCCGACCCCCTCCCTTGGCCGAGCAGGACGAGATCCGCAGCCTGATCGACGGCGAGCGCGGGGCCTGGCAGGGCTTCCTGAAGCGCTATGCGCCGGTGATCTATGGCGCCATCCAGAAGCGCCTGGTGCCGGCCGGCCGCGCCGCCGAGGCCGAGGACGTGGCGCAGGACGTCTTCGTGCGCATCTGCAACAACGACTTCCGCCTGCTGCGCACCTACGATCCGCAGAAGGCGCGCTTCACCACCTGGCTGACGGTGATCGCCACCTCGGCCGCCATCGACCACCTGCGTCGCGGCAACAAGCCCAACACGCCGATCGACGACGTGCCCGAGGGCAAGCTGGCGGTCCCCGGCAAGGAGCCGGCCTGGATCAAGATCCCCGAGGGCCTGCTCTCGCCGCGCCAGTCGCTGGTGCTGAAGCTGCTCTACGACAAGGACCTGGAAGTGGCCGACGTGGCCCGGCTGCTGAACGTCGATCCGCAGACCGTCCGGTCCATGCATCACAAGGCGCTGACGCGCCTCAGAGCCCATTTCGCCAGCGATGGCAGCCCTGCGCCGGGCGGGACCGGCGCGGGGGATAAGTGACACCGGGGTGACGTATACTAGGGGAAGGTGAGAGAGCCATGCGACCGACCGAGCCGATGACCGACCCGAACGAGCCGCCGATCGACCCCCGGCAGGCCACTGCCCTGTGGCAGCGTACCCGCGCCGCCTTCGCCGCCCCGGCGGCGGGCGAGGCGCTGGACCCCCTGACCCTGGCCGCCTATCTGGACGGCGGGCTGGAAGGCGCCGCGGCCGAGCAGGTCGAGGCGCGGCTGGCGGCCGACCCGGCGGCCCTGGACCTGTTCCTGGCGGCCGACGCGAGCCTGGGCGCCACCCGGGCGGTCCCGGCCGCCCTGCTGGCCCGCGCCGACCGGCTGGTCCCCGCCAGCGCCGAGAACCGCTTCGGCTTCATCGGCCGCCTGTTCGGCGGGCGCGACCGGAGCGGTGGCTTCCGGCTGCGCCCGGCGCTGCTGGCCGCCTCGCTCATGGCCATCCTGGTGGTCTCGGTCGCCGGCTTCGAACTGGGCCGCTTCGGCTACGCCGTGGCCGAGGAGACCTACTTCCCCGCCACCGACGACCTGGCCCAAGCGGCCAACAACGGCTTCTAGGGCGCCGGGACGATGCGCGGCCGCCTGCCCTGGATCCTCTTCTTCGTCTCGCTCGCCCTCAACGTCTCGGTGATCGTGGGCGTGCTCTGGGTCGGCCACGGCCGCCTCTTCGGCCCGCCGACCGGCGAGCAGTTCGTCGGCCACATCGCCGAGGAGCTGAAGCTCGACCGGGCCCACACCGACGCGCTGCAGGCGCTGCGACAGGAGGTCATCGCCCGCCGCGCCGAGGTCGAGGCCACGGCCGGTCGCGGCGTCGACACGGTGATCGCCGCGCTGCAGCAGGAGACCTATGACCCCGAAGCGGTGCGCTGGGCCTCGATCGAGCGCAGCCAGCCGATGCGCGAGTACTTCATCTGGCTGACCGGCCGGCTGCACGACTTCGTCTGGACGCTCGAGCCGGCGCAGCGCGATGCGCTGATCCGCAAGCTGAACGAGGAGCCGCGGCTGATCTGGATGCTGCTCAGCGACGACTCCAAGCGCGCGGCAAAGGGCGGATAGCCGCCCGGCCGCCCGGCGCGCAGTCTCCCGTCAGACAACAGGAGACGCCGCCATGTCCTTCCGCATCCTCGGTCTCGATCCCGCCCCCTTCGCCTCCCTGGCGCGGCTCGACGACGCCGCCCTGGCGGCGCAGGGCATGCGCCGCTACCGCGCCGACGAGGTGCCGGGCTTTCCCTGCCGCGTCAGCCTGGACGACGCCGCGCTCGGCGAGCCGGTGATCCTGCTGAACTGGGAGCACCTGCCCGAGGCGACGCCCTATCGCGCGCGCCACGCCATCTTCGTGCGCGAGCAGGCGAGGGAGCGCTACGACCGGGTGGACGCGGTGCCGCCGGCCCTGGCGCGCCGCACGCTGTCGCTGCGCGCCTTCGACCGTGACGGCTGGATGCTCGACGCCGACCTGGTCGAGGGCCGCGACCTGCCGGGCCTGATCGGGCGCTTCCTGGCCGATCCACGGGTGGATTTCCTGCAGGCGCACTATGCCAAGCGCGGCTGCTTCGCGGCGCGGGTGGAGCGGGCCGGAGACGGCCAAGACCCCAATAGCTCAATTGCTATGCAGGGCAACTAGCCATTCTGTTAAGTCTATCGTTTGCGATCGTAATGCTTCAATTGAGTTCGCGGGTAAGATGCATGAATATTCAACAATAAAAACTGGAAGAGTTATTCTGGTTTTACTAAAATGTACATATATTGGCACGTTTTATTTTTGCATTACTCAATATGAACTATAAAGTAGCCTTTTAATACATGTGAAGCGCTGTAGTTTTTGTATGCAGTGAATTTGACATTTGCTCTCTCATCATTTCTATATTGTGCATTTAAATCCAGACTATTTGTAATTTTCTTTACAGTTCTCCTGTCACGACAATCATCTGACAGTACGAATGGAACAGGCCTACCTTCTTCTTCAGAAAATACTCTACCTTTAAAAGTATTAACATTGTAACTAGATACTCTGCCTATGAATATTTCCGTAGAATCGGTTTGCTCAGTAACACTAACGTGTTCGTATGTTTTTGTTGTGAACGGCACTCCTAGTATCCTGAAAGTCGTTTTTTCATGCGATCTTATCGTAGCTTTGCTAGCAGTCTCCGATCTAACAATTGGTCTGTGAATATCTGACAAAGCCTTTTCTGTCTTCTCAATTAGAGAATCAAATCGATCTTCGGTTAAGCGCGGAAGCTCTGGGGCTATTTTTTTTGCCTCCTCTATCTGCTGCCCTAGTGTCTTATCAAAATCTACATTGAACCCGAGTGTCTGCTTAACTATGTAATCATAGGCAGAGCAAATTAGATGTCCGACGACGCTATCTTTGGAAACGGATCCTGCTGCAAACAGGCCCCCTAATATTATGGCGAATATCTCCCAACTACCGCGCGTAGGGGGCTCTAAAACGATTCGACAATTTTTTAGCGCAGGTGCTTGTACTATTATTTCTCCGTTTAAGATTAGATGAGATGTCAGCGCTAAAGACCGTTCAAACCCCATTAGTGCTTGGGAAACGTCGTAAAAATCGACGCGCCCCTCAGATGAGTCTTGCCCTTCATATTTCAATGACACTTTAGAGGAGAACATGCCTGACTCCCTTCAACGTTATGGATGCTATCATCAATACGAATGCAATCAAGCGCGGGTAAGTTACTCTCACCGCGCGAAGTTTCCCCCCAAATGCCTGCGGGACTTGGGCCAAGAATCCAAACTAAAGGATTGTATTGGCTGCTAATTTTAGGCTGCGTCTTGCGCCGCCTCGCCGCGGCGGTCCTGCATTGCCAGCTTTGAATTGGCTGGCCGAGCGCCTAGTCTGACACTCCGGTGACAGGTGCCACCGTGAGCGACAGACCCGTTGCGTTGATGACCTCCGACGGTTCCGTGTCCGACAGCCTGACCCAGCGCCGCCGCGCCGAGCTGGAGGCCAACATGGCGCGCGCCGCCGCGGCGCCGCACCTGAAGCACGACTGCTGCCTGGCGCCGGGCGAGGACCTCTGGGTCTTCGGCTACGGCTCGCTGATGTGGAACCCGGGCATCCCGCACGTCGAGACGCGGGTCGGCACGCTGCGCGGCTTCCACCGCCGCTTCTGCATCTGGTCCAGCCGCTATCGCGGCACGGTGGAGCGGCCGGGCCTGGTGCTCGGCCTGGACCGCGGCGGCTCCTGCCGCGGCCTGCTGTTCCGCGTGCCGGCGGGCGAGGTGGAGACCGCGCTCGACTACCTGCACCAGCGCGAGATGATGACCCGCGTCTATCGCCCGGAACGCCGCCGGGTGGAGAGCCCGCAGGGGCCGGTCACCGCGCTCTGCTTCATCGTCGACCGGGCGCACAGCCAGTACACCGGGCGGCTGACGGCGGAGCAGACGGCGGCGATCATCGCCGACGCCGCGGGCCAGCGCGGCCCCTGCGCCGACTATCTGGCCAACACGGTGCAGCACCTGGAGGCGCTGGGCGTCGGCGCCGGCAGCCTGAAGCAGCTGTTGCGGCTGGTGCGCCGCCGCTGCCAGGAAGCGCGCGGCGCCTGAGGGTCACGCGGATGGACCCCGCCGACCAGGCCCTCTGGCATCCCTTCTGGCGCCTCATGGTGGCGCTGGGCATCGGCCTGATGATCGGGCTGGAGCGCGGCTGGGAGCAGCGCGGCGAGGCCGAGGGCAGCCGCATCGCCGGTTTCCGCACCTTCACGCTGATCGGCCTCTTCGGCGGCCTCGTCGCGCTGCTGTCAGAGCCGGGCGACGACTGGCCGCTGGCCTTCGGCCTCGTGGCCCTGGTGCCCTTCCTGGCGCTCGGCCTCCGCGATCATCTGGCCAAGGGTGGCACGCGCAGCATCACCACCCTGGTGGCGGCGCTGATCGTCTATGGGCTCGGCGCACTGGCCGCGCGGGGCGAGATGACGGTGGCCGCCGCGGTCGGCGTGATCGTCGCCCTGCTGCTGGGCTTCAAGGCCGAGCTGCACGGCATGGTCGCGCGGCTGGAGCGGGCCGAGCTGCTGGCCGTGCTGAAGCTGCTGGTGATGAGCCTGGTGCTGCTGCCGCTGCTGCCCGACGCCGGCTATGGGCCCTGGCATGCGCTGAATCCCTATCGCCTCTGGTGGATGGTGGTGCTGATCACCGCGCTCTCCTCGGCCGGCTACTTCGCCATCAAGCTGCTGGGTCCCTCGCTCGGGCTGCTGGCGACGGCGCTGCTGGGCGGCCTGGTCAGCTCCACCGCCATCACCGTGGCACTGTCGCGGCGGGCGCGCGCCGCCGGTGGCGCGCCGGGGCACTATGCCGGCGCCGCGCTGGTCGCCGGCGCCATCGTGGCGCCGCGCGTCGCGCTGCTGGCCAGTGTGGTGGCGCCCACCCTGCTGCCGCTGCTGGCCTGGCCGCTGCTGGGGCTCGGCGTCGGCTGCCTGGGCATGGCGCTGCTGCTGTGGCGCGGCCGCGGCGACGCGGGCGCGGCGCAGGCCGTGCCGCTGGGCAATCCCTTCGAACTGGGGCCGGCGCTGAAGATGGGCGCCATCCTGGCCGCCGTCATGCTGCTGTCCGAGGCGCTGCCGCGCTGGCTCGGCCAGGGTGGCCTCTTCGCGCTGGCCGCCGTCGCCGGCCTGACCGACGTCGACGCCATCACCCTCTCCTACGGCACGCAGGTCACCGACGGGCGCCTGGCCGCGACCCTGGCGGTCTGGGGCATCCTGGTCGCCGTCGCGGTCAATGCCCTGGTGAAGGGGCTGCTGGGCCTCGGTCTCGGCGGGCGCAGGGTAGGCTGGCGGCTGCTGGCCGGCCATGCCGTCTCGGTCGCGCTGGCCGCCGCCGGCATGGTCGTCGCCGCGGCCTGACGGCGCCCCTCACCACTTCAGCCAGCGATTGATCATGTCGATCAGCGGCGTGAAGTCGACCAGGAAGTAGGCGATCAGCGCCAGCATCGCGGCGCCGGCCAGCGGGCCCCACCAGGGCATCGGCACGGGATTGCGCTCGCCGCAGGCGCGGCAGACGTCGTCGTCCAGGTCGAGCGGCGCGCGGCAGCGGCGGCAGAGCCGTTGGCCCGGCTGCGGCGGCGGGTCTTCGTCGGAAGGCTCAGCCACAGGTCGAGTGGCCGCAGGCGGTGCAGAGGTCGCAGCCCTCGGCATGCACGTAGGCGGCCTCGCCGCAGCGCGGGCACTGGCCGGGCGCGTCCTCCAGCCCGACCACGGCACGCAGCGCGCCGGCCTTGGGCGTCAGGCCTGCCGGCTGGGCGAGGAAGCCGATCTCGATCAGGTGGCGCTCGATCACGCCGCCGATCGCCGCCAGCAGCGAGGGCACGTAGCGCCCCTCCATCCAGGCGCCGCCGCGCGGGTCGAACACCGCCTTCAGCTCCTCGACCACGAAGGCGACATCGCCGCCGCGGCGGAACACGGCCGAGATCATGCGCGTCAGCGCCACGGTCCAGGCGTAGTGCTCCATGTTCTTCGAGTTGATGAAGATCTCGAAGGGGCGGCGGCGCACCTGGCTCTCGCCCACCGCCTGCACGACGTCGTTGAGGGTGATGTAGATGGCGTGGTCGCTGCCCGGCCACTTCAGCTTGTAGGTCTGCCCCGGCAGGATCTCCGGCCGGTCCAGCGGGCGGGCCATGTAGACCACCTCGCCTGGCGCGTCCCCGGTCCGCTCCGGTGCCTTCTCGCCCAGCTTCTCCGGCGGCTTCTCCGGCGCCTTTGGCGCGGCCTGCAGCACGGCGCCGCGCAGCGCGCTGGGACGATAGGTGGTGCAGCCCTTGAGGCCCAGGCGATGCGCCTGGCGGTAGAGGTCGCGGAAGGCCTCGAAGGGGAAGTCGGCCGGCAGATTGACCGTCTTCGAGACCGAGGCGTCGACGTAGTCCTGTACCGCCGCCTGCATGGCCAGGTGCTCCTCCGGCGTCAGGCTCTCGGCGGTGACGAAGCTGTCGGGCAGCGGAGCCTCCTCGCCCCGCAGCTGCCGCCAGAGGCGCCAGGCCGGATCGCTCACCTCCTCCACCCGTCGGCTGCCGTCGGGCTCCAGGATCGAGCGCTGGTAGTGGAAGGCGAAGACCGGCTCCAGGCCGGAGGAGATGTTGTCGGCCAGCAGCGAGATGGTGCCGGTCGGCGCGATGGAGGTGACCAGCGCGTTGCGGATGCCGTAGCGGCGGATGTCGTCCCGGATGTGCCGCGGCAGCGTGGCGATGGTCTCGCCCGCCAGGTACTTGTCGGCATCGAACAGCGGGAAGGCGCCCTTTTCCGCCGCGAGGCCGACCGAGGCCTCGTAGGCGGCATCGCGCAGCTTCTCCATCCATCGGCGGGTGAGCGCCACGGCCTCCGCGCCGCCGTAGCGCCGGCCGCAGAGCAGCAGCGCGTCGGCCAGGCCGGTGACACCGAGGCCGATGCGCCGCTTGGCCTCCGCCTCGGCGCGCTGTGCCTCCAGCGGGAAGCGCGAGACCGAGATGGCGTTGTCCAGCATGCGCACCGCCAGGCCCACCAGCCGCTCCAGCGCCGCCTCGTCCAGCGCCGCCTCGGGCTCGAAGGGCCGCGTCACCAGCGCCGCCAGGTTGATCGACCCCAGCAGGCAGGCGCCATAGGGCGGCAGGGGCTGTTCGCCGCAGTTGTGCGCGACGAGGCCGTTGGCGTCGAAGGCGTTGATGCCGGGCACCTGGACGTCGAAGACCTCGGCCTCGCCGTCCGGCTCGACCGCTGCGACGCGCGCCAGGAAGCGCGCGCGGTTCGGCCGGCGCTTCAGGCCGGCGACCGCGGCCGCCAGCCGGGCCTGCTTGTCGCCATCGCGGAAGCCGATCAACGCGGCGAAGCGATCGATGTTCTCGCCGCTGATGATCAGCTCGTGCTGGGCTCGCGTGGCATAGTCGCGCGCGCCGCCCTTGCCGTCGGGCAGGCGGCGGCTGCCGGCCGGCCGGCGCTCGGCTTGGATCTGCGAGAGAATGCCCAGCCGTTGCAGCATGCGCTGCGTGGCCTGCAGCAGCGGCAGGTCGCTCTGCGCCAGCCTTAGGCTCTGCCCCTTCTGTGTCGTGCCCTGTACCGAGCCGTCGCTGTCGAAGAGGCCGCGCAGGAAGCCACGGTAGAAGTCGCTCGACTGGCGTTCGATGGCCGGCGTGATCCGCTTCCGGCCCGGTGCGAGGCCCAGCTCGCCGGCCAGCGCCTTCAGCGCGCCCAGCGCCAGGCGGCGCTCGCCGCGGCCGGGCACGGCGATCCAGCCGCTGAAGTCGGCGCGGTGCGGCAGGCTGCGCGCCGCCGACTCGGCCGCCGCCATGACGCCCAGCATGCCGCCGCGTGCCACGCTGCCGTCGGCGGTGACCTCGCCCGGCCAGACCGACAGCACGGCCTTGTCCGCCTTCAGCGTGCCGTCGCCGATCAGCAGTCCCAGCAGATAGCCCTCGGCCTCGCCGTGACGGCCGGGCCAGGCGGGCGCGCGCCGGTGGTCCTGCAGCACGATGCGATCGCCCGGCCGCAGCGACCCGGCCGTCCGCCATGTGGTCTCGACGCGGAAGCGGGTGACGTCGCTGGCAGCCAGCAAGGGATGATCCGCCGTCAGGCGCAGGCATTGCCCCTCCACCGTGGTCAGGCGAAGCACCGCCTTGCGGCCGGTGGCGAAAAAGCCGGCGCCGCCGCTGTCGTGATCCTCGCCCTGCACCCGCGCCCGGAAGGGCCGGCCCAGCAGTTCGGCGACCTGGCGCGGCCCCTCGGCGGTCATCACCCAGGTGTCGGCGGTCACGCAGGGGTTGGTGGCGGCGATGGTCTCGCAGTAGGCGAGGTTGTTCCGCCGGTTGATGCGGTCGATGAAGATGACGCCGGGCTCGGAGGTCTCCCAGGTCGCCCGCATGATGCGGTCCCAGAGCGCCGGCGCCGGGACGCGGCGATAGACCTTGCCGCCGAACTGCAGCGGCCAGTCGGCGCCGGCGTCAACGGCGGCCAGGAAGGCGTCGCTCACCAGCACCGAGAGGTTGAAGTTGGTCAGTCGCCCGGCGGTCCGCTTGGCGTCGATGAAGGACTCGATGTCGGGATGGTCGCAGGCCAGGGTCGCCATCATGGCGCCCCGGCGCGAGCCGGCGGACATGATGGTGCGGCACATGGCGTCCCACACCTCCATGAAGGAGACCGGACCCGAGGCGTCGGCGCCGACGCCCTTCACCAGCGCGCCGCGCGGCCGGAGGGTGGAGAAGTCGTAGCCGATGCCGCCGCCCTGCTGCAGGGTCAGCGCCGCCTCGCGCAGGTGGGCGAAGATGCCGCCCATGTCGTCGGGCACCGTGCCCATGACGAAACAGTTGAACAGCGTCACCTGGCGGTCGGTGCCGGCGCCGGCCTGGATGCGCCCGGCCGGCAGCACCTTGAAGCCCTCCAGCGCCTCGTAGAAGCGCTGCTCCCACAGCGCCGGGTCGCGTTCCGCCGCCGCCAGGGCGCGGGCGATGCGCCGCCAACTCGCTTCGACGGTCTCGTCCAGGGGACGGCCCTCGGCGTCCTTCAGCCGGTACTTCATGTCCCAGATGCGCTGGGACAGCGGGGAAAGCGCCTGGGTCATGGGAAAAGGGTAGGGAGGCCGGCTGCGGCGGGCAAGAGTTCTTTTTTTGTTCTCGCGACGCGGTGTCGCGCTAGGCGTGGGGCGCGGCCGTTTCCGCCAGCCGCCGACTCGCCGTTTCGATGCGTTCCTGCAGGGTGCGCATGAAGGTGCGGCGGTCGAGGCCGGCGGGGATGACCTCCTGCACCTCGAGGGTGATGGTGCCGGCCCGCTTGGCGAAGGCCTGGCGCCGCCAGAAGAGGCCGGAGTTGAGCGCCACCGGCACCACCGGCAGGTTCAGCGCCAGGTAGAGCGCGGCGACGCCGGGGTGATAGGCCGGCGGGTCGCCCGGGGCGCGGCGGGTGCCTTCCGGATAGATCACGATCGGGCGGCCCTCGGCGGCGCGCGCCTGGGCGGCGGCCACCATGTCCTTCAGCGCCTTGCCGCCGCCCGAGCGGTCGATCGGCAGCATGCGGCAGCGGGCGAGGTACCAGCCGAAGACCGGGATCCGCATCAGCTCCTGCTTCAACACGAAGGCCGGCGCCCGCAGCAGGCGCGGCGCCGCCAGCGTCTCCCAGGCCGACTGGTGCTTCATGGCGACGATGCAGGCGCCGGCGGGAATCCTCTCGGCATTGCGGAACTCCCCCTGCAGCCCGCAGAGCAGCCGCAGGGCCCCCAGCAGCGTGCCGCTCCACCAGCGCCCGAAGGCATTGACCCGGGGCCAGGGCAGCAGCAGCACCGGCAGGCAGAGCAGGCCGACGAGCAGCGTCCAGCCGAAGAAGAAGGCGTTGAACAGCAGGGAGCGGAGCTGGGTCATGAGGTGTGGCGGAAGGGGCCGCTGACCAGCGCCAGCAGGTACTTCAGGTACTCGCCGACCAGCACGCCGGTGCTGCCGGCGTCGTTCCACCAGCCCTCCTGCTTCACGCCCGGCGGGAAGACCGGGTGGGCGACGATGGTGGCGCCCGGCAGGGCACGCTGGAACTCCAGCAGGCTGCGCGGCATGTGATAGGCGGCGGTGACCAGGCGCAGCGAGGTGAAGCCCTCGGCCGTCATCCAGGCCGCGGTCTCGGCGGCGTTGCCCTCGGTGTCGCCGGCGGCGTAGCCCAGCACGACGCGGCCGGCGATGTCGGCCGGCACGTCGGGCGCCAGGGCCAGCAGTTCGCTTACCGTGACGTCGGGATGCACGCCCGAGACCAGCAGCATCTTGGCCCTGCCGGCGGCCAGCAGGTGCAGCCCCTCGGCCACGCGCTCGGCGCCGCCGGTCAGCACCACGATGGCGTCGGTGCGCTGCTCCGGCTGCTCCGGCGCGGTCGGCAGGTTGGCGGCGAACCACAGGAAGCCGGCGCCCAGCAGCGCCAGGATCAGGATGGCCAGCGAGAGGCTGCGCCTGACCATCAGCTCATCCGCACCAGGGTGCGCAGGACGGTGACGCGCGCCGTCCACATGGCGATCAGCGCCGCCAGTATCGGCAGCAGCCCCAGCAGGATCCAGTCCAGCGCCGCCAGTTCGAAGCGCGGCAGCAGCGAGAGCTGCGCCTGCCCGGCCAGCCAGCCGAGGCCGAAGAGCGCCGCAACCGCGAGCAGGAAGCCGAACAGCCCGCCACGCAGGCCGAGCTTGAGGGCGTGACCCTGGAACTCGCGCGCGATGTAGCGGTCCTGCGCCCCCATCAGATGCAGCAGCTCGATCACCTGGCGATGGATCTCCAGCCCTGTGCGGGTGACGAAGACCACGGTGACCACCGCGGCGAAGCCGACCAGGCCGAGGACGATCAGCGCGCCCAGCTTGATCGAGCGCGCGAGGTTCAGGAGGTTGGCCAGCCAGCGCTGGTGATCGTCGGCCTGGGTGCCGGGGACCGCGGCCTCCAGCGCCTGGCGCAGCGCGGCGAGGTCCGGCGGCTGGTTCGGGTCCAGCGTGACGGCGATCAGGTCCGGCAGCGGCAGCTCGGCCGCCAGCGCCGCCTCGCCCAGCCAGGGTTCGACCAGGCGGGCCACTTCCTGCGGGGTCAGCACCGAGAGGCCGCGCACGCCGGGCGTCGCCTGCAGCACCTGGGTGACCTTCTCGATACGGGCCGGGCGCTCGGCCTCCTGCTCCGGCGCCGGGATCTGCACCGTGAGCTGGCCCTTCAGGCCGCGATCCCAGCGCTGTGCCGCGCGCTCGACGACGAAGACGCTGGCCAGCGCCAGGCAGGCCAGGAAGACCATGAAGGCGACCAGCCAGGGCAGGAAGCGGGCCGAGGAATCCTCGTCCAGCGGCACGGTGGTGCGGCGGAACAGCATGGCGTCAGGCCCGCGGCCGGCGGCGTGCCGGCCCCACGCGGTCGATGCGGGCGTCGCGCAGCTTCAGCACCGGATGCTGGAAGCGCGCCACCAGGCTCTCGTTGTGCGTGGCGATGATGACGGTGGTGCCGAGCTTGTTCAGCTCCTCGAAGAGGTAGAGCAGGCGGATGGCGATGCGATCGTCCAGGTTGCCGGTCGGCTCGTCCGCCAGCAGCAGCGAGGGACGTGCGATCACCGCGCGGGCGATGGCGACGCGCTGCTGCTGGCCGCCCGACAGGGTCGGCGGATAGGCGTTCAGGTGGTCGGCGAGGCCGACCCAGGTCAGGAGCTCGGCGACGTGGCGGTCGACCTGGGCGTCGAAATGCCCGGCGATGCGCAGCGGCAGGGCGACGTTCTCCATCGCTGTCAGGTGGTCCAGCAGGCGGAAGTCCTGGAACACCATGCCGATGCGCCGGCGCGCCAGCGCGCGCTCGTTGCGGTCCAGCGTGCGGGTGTCGCGGCCGAACAGCATGATGCGCCCGTGCGTCGGCTCCTGCGCCAGGTAGAGCAGGCGCAGCAGCGACGACTTGCCGGCCCCGGAGGCGCCGACCACGAAGTGGAAGGAACCGGGGTCCAGGTCGAAGGCAACGTCGCGCAAGATCGCCGGGCCGTCGTCATAGGCCAGCGCGACGTCCTCGAAGCGCACCATTCCGAAGCTGTCTCCTCTTGGCCGAATCGGCGCGGGACGGCCCCAGAATCGCACGCGGCGCGCCCAGGGGTAAAGCTGCGCGGCCTTTGTGGCGGCCGTGGGGACGGGCATACCGGGGGCAAGCCACGCCTAGCCCATTGCTTGCTTGCCGTTCCGGGCGCCCGTATAACCAACGGCGCATTCACAGTGCGGCACGGGGCGTCATGATCATCACCTGTCCCTCCTGCTCGGCCCGGTTCCGGGTCGCCGACCAGGCGATCGGTAGCGAGGGACGCGTGGTGCGCTGCGGGCGCTGCGCCTACTCCTGGCATCAGATGCCACCGGCGGCGGAGCCGCCGCTCGACCTGTCGGATGCGCTGCCCGATCCCTCGATGCTATCCAGCACGCCGCCCGCGGCGCTGCCGCCGGAGCCGCGCTTCGACCCGCGCGAGCGCGACGGTGGCCGGCCGGAGGCCGCCTATCGCCCGCGCCGCCGCCGGGGCGGCGGGTCGCTGGCCGGCTGGCTGCTGTTCCTGCTGGTGCTGGCGGCCATCGTCGGCGGCGGCTGGTACTGGCGCGACAAGATCGTCGCCGCCGTGCCCGAGATGGCCAAGCTCTATGCCTGGCTCGGCGTCGAGGTGAAGGCGCCGCAGGATGGCCGGCTGGAGATCATCAACTACACCTTCGGCCGCCGCCTGGTGGACAGCGAGCGCAAACTCGCGGTGGCGGGCGAGATCGCCAACCGATCATCGCAGCAGCTCAGCGTGCCGATGCTGCGGGCCCGGGTGCTGGACCAGAGCGGCAACGAGCTGATGACCTGGGACTTCGAGGCCAACGAGAAGGTTCTGGCGCCCGGCGCCACGACGCGCTTCGAGTCGATCCACGAGCACCCCGACTACGGCGGCGAGCTCGACGTGCAGGTGGGCTTCGTCCCGGCGCAGTAGCTGTCAGGTCACCCGCAGGAAGACCAGCCGGGCCTTGCCGTAGCGCCGCTCGTCGACGACCACGAAGCTGTGCGGTGGCGTGAAGTCCTCGCCCTTCTCCAGCTCGACCGAGACCAGCGCGTCCGGTGCCAGCCAGCCCTGCGCCAGCAAGGCCGCCAGGGCCGGCGCGGCGAGGCCGCTGCGGTAGGGCGGGTCCAGCATGGCGACGCTGGCGGGGGCGCGGGCCGGCGGCGGATGGGTCGCGTCGGTCTGGATCACCAGGCCCTCGCGCACCGCGCCGAGCTGGCGCAGGTTGCGGCGGATCAGCGCCAGGGCCGCCGGGTCCTTCTCCAGGAAGACCGCCTCGGCGGCGCCCCGCGACAGCGCCTCGATGCCGAGCGCGCCGGTGCCGGCGAAGACGTCGAGCACGCGCGCGTCCAGCAGCGGGTTCTGTCCCCGCGCGACGCGCCCCTGGGTCAGCAGGTCGAAGAGCGATTCGCGCGCGCGGTCGCTGGTCGGCCGTACCGCGCGATCGGCCGGCGCCTCCAGCGCGCGGCCGCGCCACTTACCGGCGACCACGCGCACCGGGGGCTCCCCTGGGCCGGCCGCCGCCCGGCCGGTCGCTGGCGGCGGGCCGGTCGCCAGGCCGCCGGCGCTGCTGGCCGGGGCTGCGGGCGGTGGCGGCTTCGCCCTCCTTCATGCGTTCGCCCCAGGTTCGGGCCTTGCCGCGCTGGCGCTCCGGCGCGGCCGCCTCGACCGGGCTCCAGCCGCCACGGCGCGGCTTGCGCGGCGCCTTCTCGCCCGCGGCCGGGGGTGCCGCGGGCTTGCGCTCCACCTTCACCGCCGGCGTGGCCAGGCTGGAGAGGAAGGCGCCGAGCTGCTCCTTCAGCGCCTTCTGTGGCACCTCCTCGATGCCGCTTTCCGGCAGGCTGCCGAGCTGGAAGGGGCCATAGGCGACGCGGATCAGGCGGTTCACCTGCAGGCCGAGGTGGCGGCAGACCTGGCGGATCTCGCGGTTCTTGCCCTCCTGCAGGGTGAAGGTCAGCCAGGCGTTCGAGGCCTGCTGGCTGTCCAGCCGCGCCTGGATCGGCCCATAGACCACGCCCTCGACCGTCACGCCGTCCGCCAGCGCCGCCAGCGCCCTCTCGTCGACGCGGCCCCAGACGCGCACGCGGTAGCGGCGTAGCCAGCCGGTCGCCGGCAGCTCCAGGTGGCGCTTCAGGCCGCCGTCGTTGGTCAGCAGCAGCAGCCCCTCGCTGTTGATGTCGAGGCGCCCGACCGGCATGAGGCGCGGCAGCCCGTCCGGCAGGCCGTCGTAGAAGGTCTGCCGGCCCTGCGGGTCGCGCGCCGTGGTCAGCACGCCGACCGGCTTGTGGAAGCGGAAGAGGCGCGGCGGCTCCAGCGCCGGCAGGGCCTCGCCGTCGACCGTGACCCGCTGGCCTTGTGTCACCGTCGTGCCGGGCTCGCGCACCGTCCGGCCGTCGAGCGCGACGCGGCCGGCCGCCACCAGCACCTCGGCCTCGCGGCGCGAGCAGAGGCCCGCGCGGGCGATGACCTTGGCGATGCGCTCGCCCCTGGGCGTCTCGTCGCTCATCGCGCCGCCTCCACGAAAGCGGCAAACAGCCGCGTGTCGACGCTGCTCACGCCGTATTCCGGGTGCCACTGCACGCCGAGACAGAAGGGCCGGCCCGGCGCCTCGATCGCCTCGACCACGCCGTCGGGCGCGGTGGCCGCGACCACGCAACCCTCGCCCACGTCCCGCACCGCCTGATGATGGGTGGAGTTGACCTGCAGCTCACCGGTCCCGGCCAGCGCGGCCAGGCGCGTGCCCGGCGCCAGGGTGACGGCGTGGCCCGGCTCGTGTCGCGGGTTCGCCTGCACATGGGCCAGGGCGCCCGGCACCTCGTCGGGGATGTGCTGGATCAGGCGGCCGCCCAGCACCACGGCCAGCAGCTGCTCGCCGCCGCAGATGCCGAAGACCGGCTTGCCGGCCGCCAGCATCGCCTCGGTCACCGCCCACTCGAAAGCGGTGCGGCGCGTCTTCAGGCTGACCGAGGGGTGCCGCGCGCCGGCGCCGTAGAGCGCAGGATCCAGGTCGAAGCCGCCGCCGGTCACCAGCAGGCCGTCGAGCCGTTCGGCATAGGCCGGCGCCTGCGCCGCATCGTGCGGCAGCGCCACGGGCAGGCCGCCGGCCGCGCCGACCGCCGCGCAGTAGTTCTCGCGCAGGGCGTAGTAGGGCAGCCGCGACCACTGGCCGTCGGCGGGCGCGCCGCCCGGCTCGTGGTCCAGCGTCAGCCCGATCAGGGGAACCTTTGCCATGCGCCAAGGGGTACGCGCGCCGCCCGGGCGCGGCAAGCGGCTTGACGCTTCCACCGTCGCCGCCGCAGGGTCGCGGCCCATGACCGCCTACATGACCGAAGCCCTGGCCGAGGCCCGCGCCGGCGCCGCCGCCGGCGAGGTGCCGATCGGCGCCGTCCTGGTGCTGGGCGGCGAGATCGTGGCGCGCGGCCAGAACCGGGTGGAGCGCGACCATGACCCGACCGCGCATGCCGAGCTGCTGGCGATCCGCGCGGGCGCGCGCCTGCTGGAGCAGAAGCGGCTGGAGCGGGCGACGCTCTATGTCACGCTGGAGCCCTGCCCCATGTGCGCCCAGGCCATCGCCTTCGCGCGGCTGAAGAAGCTGGTGTTCGGCGCCTATGACCCCAAGGGCGGCGGCGTCGACCATGGCCCCCGCATCTTCCAGCAGCCGACCTGCCACCACAGCCCCGAGGTGGTCGGCGGCGTGCAGGAACTGGCCGCCGCGCGCCTGCTGCGCGACTTCTTCAAGGAGCGGCGCTGAGATCTACTCCAGCTGCTGCTTGATGCGGTCGAGGATCTCCAGCGATTCCTTCATCTTCGCCTTGTCGTCGCTGGCATGGGCGGCGTCGTGCAGCGCCTTGCCCTCGCTCCACTCCTGCATCAGCCGCGCCTTGGCGTCGGCCGGTAGGCTGGACTGCGCGATCTCCTGCTCGACCGCCGGATACTCGGCGGTGCCGCGGCAGGCCAGGGCCGGCGCGGTTGCCAGCGTCGACGTGGCCAGTGCCGAAGCGAGTATGAAAGCCAATCTCCGCATCCGCTTACCTCCGCAGACTTGTCGTCGGGACAGCCACAAGCATTGGATGCGTGACGGCGAGAGGCAACAAAAAGCTGCGGCGCCCTATCGCTCGACCGCCCGCCAGCCGATGTCGCGGCGGCAGAAGCCTTCCGGCCAGTCGATGGCGTCGACCGCGGCATAGGCACGGGCCTGGGCCTCGGCGGTGGTGGCGCCCACGCCGCAGACGTTCAGCACGCGCCCGCCATGACTCAGCACCCTGCCCTCGGGCCCTGGCCGCGTCCCGGCGTGGAAGATCTCCACCCCCGGCAGCTTCCCCGCCGCCTCCAGGCCGCGGATCTCGCTGCCCTTCGCGTAGCTGCCGGGATAGCCCTTGGCCGCCATCACCACCAGCAGCGCGCTCTCGTCCTTCCAGCGCAGGTCCATGTGGTCGAGGCCGCCCTCGGCCGAGGCGAGCAGCGCCGGCAGGATGTCGCTCTTCAGCCGCAGCAGCAGCACCTGGGTCTCGGGGTCGCCGAAGCGCACGTTGTATTCGATCAGTTTCGGCCCCTCCTCGGTGATCATCAGGCCGGCGTAGAGCACGCCCTTGAAGGGCCGCCCCTCGGCCTGCATCGCGGCCACCGTCGGCTTGATGATCTCCTCCATGACGCGCTGGTGCAGCTCGGGCGTTCCCAGCGGGCAGGGGGAATAGGCGCCCATGCCGCCGGTGTTGGGCCCGGTGTCGCCGTCGCCGACGCGCTTGTGGTCCTGGGCCGAGGCGAGGGGCAGCGCGTGGCTGCCGTCGGACAGCGCGAAGAAGGAGAGCTCCTCGCCCTCCATGAACTCCTCGATCACCAGTTCCGCCCCGGCCGCGCCGAAGACGCCCTGCTCCAGCGCGGCGGCGATGGCCGCCTCGGCCTCGTCCTGGGTCATGGCGACGGTGACGCCCTTGCCGGCGGCCAGGCCGTCGGCCTTGATGACGATGGGCGCGCCCACCTCGTAGAGATAGGCGCGGGCCGCGCCGGCATCGCGGAAGCGGCGGTAGGCGGCGGTCGGGATGCCGTACTTGGCGCAGAGGTCCTTGAGGTAGCCCTTCGAGCCCTCGAGCACGGCGGCCGCGGCGCTGGGGCCGAAGGCCTTGATGCCGGCTTCGGCCAGGCGGTCGACCAGGCCGGCGACCAGCGGCGCCTCGGGCCCGACCACGACGAAGTCCACGGCCTGCGCCTTGGCGAAGCGCACCAGCGCGTCCAGGTCCATCTGGTCGATCGGCACGCACTCCGCCACCGCGGCGATGCCGGCGTTGCCCGGCGCGCAGAACAGCCTGTCGCAGAGCGGCGAGGCGGCGATGGCCCAGCAGAGCGCGTGCTCGCGGCCACCCGATCCGACAACCAGGATGCGCATCTTCGATACTCCCTGTCCCTGCCTGTGCCGTCGGGCTTTGAGCCTGTAGCATCCAGCTCATGCCCGAGTCGCCGACCAACCAGCCGGTCCTCTCCGTCTCCGAAATCGCCGGGGCGGTCAAGAAGACGCTGGAGACCGCGTTTTCCCGCATCCGCGTCAGGGGCGAGATCTCGCGTCCCAACTACCACGCCTCCGGCCACCTCTACTTCACGCTGAAGGACGACCAGGCGGTGATCGACGCGGTCTGCTGGCGCGGCACCGTCGGCCGCCTGAAGCTGCGCGCCGAGCAGGGGCTGGAGGTCATCGTCACCGGCCGCGTCTCCTCCTACCCCGGCTCCTCGAAGTACCAGATCGTGGTCGAGGAGATGGAGCTGGCCGGCGAGGGCGCCATCCTGAAGCTGCTGGAGGAGCGGCGGAAGAAGCTGCTGGCCGAGGGCCTGTTCGACCCGGCGCGCAAGAAGCCCATCCCCTACCTGCCGGGCGTCATCGGCGTCGTCACCTCGCCGACCGGCGCGGTGATCCGCGACATCCTGCACCGCCTGGCCGACCGCTTCCCGCGCCACGTGCTGCTCTGGCCCGTGCGGGTGCAGGGCGAGGGCGCGGCGGGCGAGGTGGCGGCCGCCATCGAAGGCTTCAATCGGCTCGCCCCCGACGGGGCTGTGCCCCGCCCCGACCTCATCATCGTGGCGCGCGGCGGCGGCTCGCTGGAGGACCTCTGGGCCTTCAACGAGGAGGTGGTGGTGCGCGCCGCCGCGGCCTCGGCCATTCCGCTGATTTCCGCCGTTGGGCACGAGACCGACACCACGCTGATCGACTTCGCCGCCGACCGCCGCGCGCCGACGCCGACCGCCGCGGCGGAGATGGCGGTGCCGGTGCGCAGCGAGCTGGTGGCGCTGACCCAGCAGCTCGGCGGGCGCCTCGCCGCCGGCATCGACCGCGGCCTGAAGAGCCGCGCGACCGAGGTCGCCGGCCTGGCGCGCGGCCTGCCCGAGCCACGGCGCCTGCTGGAGCAGGCCTGGCAGACGCTGGACGAGCGCGCGAGCCGCCTGGCCCAGGCGCTCGGCACCTGGCTTCAGCGCCGCCGCTCGGACCTGACGGAGTACTGGGCGCGCCTGCCGCATCCCCGGCAGGTGGTGGCGCTGAATCGCGAGCGACTGGACCTGCTGGGCGAGCGCCTGGCGAGCGCCGCGCCACGCGCCATGGCACGGGCGCTGGAGCGCGGTGCCGAGCCGTGGCACCGGCTGGACGCGGGCCGCCGTATGGACGCGGCCGTCAAGCGCCTGCTCGACGATCGCCGCCAGGCGCTGGGGGCGCAGGCCCGCCTGCTCGAGTCGGTCTCGCACGCCAAGGTGCTGGAGCGCGGCTTCGCCTTTGTCGAGGCCGACGGGCAGCTGGCGACGCGCGCCGCGCAGGTGGCGGCGGGCGCGACCCTCGCCATCCACTTCGCCGACGGCCAGGTGCGGGCGACGGCGGAGGGCGCGAAGCCCCGGCCGGTCAAGGCGCCGCGCGATGCCGGACCCCAGGGAACCCTGCTGTGAGAATCCTCCTTGTGGCCTTCGCGCTGCTCCTGCCGCTGCCCGCCGCGGCGGTGGAGTTCACCCTGCAGGGCGAGCTGAAGCAGGGCGCCCTGCTCTATGGCCAGACCTTGCCGGGCGCGGCGGTGATGCTGGACGACAGCACTGTGCCGGTGGCACCGGACGGGCGCTTCCTCATCGGCCTGGACCGCGACGCGCCGGCCAGCGTCACCGTCATGGCCGGCCGCGACGGCGTGATCGATGCCAGGACCCTGGAGATCCAGCCGCGCGACTACGACATCCAGCGCATCGACGGCCTGCCGCCGGAACAGGTGACGCCGCCGCAGGAGCTGCTGGACCGCATCGCGCGCGAGCGCGAGCAGCTGGTCGCCGCGCGCCTCTCCGAGCGCATCGCGGCCGACTGGGCCGGCGGCTTCGCCTGGCCGGCCACGGGCCGCATCTCGGGCGTCTATGGCAGCCAGCGCATCCTGAACGGCGAGCCGCGCCAGCCGCACTACGGCGTCGACGTCGCGGTACCCGAGGGTACGCCGGTCAGGGCGCCGGGCGACGGCGTGGTGGTGCTGGCGGCGGAGGATTTCTTCTACCAGGGCACCCTGGTGATGATCGACCACGGCCTCGGCCTCAAGTCGACGCTGATGCACCTCTCCAAGCTGGAGGTGAAGACCGGCGATGTGGTGACGAAGGGCCAGGTGGTCGCGCTCAGCGGCAAGTCCGGCCGGGTCACCGGCGCGCACCTCGACTGGCGCGTCAACTGGCTCGGCAACTGGATCGACCCGGCGCAGCTCGTTCCGCCGATGTAGGCGGCCTCAGAACTGTTCCAGCAGGCGGTCGATGTAGTCGCGCTCCAGGTCGGGGCGCGAGGGGTCGCCCATGCGGCGGCGCAGCTCCTCCAGGATCTCGCGCGAGCGGCTGAGCTCGCCGGCCTCGGGGATGTCGATGCGGTCGACCGCGTCGGTGGCGCCGTCGCCGGAGCGGCGGCCCAGCGGGTCGCGGCTCTCGCCCGGGCGCACGCCGGTGCGGCCCTGGCCCAGCCCCGGCACCGGGCCGAACTGGTCCAGCAGCATCTGCGTCATCTCGTTCAGGCCCTGCTGCAGCTGGTCGATGGCCTCGGTCTGCGGGCCGATGGCGCCCTCGGCGTCGCCTTCCTGCAGCGCGCCGGTGGCGTCGCGCATCGACTGCTCGGCGTTGCCCATGTTCTCCGGGATGTCGCCCAGCTGGTTGGCCATGTCGCGCATCATCTCGCCCAGCTTGCGGCGCAGCTCTTCCTGCTTCTGCGCCTGGCCTTCCATCGGCTTCTTGCCGGGCTGGTCGGTGCTGCCCTGCGGCTGGGGGTAGTTGTCGTGCTGGCTGTCCTGCGCCTGGCGGTGCGACTCGTCGAGCAGCTCCTGCTGCTGGCGCAGCAGGCTCTCCATGTCGCGCATCATGTCGAGCGCCTGCTGCATGGCCTCGTTCTGCATCATGGCCATGGGGTTGGCCTGCAGGTTCTCCATCATCTGCTGCAGCTGCTGCAGCATCTGCATCGCCTGCTCGCGCGCGCCGGACTTCGCCAGGTCGCGCATCTGGTCCAGCATCTTCTGCAGGTCGCTGCCCTTCAGCATCTCGCTGCCCTCGGGCAGCGGCTGCAACTCGGCGCCCTGCTGCAGGCGCTTCTGCATCTCCTCGGCCAGCGCCTGCAGGTACTGCTGCATCGCCTGCTCGAGCTCGTCCATCAGCGCCTCGATCTCCTCGTCCGAGGCGCCGTTCTCCAGCGCCTCCATCAGGCGCTGCTGGATGTCGCGCAGCTGCTGCGCCATCTGCGAGACGTCGCCGTCCTCGAGGCGCAGCGCCAGGTCCCACAGCAGGTCCTGCACCTGCGGCACCGCCGTGTCGTCGCGGTCGTAGAGCAGGCGCGAGGCCGCCATGGCCATGCCGAGGGCGACCACGGAATCGTGGCCGTAGTCGCGCGGCATGTTGAAGAGGTCCTCCAGCGCGCGGACGATGGCCAGCCGCTCCTCCGGCTGAACGGTCAGGCGGCGGCGCAGCTCGACCAGCGCGCGGGCGACGGGGTGGGTGAAGATCCGCTCGGGCAGCACCATGCGCAGCGGCTCGCCGCGGCCCTCCTGGCCCAGCTCGTCCGTGGCGACCAGCGTCAGCTCGACCGCGAAGCCGGCCCAGAGGTGCGCCGTCAGGTCCTTGTAGGTCTTGGCCGCGGCCGTCTTGCGGCTGCCGTCCAGCTCGGCCAGGTCGATGGTCAGCGGCGCCGCGCTGGGATCGTCGATGCGGCGGATTTCCAGCTTCACGTCGGCCAGGCCGTAGTCGTCGGCCGCCTGCCAGTCGAGTGCCAGGGCCTGGCGCTCGGTCGGCGCCGGCGGCTCCCTGAAGCCGGCGCTGGGCGGCTGGTCCGGCACCACCTGCAGCGCCCACTCGCCCAGCGTGTCGCCACCCTGGGTGATGGCCAGGGTCTGGCCGGCCTCCAGCGTCGCCTCGCCTTTCCACAGGCCGCTCGCGGTCTGGGCAAAGGGCGTCGCCTGGCCGTCGACCACCAGGCTGGGTGCGCCGGCCCCGCCCTGCACCTGCGCCAGCAGCTGGCTGCCCGCCGGAACGGCGATCGGCGCGCCCGCGGCCTGCGGCCCCAGGTAGATCGGCGCCAGGCGGGTATAGTCCGGCGGGTCCAGCCAGGCATCCAGGCTGGCCGGCACGGCGGCAGCGCCGTCGAAGCGGGGCTCCGTCGCGGCCAGCAGCCGGCGGTCCCAATCGGGCCCGGCGACCACCAGGGCGATCACCAGCAGCAGGGCCGCGGCGGCGCCCAGGCCCAGCGGGTCGCGCCCGGCCACTACCGGCCGCGGCGGCGCCGCGCGCAGGCGGGCGAGCTCGGCGCGGGCGCGGGCGCGATGCAGCCTGAACAGCACCGCCGAATAGGGGTCATGATTGCCGCGCGGCAGGGTGTCGAGCGCGGCGGTCAGCGGCCGGTGCGGCAGGCCGCTCGCCTGCTCCACGCGGTCGCGCGCCTGCCGCCGGGCCGGCCAGGCGAGGTGGCGGGCGCCGCGCCAGGCCAGCCAGCCGAACCCGAGGGCCAGCAGCGCCAGCAGCGCGGCGTGCGCCCAGCCCGGCAGGCTTTGCGGGATCTCCAGCAGCGCCAGCGCCAGCGCCAGCAGCAGCACCGCCAGGGCCGGCCAGAAGGCGCGGGTCAGGCGCTCCAGCAGCAGGCCGGCCCAGGTCGCACCGAGGCGCAGCCGGAGCGGCAGCGGCAGGGACTGGTCGGCGGGCGTCGAGGGACGGGCCACGGGCGGCGCTCCTGAACTCCTAGGACAACGCCGCGGCGACCCGGTCGGGTGCGCTGCGCGGCGCCGTCAGCCGCCGCCGGCTGCACGCTTCGGGGAAACCTGCTCCTCCTCGGCGAGCCAGGGCGGCAAGCGATCCAAGGCGATCAGTGTGGCATATTCTTGGCGCGGCCGGATCACAAAGAAGTCCCGATCTTTGACAAGGACTTCCGGCACCAGCGGGCGCGTGTTGTAGGTCGAGGCCATGACCGAGCCATAGGCCCCGGCGGAGCAGAGGGCGATCAGGTCGCCCGCCGCCAGCGGCGGCAGGGGCCGCTGCTTGGCGAAGAAATCGCCGGATTCGCAGATCGGCCCGACGATGTCGTAGCGCTCGACCGGGGCGTCGCCGGCGGGCGCGGCCACCGGCACGATGTCATGCCAGGCCTCGTAGAGCGTCGGCCGGATCAGGTCGTTCATCGCCCCGTCGACGATCACGAATGCGCGAGAGCTGCCGCGCTTGACGTAGACCGCGCGGGTCAGCAGCAGGCCGGCGTTGCCGACCAGGTGGCGCCCGGGCTCGCAGATGATGCGGGCGCCGAGGCCGCGCGTCGCCTCGGCCACCACGCGGGCATAGGCCTCGACCGGCGGCGGCTGCTCGTCGCGATAGGCGATGCCGAGGCCGCCGCCCATGTCGAGGCGCTCCAGCGGATGCCCCTCGGCGGCCAGGGCGCGGTAGAGCGCGGCCAGCCGCTCGAAGGCGGCGCGGTAGGGCGCGAGGTCGGTGAGCTGCGAGCCGATGTGCACGGCCAGGCCGACCAGCTTGACGCCCGGCAGCTCGCGGCAGCGGGCGGCGACGGCCGGCGCCTGGTCGTAGTTGATGCCGAACTTGTTCTCCGCCTTGCCGGTGGAGATCTTCTCGTGCGTCTTGGCGTCGACGTCGGGATTGATGCGCAGCGCCACCGGCGCCACCAGGCCGAGGCGCTGGGCGACGGCCGAGAGCGCCTCCAGCTCCGGCAGGCTCTCGACGTTGAACTGGTGGATGCCGGTCTCCAGCGCGAAGGCCATTTCCTCGGGCGTCTTGCCGACGCCGGCGAAGACGATCTTCTGCGCCGGCACGCCGGCGGCCAGCGCGCGGCGCAGCTCGCCCTCGCTCACCACGTCGGCGCCGGCGCCCTCGGCCGCGAAGGTGGCGATCACCGCCTGGTTGGAGTTGGCCTTGAGGGCGTAGCAGATCGTCGCCTCGACCCCGGCGGCGGCCAGCGCGGCGGCGAAGCGGCGATAGGCGCCGACCAGCGCGCCGGCGGAATAGACATAGACCGGCGTGCCGACCGCCTTGGCGATGCGGGCCAGCGGCACCTGCTCGGCGTGCAGTTCGCCGTCCTGGTAGTGGAAGGGGGTCATTGGCTCTTGATGATGGTGGTCGAGGTGCGCTCGCTGCCGAAGGTTTCGACCGGCGCCGAGGGCGGCGGCGTGGTCGGCGCGGCCGTGCCGCTGCCGCCCGCGCCGGTCGTCCCGGCGGCGGTTCCGCCGGGCGGCACCACGGTCTTGGGATCCGGATAGGTGCGCGGATAGACGTAGAGCTGCTCCTGACCCTTCGGCTCCTGGATGGCGCCCTTGACGCCACAGGCGCCCAGCGCCGGCAGCAGCAGCAGTCCAAGCAGGTCGCGGCGCTTCAGGGTCACGCGGCTCATGGTTCCTTCCTCAGCCGGGCGCGTGCGGCCTTCACCGCGGCCCGCACCCGCGCCGGCGCCGTGCCGCCGGCGGACCGGCGGCTGGCGACGGACTTCTCCACCGACAGCACGTCATATACCGCCTTGCCGATCCGCGGTTCAACGCCCTGCATCTCGGCCAGCGGCAGCTCGAAGAGCTGGATGCCCAGTTCGTCGGCCCGCTTCACCAGGCTGCCGGTGACGTGGTGCGCCTGGCGGAAGGGCATGTCGAGGGTCCGCACCAGCCAGTCGGCCAGGTCGGTCGCGGTGATGTGCCCCTTGTCGGTCGCCGCCTTCAGGCGCGCGCGATCGACCGTCAGGTCGCGCACCATGCCGGCGCTGGCCGCCAGGGTCAGCGCCAGGGTGTCGACGGCGTCGAACAGCGGCTCCTTGTCCTCCTGCATGTCCTTGCCGTAGGTCAGCGGCAGGCCCTTCATCATCGTGCACAGCGCCACGAAGGCGCCGACGATGCGCCCGACCTTGCCGCGGGTCAGCTCGGCGGCATCGGGATTGCGCTTCTGCGGCATGATCGAGCTGCCGGTCGTGAAAGCATCCGACAGGCTGATGAAGCGGAAGGGCGCGCTGCACCAGATCACGATCTCCTCGGACAGCCGCGACAGGTGCACGGCCGTCAGCGAGGCCGCGGCGATGAACTCGACGACGTAGTCGCGGTCCGACACGGCGTCGAGCGAGTTCGGCATCGGGCCGTCGAAGCCCAACGCCCTGGCCGTCTTGCGCGGATCGATGGGATGCGGCGAGCCGGCCAGCGCCGCGGCACCCAGCGGCGAGATGTTGAGCCGCGCGCGGCAATCGGCCAGGCGACCGCGGTCGCGCCCGAACATCTCGACATAGGCCAACAGATGGTGACCGAACGTGATCGGTTGTGCGGTCTGCAGATGGGTGAAGCCGGGCATGATCGTCGCCGCATGCTCCTCGGCGCGATCGATCAGGGCGGCCTGCAGGTCGGCCAGCATCGGCTCGAGCCGGTCGATCGTGTCGCGCACCCACAGCCGCACATCGAGCGCGACCTGGTCGTTGCGCGAGCGCGCGGTGTGCAGGCGGCCGCCGGCCGGTCCGATGATCTCGGTCAGCCGTGCCTCGACGTTGAAGTGGATGTCCTCGAGCTTGGTCGAGAACTTGAACTTGCCGCTTTCGATCTCGGCCTTGACCTGGCGCAGGCCGCGCTTGATGGCGCGACCGTCGGACGCGGTGATGATGCGCTGCGCCACCAGCATGTCGCAGTGAGCCATGGAGCCCGCGATGTCCTGGGCGTAGAGGCGCTTGTCGAAGCCGATGGAGGCGTTGATCTTTTCCATGATCTCGGCCGGACCCATCTTGTAGCGGCCGCCCCACATGCGGTTCGCCGCCTTGTTCGTGCTCCCGACCCGGCCCCTGCCCGTCCGCTTCCGCGCAGCCATGATTTTCCCGTCAAAACACCGTAGGATGGCGCTTATGGCACAGTTCCGTTCAGTTCGTCTCCCCGTCCTGCGCGAGCTCTCGCTGATCCTTGTCGCGCTTGTCGCGATTTCGGCCGCGACCCGCGCCGAGACCGGCAAGCCGCCGCTCTCAGGCTCGGTCGCCAAGCTCGAGCTAAAGCAGCCGCGGGCGCCGATCCCGACCTTCGCCTTCAAGAACCTCGACGGCAGCGACGCCAGCTACGACGCCTTCAAGGGCAAGGTCGTGCTGATCAACTTCTGGGCCACCTGGTGCATTCCCTGCGTCAAGGAAATGCCCAGCCTCAACAAGCTCGCGACGACCATCGGCAAGGACAAGTTTGCCGTGATGGCCCTGTCGCTCGACGGGCCGACCCGCGCCAAGGTGGCGCCGTTCATCCGCGGCAAGGAGCTCAGCGCGCTCGACGTCTTTCTCGACGACAAGCGCGCCGCCTACGGCAAGCTCGACATCGCGGTTCTGCCGACCTCCGTCCTGGTCGACAAGCAGGGCCGCGAGGTGGGCCGCCTCACGGGCGATGCCGAGTGGGACACGCCCGAGGCGATCGGCCTGATCCGCCACCTCATCAACGAGAACTGACACCGCCCAATGGCCCGGATCCTCTTCGCCTGGGAGCTGGGCGTCGGCATCGGCTATGTCGACCGGCTGTCGCAGGTCGCCGACGCACTGGCGACCGAGGGCCACGAGCCGGTCTTCGTCGTGCGCGACCTGGTGAGCACGGCCGACTTCGTCGCGCGCAAGCCGTGGATCGTGATGCAGGCGCCGCTGGCGGTCGGCCTGCTGCATCCGACCCAGCCCAGTTTCTTGGCCGGCAGCTACGCCG
>JAKOWB010000177.1 GCA_029781795.1 Pseudomonadota bacterium | reverse complement strand
CCAGCGCACCACCGGCGTCGACCCGCTGGACGCCGCCCAGATGGCCGCCGACCGCGGCGTCAAGGTCTACACCGTGGGCATCGGCACGGTGGACGGCGAGATCATCGGCTTCGAGGGCTGGTCCATGCGCGTGCGCCTGGACGAGGCCACGCTCAAGGCCATCGCGCAGAAGACCGCCGCCGACTACTTCTACGCCGGCACCGCGCACGACCTCAAGAAGGTCTACCAGAGCCTGTCCAGCCGCCTGACGCTGGAGAAGAAGGAGACCGAGGTCACCTCCCTGTTCGCCCTGGCCGGCGCGGCCCTGGTGCTGCTGGCGGGCGGGCTGTCGGTGTGGTGGTTCGGGCGGCTGTTGTAGAAATTTCAAGCCCAAACGCCCGATAGCCGGCGTCTGTCAATCCCGGAATGCTACTTTTCCGATAGCTTTCGACGCCCCTTGGGTGCTGCCGCCGGCGTGGCCCCGGCGTCGCCCACGTGCCGTGCATGGGCACTAAGCACGGCGCGCTCGGAGTGCGTCAGGTACTCGCGCATCAGTTCGGCGGCGCGCGCCATGTCGCCGGCCTCGAAGCGCTCGAGGATCGCGGCGTTCATCTCGACGTAGGGCGCGTGCAGAAACTCGGCGTCGCGCAGCATGCCGAAGGCCAGCCGCAGCTCCACCAGCAGGTGGGCGAACAGCGCGTCCAGGCGCTCGCTGTCGGCCAGGGCGACCACGCCCTGGTGAAAGCGCATGTTGGCCGAGCCCACGTCCTGCCAGCGGCCGGCCTGGGCCAGCCGGCGCTGCTCGGCCACGGCCTCGCGCATGGCACGGCGCGCCGGATGCTGCGCGATGGCCTGCGCCAGCGCCTGGCACTCGACCATGCGGCGCACGCGGTAGATGTCGATGATCGAGGCCATGCTGGGAATGGCCACGAACACGCCGCGGTTGGGCAGGTGGCGCAGCAGGCCTTCCTTGGTGAGCAGCCGGAAGACCTCGCGCAGGCTATTGCGCGAAATGCCCAGGCTGGCGCTGAGCGCCACCTCCGACAGGCGCTGGCCCGGCAGCAGCGCGCCGCTGACGAGCTGGCTGCGCAGGCGCTCGGCCGCGCGATCGATCACCATGGGCGGCAGGTCAGGCGAGGCGTTCAAGGGCGAACTCCGGTTGCAGGCTGGCGCGCGGCGCCGTGGCACGAGATGGCCCGAGTGTAGCCAGCCGGGTGCGCGCCCATGACCGTCGGATCAGGGTAATCCCTATTTTGAAATCTTCATTTTTGTTCAACAATTTATATGTTTGGTTGATCAATAGAAAGTACGGGCGCAGCACCAGCCCCTTCCCGACACACGAAAGGCACACCATGTGGCTCAAGGAAACCAATCAGGAAGAGCGCAAGACGCTCTTGGCCGCCTTCCTCGGTTATGGGGTCGATGCGTTCGACTACATGATCTACACCTTCATGATCCCCACGCTGATCGCGCTGTGGGGCATGACCAAGGCGCAGGCAGGCTACATCGCCACCGGCGCGCTGATCACCTCGGCCATCGGCGGCTGGCTGGCCGGCATCCTGGCCGACCGGTACGGGCGGGTGCGCATGCTGCAGGTCACGGTGCTGTGGTTCAGCGCCTTCACCTTCCTGAGCGGCTTCACGCACTCACCCGAGCAGCTGTTCGTCACGCGGGCGCTGCAGGGGCTGGGCTTTGGCGGTGAATGGTCGGTGGGCTCGGTGCTGATCGCCGAGATGATCAGCGCGCGCCACCGCGGCAAGGCCGTCGGCCTGGTGCAAAGCGCCTGGGCCATCGGCTGGGGCATCTCGGCGCTGGCCTTCTGGGCCGTGTACGCGCTGGCCGAGCCGGCCCTGGCCTGGCGCGTGCTGTTCTGGCTCGGCGTGTTGCCGGCCCTGCTGATCCTCTACATCCGGCGCAACATCAGCGACCCGCAGGTGTTCAAGGACACGCAGGCCAGGCTGGCGGCCAGCGGCCAGCGCAGCAACTTCCTGCTCATCTTCAAGCCCGGCATCCTGCGCACCACGGTGCTGGCGAGCCTGCTGGCCACCGGCATGCAGGGCGCGTACTATGCCGTCACCACCTGGCTGCCGACCTACCTGAAGATGGAGCGCAATCTGTCGGTGCTCAACACCAGCGGCTACCTGATCGTGCTGATCGCCGGCTCGTTCGCGGGCTACCTCACCAGCGCCTGGCTGAGCGACCGGCTGGGCCGCCGCAACGGCTTCATGCTGTTCGCGCTGTGCGCCGGCGTGCTGGTCATCTGCTACACCCAGCTGCCCATCACCGACGCCGCCATGATGGTGCTGGGCTTTCCGCTCGGCTTCTTCCTGTCGGGTATCTTCTCGGGCATGGGCGCCTTTCTGTCGGAGCTCTATCCCAGCGACATCCGGGGCTCGGGCCAGGGCTTTTGCTACAACTTCGGCCGCGCCGTCGGCTCCATCTTCCCGGCCGTGGTCGGCATCATGGGCAGTTCGATGTCGCTGGGCGTGGCCATCGGCTACATGGCGGCCGGCGCCTACCTGCTGGTGATCGTCGCCAGCCTGCTGCTGCCCGAAACGCGCGGCCGCGAGTTGACCGACGCCACGGTCGCCGCCTGAAGCGACGGGCCGCCCGACAAGCATTGCACAAGCGAGGTGACCCCGATGCAGATCGACCTGAACAGCGACCTCGGCGAAAGCCTGGGCGCCTGGATCATGGGCGACGATGCCGCCATGCTCGACATCGTCACCAGCGCCAATGTGGCCTGCGGCTTTCACGCGGGCGATCCGGCCGGCATCCTGGCCACGCTGCGCGCCGCGCAGGCGCGCGGCGTGGTGGTGGGCGCGCACGTGGCCTACCCCGACCTGCTCGGCTTCGGGCGGCGCAACATGGACGTGGCCAGCAGCGACCTGGTGGCCAGCGTGATCTACCAGATCGGCGCGCTGCAAGGCCTGGCCGCCGCAGCCGGCACGCAGGTGCGCTACGTCAAGCCGCACGGCGCGCTGTACAACACCATCGCGCACGACGAGCGCCAGGCGCGCGACGTGATCGCCGCCATCCGCGCCATCGACGCCGGCCTGGCGCTGGTCGCGCTGGCCGGCTCGCCCCTGGTGCGCTGGGCCGAGGACACCGGCCTGCGCGTGGTCGCCGAAGCCTTTGCCGACCGCGCCTACACGCCGCAGGGCACGCTGGTGTCGCGGCGCGAAGCCGGGGCCGTGCTGCACGACCCCGCCGTGGTAGCCGCGCGCATGCTGCGGCTGGTGCGCGAGGGCGTGGTCGAGGCCGTGGACGGCAGCCTGGCGCCGGTGCGCGCCGACTCCATCTGCGTGCACGGCGACAGCCCCGGCGCCGTGGCGATGGCCGCCCAACTGCGCCGCACGCTGCAGCAGGCCGGCGTGGCGCTCGCTCCCTTCGCCACCCGGGAGGCGGCATGAGCGCGCCGGGCCGCTCCCAAGCGCGAATCCCGCAGTGCGCAGCACGGAGGGTAGTCCAATGAACGCGGCGGTCGATGCCGCGCGCCAGGCGCGCGCCGCCTACCGCGCCGGCAAGGTCGAGCCCACGGCCGGCGTGGCGCCCGGCATGACGCAGGCCAACATGATCGCGCTGCCGCGCGACTGGGCCTGGGACTTTTTGCTGTACGCCCAGCGCAACCCCAAGCCCTGCCCGGTGCTCGACGTGATCGAGGCCGGCGCGCACCAGACGGTGCTGGCCGAAGGCGCCGATGTGCGCCGCGATATCCCGCTGTACCGCGTCTGGCGCGCCGGCCAGCTGGCCGGCGAAGTGAGCGACGCCACGCCGCTATGGCAGGAGCACCCCGACCTGGTCACCTTCCTGATCGGTTGCAGCTTCACCTTCGAGGCCCCTCTGCAAGAAGCGGGCATCGAGGTGCGCCACATCAGCCAGGGCCGCAACGTGCCCATGTACCGCACCAACCGCCCCTGCCGCCCGGCGGGGCGCCTGCACGGCGAGCTGGTGGTGTCGATGCGCCCGATCGCCGCGCAGCGCGTGGCCGACGCGGTGTCGATCTCGGGGCGCTTTCCGGCCGTGCACGGCGCGCCCGTGCACGTGGGTGACCCGGCGGCGCTGGGCATCGCCGACCTGGGCCGGCCCGACTTTGGCGATGCGGTGCGCATCGACCCCGGCGAGGTGCCGGTGTTCTGGGCCTGCGGCGTCACGCCGCAGGCCGCCGTGATGGCCTCGGGCGTGCCCTTTGCCGTCACGCACGCGCCGGGCCACATGTTCATCACCGACGTGCCCGACAGCCGCTATCACGTCTGACCGAGGAGCATCGTGCGCTTTTTGCCCGTCAACCCCCGCGCGCTGCTGGTCGAACTGGACGACCTGGAGCAGACGCTGGCCCTGCTCGCCTCGCTGCAGCGCGCACCCATCGCCGGCATCGACGAAATCGTGCCGGCCGCGCGCACGCTGCTGCTTCATCTGCAGCCCGGCGAACCGGATGTCGCCGCGCTCGCGCACGCGCTGGCGCAGCGCGACATTTCCGGCCCGGTCGAGCAGGATGGCCCGCGCATCGAAATCCCGGTGCGCTACGACGGCGAAGACCTGGCCGAAGTCGCCGCGCTGCTGGGCATCACCCCGACCGAGCTGATCGCGCGCCACACCGGGCAGGACTACACCGTGGCCTTCTGCGGCTTTGCGCCCGGCTTTGCGTACCTGAGCGGCGGCCACCCCAGCCTGAACGTGCCGCGCCGCGCCACGCCGCGCACCCGCGTGCCCGCCGGCTCGGTGGCGCTGGCCGGCACCTTTGCCGCCGTGTACCCGGATGCCACGCCCGGCGGCTGGCAGTTGCTGGGCACCACCGATTTGAAGATGTGGGACCTGGCGCGCGACCCACCCGCGCTGCTGCAGCCGGGCATGCGTGTGCACTTTGTCGATGAAACTACAAAATCAATAGCTGATGGCGCATACCCCACGAGGGCCAGCGGCCAAAAAACCTTGAAATCCACATCCGGCGCCACCCCGCCAGACGACGGGCGCCCGGCCCTCATCGTGCAAGCCAGCGGCCTGCAAACGCTGGTGCAGGACGCCGGCCGCCCCGGCTTGGCGGCGCAGGGCGTGTCGGCCGCCGGCGCGCTGGATGCGGGCGCCATGCGCCGCGCCAACCGGCTGGTGGGCAACGCATCCAACCAGCCTGTGCTCGAAGCGCTGGCCGGCGGCCTGCAACTGACGAGCCAGGGCGACACGGTGCTGGCCGTCACCGGCGCCACGGGCGCGCTCATGCTCAGCCGCGCTGACGGCCGCA
>JAKOWB010000156.1 GCA_029781795.1 Pseudomonadota bacterium | reverse complement strand
AGCACCACCTCGCCCAGCTCGGTCGCCGCCGCCGGATCGCAGCCCGCCAGCTCGGCACAGCCGACCGGCGGCGGGCGCAGCGCCTCGCGCGTCTCGACGAAAAGGCTGGCCCGTTCCAGCAGGGCCGGCGGCAGCTCGCCGCCGGGCGGCGCATAGCCGACCGAGGTCACGTGCGTGCCGGGCCGGATCCAGCCCGGCTCGATCACCGGCGCGTGCGCGTGGGTGCAGAGGCAGACCACGTCGCTGTCGGCCAAGGCCGCCCGCAGGTCCGTCACCGGCAGGGCGCGCGGATGGGTGGCCGCGAGGCGGCGCGCATCCTCGGCCACCAGCGAGGCGACGCGGATCTCGGCGAAGTCGCGCGCCAAGGACAGCAGGCTGAGGTGCTCGCGGCCCTGCACGCCGGCACCGACCAGGGTGACCACGCGGGCCTCAGGCCGGGCCAGCAGGCGGACCGAGAGCACGGCCGCCGCCGCCGTGCGGATGCCGGTGATGGCCGTGCCGTCCATGACGCAGAGCGGCAGCCCCGTGCCGGGATCGAAGAGCTGGATCAGCGCCAGGTGGTTCGGCAGGCCGAGGGAAAGGTTGCCCTCGAAGACCGCGACCTGCTTCACCGCCAGAGGCATCCCCTCCTGCCAGGCCGGCATGGAGAGCAGGAAGCCGAAGCCCGGCACCGTCAGTTCCGGCCGCGGCGGTGCTTGCATCCGGCCATCGGACAGCGCGGCGAAGCCGGCCTCCAGCGCATCCAGCAGGGCGGCCGGGTCGAGCAGCCGCTCCACCGTGGCCTCGTCCAGCACGCAGAGCGCGCGGGGACCCTTGCGGATCTCGGCGGCGGAGAGCGGATAACTCTGCATCATGAGGGCCAGTCCTTGGTGCCGGAGGGTAAGCATCACCCCCGCATTTGCGCTGGCTCTGGTCTTCGGATCAAATGACTTCCTCTCCATCGGTATTACCTGGAATCATAGCCTGCCGCGACCCCTGCCCAACCTGACCGCGCTGCGCAGCTTCGAGGCGCTGGCCCGCACGCTGAGCTTCACGCGGGCGGCAGCCGACCTCGGCGTCACCCAGGCGGCGGTGAGCCGACAGGTGAAGGCGCTGGAGGGGGCGCTGGCCGTGCGCCTGGTGGAGCGCGCCGCCG
>JAKOWB010000150.1 GCA_029781795.1 Pseudomonadota bacterium | reverse complement strand
ATCTGCTGGCGGTCGTGGCAAGCTACGACACGACGCTAGACGACGAGTCGGTGTTGGAGCTGCTGCGCTTCGCCCGGCCGGCAGGGCCGGTGGCGCGGCGTGGCCTGGGTCACGCCGGCCTGGCGGCCGAGTGCACCTGAGATCTCTAACCTTCAACTGCAGATTCAAAACGAGCCCGCACTCTTTCACAGGGATGTGCGCAGCCGCGCGGTGACATCGCCGCCGCGACCTGCGCTGATATGCGTCTCCGAGCAGAGGGGGCCAGCGATGCCTGCTCCTTTGAGCCGCGAACGCGAATGGGACGAGTTGGTCCGCACCAACCGGGCATTCCAGCAGAAGTACGTCCTCGCCCGCGACGAGAACGACCACGACTCGGCTGCCGTCTACAAGCTGCGGTGGAGCCGGCAGCAGGAGCTCATGCGGGCTTTCCTGGCGCGGCAGCGCAAGCCGGTCACCGATCGCCAGGACTAGCGCAGGGCCGCGTGGCCTGACGTCACCGCGGCTTGGAAACCACGTTGCCCTTGTAGTCGATGGCCACGGCGAATTCCTTGCCGTCCATGAGCGCGGTTCCCCGCCATATGCCGGCATCGTCCTTCTTCAGGCCGGAGACCGCGACGAAGCCGCGAGCCTCGGCGCGGTCGCGGGCCTGCGCCTCGGTGAAGGAGTTGGCGCCCTTCAGCGGCGCGTCCGGATCGTTCACCGCCTCGCGGAAGATGCCGTTGCGGCAGTGCTCGACGAAGGCGGCATAGGTGATCTTGTCGTCGCCCGGCAGCGTCACCGGCCAGATGCGCATCGCCGCGAGGTAACGCGTGGCCTCGGCGCCGGCGAGAACTTCGTCCTTGTTGACGTCGGCCTTGCGGAACAGATCGGCGCATTCCATCTCGGTGAGAGCCAGCGCCACGGGCGGACGCAGCGCCGTCAGGACGATGGCGACGGCAAGCGCAACTCGCATGGGTGGATCTCCTCGGCAGTGGTCGTTGCAGCAACGCGCGGTCGCCGGGGACGGTTGCGGACGATGCCCGCCTGGGTCGACGTGCCCGCCGTCAGACAAGCGCCGCGTCTGTCGATGTTTCCATCTTTCTGGAACCATGGCATGACTGCGGCATGTCCGATCGAACGCTGCCGACGGTCATCGTTCTCGGCACGACACAGACCCTGGCCTGGGCCTCGAGCTACTACCTGGCGGCGGTGCTGGGCGACGTCATCGCCAGCGACACCGGCGTGTCGACGCAGTGGTTCTTCGGCGCCTTCTCCGCCTCGCTGCTGATCTCGGGCTTCCTCGGTCCGCGCGTCGGCCGGCGCATCGACGCGGTCGGCGGCAACTCCGTGCTGGCCGCCTCGAACGTCACCTTCGCCATCGGGCTGGTGCTGCTGGCGCTGGCCAAGGGGCCGGTGCTGCTGGGGTTCGCCTGGCTGGCGCTGGGGCTGGGCATGTCGATGGGCCTGTACGACGCGGCCTTCGCCACGCTCGGCCGCATCTACGGCACCGCCGCGCGCAAGCCGATCACCGGCATCACGCTGATCGCCGGCTTCGCCAGCACCGTGGGCTGGCCGCTCACAGCCTGGGGCATCGCCACCCTGGGCTGGCGCGAGACCTGTTTCGCCTGGGCCGCCGCGCACGTGCTGCTCGGCCTGCCGGCCAATCTCTTCCTGCTGCCGCGACCGACGATCACGGCCACGGACAAGAAGACCAAGGACGCGCCGGTGCCGATCGATCGCACCCTGGTGCTGCTGGCCACCGCCTTCGCCCTGGCCTGGGTGGTGACCGCCGGCATGGCCGCGCATTTCCCGCGCATCCTCGAAGCGGCCGGCGCCTCGCCCGCCGCGGCGATCGCCGCCTCGGCGCTGATCGGCCCGGCCCAGGTCGCGGCGCGGATCTTCGAGGCCAGCGTGCTGGCGCGCTTCCATCCGCTGGTCTCGGGCCGGCTGGCGATGATCACGCACCCGATCGGCGCGCTGGTCGTCGCCCTGTCGGGCAGCGGCCTCGTCGCCTACGCCTTCGCCGTGCTGCACGGCCTGGGCAACGGCATCATCACCATCGCGCGCGGCACGGTCCCGCTGGCGCTGTTCGGGCCGCAGAGCTACGGCTACCGCCTGGGCATCATCGGCGCGCCCGCGCGCATCCTGCAGGCCGGCGCGCCGCTGGGCTTCGCCTTCCTGATCGAACGCTACGGCGCCGGCGTCCTGGTGGTC
>JAKOWB010000144.1 GCA_029781795.1 Pseudomonadota bacterium | reverse complement strand
GGGCGGGGCGCGACGGCGCCGCGCCGGCGCCGCCCTCGGTCAGCTGCTTCACCAGCTCGCCGGGGCTCGGCAGGTCGGCGGCGAGGGCGAGGCGGATCAGCACCATCTCGGCGGCCTGCAGCGGCAGCGGCGCCTGCTGCGTCTCGCCGTGGCCCTTGAGCAGGATCTGCCAGGCGCGCGCCAGGTCGGCGGCGCTCAGCGCCTCGGCCAGGCGCTTGCCGCGCAGCCGCTCGGTCTCCGGCGTGCCGGGGCTCTCCAGCGTGCCGGGCACCAGCTTGGCGCGGGTGACGAAGTGTACCGCTTCCAGCAGGTCCTGCAGCACGGTCACCGGGTCGGCGCCGCCGTCGTAGAGATCCTTCAGGATCTCCAGGCTCTCGGCCGCCTTGCCGCCCAGCACGGCGTCCAGCAGGTCATAGACGCGGGCGCGGTCGGCCAGGCCAAGCATGGCCTTGACCGCGCCCTCGTCCACCGTGCGGCCGGTCAGCGCGATGGCCTGGTCGAGCAGCGAGAGGCCGTCGCGCACCGAGCCATCGGCGGCGCGCGCGATGAGCTGGATGGCGCCCGGCTCGGCCGTCACGCCCTCCTTCAGGGCGATCTTCTGGAAATGCGCCGCCAGCACCGACTGCTCGACGCGGCGCAGGTCGAAGCGCTGGCAGCGCGACAGCACCGTCACCGGCACCTTGCGGATCTCGGTGGTGGCGAAGATGAAGACGACGTGCGGCGGCGGCTCTTCCAGCGTCTTCAACAGCGCGTTGAAGGCGTTGGTCGAGAGCATGTGCACTTCGTCGATGATGTAGACCTTGTAGCGCGCCTCGACCGGGCGATAGCGCACGCCCTCGATCAGCTCGCGGATGTCGCCGACGCCGGTGCGGCTGGCGGCGTCCATCTCGATCACGTCGACGTGGCGGTCCTCGGCGATGGCGCGGCAGATCGGGCAGTCGTCGGTCGGCCGCGCCGTCGGCCCGGCCTTGCCGTCGGGACCGGTGTAGTTCAGCGCCTTGGCCAGGATGCGGGCGGTGGTGGTCTTGCCCACGCCGCGCACGCCGGTGAGGATGTAGGCCTGGGCGATGCGCGCGGTCTCGATCGCGTTGGTCAGGGTGCGGACCAGCGCCTCCTGGCCGATCAGGTCGGCGAAGGACTGCGGGCGGTACTTGCGGGCCAGGACGCGGTAGGCGCCATCCGTGCCAGGCTCGCCATTGGCGTCGCCCCCGGCGTGGCCCTGTGCGTCCGCGTCCGCCATCGACACCCCGCTGCTGGTGGGAATTGAAGTGGGAGGCTGGACGAGCGACCCGGAACGAAACTCGTTACGGCTGCTACCTTCCGGTCCTGACCGGGTTGGCGAGGGCTCCGTCCGCCGCCAACCTCCCGCCTGGACATTAGCAGCCGCAAGCCGACTTGCAAGCCCCGGCCCCGAGCCTTCCGGAACGCGGGAGTCGCGGCCTAGACTGAAGCCCTACGAGCCGTGGGGGCGGCCGCGCGATGCGCAGAGTGAACGTCCTGGCATCCGTCATGCTGACCGCGCTGGTCGCGGCCGTGATGATCGAACGCCTGCTGCGGGCCGGCATCACCTTCGACGAGCCGCTGCACCTGGAGGGCATCAAGGGCGTCCTCGCCATGGCCGGCCGGGTGCTGGCGGGCGAGAGCGCCGACTACCACGCGATCGCGAACGACTACGAGTACTACGGCATCGGCACGCTGCTGCCGGCCTATGGCCTGGCCGAGCTGCTGGGCTGGCTGCTGCCCTGGCCCGAGATCTTCCGCTGGAGCGCGGCGCTGCACCTGCTGGCGCAGGCCAGCTTCCTGGTCTGCCTCTGGTCCTGCTGGCGGGTGGTCCGCCCGCGGGGGGGCGCCGCCGCGCTGCTGACGACGGCCAGCCTGGCGCTGCTGCCCGAGTTCCTGGGGCATGGGCTGATGAACTACAAGGACATGCCGGTGGCCGCCGGGGTGATGCTCTGCCTGCAGGCGACACTCGCCGTCCATCGCGCGCCGGGCCCCCGCACACTGGCCGCCGTCGGCCTCAGCGTGGTCTGGCTGGCGACGCAGAAGCTGGCGGCGGCGACGCTGGTGCTGCCCTGCCTCGCCGTGGTGCTGGTCGTGCTGGCGCGGCGGCGCTCCGGGCCGCTCTGGCGGGACGTCCTGGCCGTGGCCGCAGCCAGCCTGCTGCTGATCTACCTGGCGACGCCCCAGGCCTGGGTCGCGCCCCTCGACTACCTGGCCGATTCCATCCGGCGCATGGCGAACTTCCAGTGGAAGAGCTGCATGCTGGCGGCCGGCCGCTGCTACGGCATCCGGGACGCCGACTGGTCGCCGATCACCTATCTCGCCGACTGGACGCTGGCCAAGGTGCCGCTGGCCTATCTCGCCGCCTGGGCCGCCGCGCTGGTCCTGGCCTCGAGGCGTCCCCGCCTCGACGCGCTGCTCCCCTTCGCGGTGGTCGCGCTCTTCCTGGCAACGATCGCGGCCAGCGGCTCGACGCTCTACGACGCGCTGCGCCATGTCCTTTTCCTGCTGCCGATGCTGGTGGTGGCGACGGGCACGGCCGGCCTGTTCCAGGCGCGCTGGGTCCGCGTCGCGGCGCTCCTGGTGCTGGCCTGGCTGGCGGGCGAGAACCTGCGGTTCTATCCCTATGGCTACGCCTGGTTCACGCCGCTGACCGCGCCGGCGGCGGCGGCGGGTGACTACGACACGGACTACTGGGGCTATTCGCTGCGCGAGGCCGCGTCGCTGGCACCGCCGGACGCCGTGCTGGAGGGCAAGCCGCGCCTGCTGATCGAGGCGCTGGCCACGCTTCGCACGCCGGCCGCAGGCGGCCCGCGCTACTTCCTCTACATCCTGCGCTGGAACGCGGCCCCGCCCGAGGGCTGCGCGCCGGCCGGCGCGGTCACCCGCGCGACGCTGCTGGGCCAGCGCATCGTGATGAGCCGCCTTGCCGCCTGCGGCGAGGCGCCCTAGCCGGGGCCCGAAACCGCCGCAGCCCTGCCTTGCCGTGATCGCGTTGCCCGACACCGGGCGGGCGTGCCAGCCTCGCCGCCGTCATGCAGCACCGCCTGGCCCCGCAGGAACCCCGCCCCAACAACTATGCCGGCGTGCGCTTCGACCGCCTGGTCGAGCGGCGCGGCGACGCCGCCTGGCTGGCCGCGCGCCTGGCCGACCCCAAGAGCCGCTTCCTGCCGGTCTGGCAGACGCGCAACCTGGTTGGCGATCCCGGCAGTCCGGCGCTGACCTGGATCGACCAGGCGCGGGCCCAGGCGCTGATCGAGCGCGGCGCGGTGCCGATCCTGCTGGGACAGGTCGAGGGGCAGCTCTACTTCGGCCTCGACGTCTCCTTCCTCGACACCACGGACCACGAGCCGGCGCTGGCCGGCATGGGCCACTTCGTCGACCTGCGCACGGTCGGCCCGCTGCTGCCGCCGGCGCCGGCCGCGCTGCTGGCCAGTGTGAAGGCCTATACCCAGTGGCACAGCCGCCATCGCTTCTGCGGCGTCTGCGGCCATACCACGCGGGTGGAGGAAGCCGGGCACACGCTGCGCTGCACGAACCCCGCCTGCAACGCGCAGCACTTCCCGCGCACCGACCCCGCCGTGATCATGCTGGTGCACGACGGCGGCGACCGCCTGGTGATGGGCCGGCAGAAGGTCTGGCCGCCCGGCATGCACTCGGTCCTCGCCGGCTTCCTGGAGCCGGGCGAGAGCCTGGAGGACGCCGTCGCCCGCGAAGTGAAGGAGGAGGTGGGGATAGAGGTCGCCGACATCCTCTATCACTCCTCGCAGCCCTGGCCCTTCCCGGGCTCGCTGATGCTCGGCTTCTTCGCCCGCGCCACGGACCTGGAGCTGAAGGTCAACACCGACGAGTTGGAGATGGCCCGCTGGGTGACACGCGACGAGGTGGTGAACTCCCCCGAGAACGAGGTCTTCAAGCTCTCGCGCAAGGATTCCATCTCGCGCCGCCTGGTGGACGACTGGCTGGCCGCCACGGCCTGAAGGACGAAGAATGCGCCGTCTTGCCCTGCTGCTGCTCTGCGCCCTGATGCCTGCCCTGCCGCCCGCCGGCGCGGCCCGCGCCGAGGACCCGCCCGAGCGGCTCTACGGCCACCTGCCCTATGACGAGGCGCCGGCCGATGCGCTGGCCGCCTTCTGCGAGGGCAGCAGCAACCTGCTGCGCAAGGAAGTGGCGCAGGTGGTCAAGGTGATGCAGGAGGCCGCCAGGGCCGAGGGCGTGACGCTGCGCGCCATCTCCTGCTTCCGCTCGGTGAAGACGCAGGACTACCTCTTCTACGGCATCGCCAAGAAGCGCGGCCAGACGCCGGAGGAGCGCGCCAAGGTCTCCGCCCCGCCGGGCCACAGCGAGCACCACACCGGCTATGCCATCGACTTCGGCGACGCCAATCGCAAGACCGACCTGGAGCAGTCCTTCGGCAAGTCGCCGGCCGGCCAGTGGCTGCTGGCGCACGGCACCGAGTATGGCTTCGAGCTCTCCTTCCCCAAGGACAGCACCCAGGGCGTCAGCTACGAGCCCTGGCACTGGCGCTATGTCGGCACGCCGGAGGCGCGGCAGACCTTCCGCTGGGCCCGCCAGCTCTTTCCCGCCAATCCCGCCGTTCCCGACTAACCGGGTGTGGCGGCTGGACAGCCGCCGGCCCGCTGGGGCACCAAGGCGCATGGACGTCGCGACGGACCTGGACGCCTGGCTCTCCCTGGCACGCACCCTGGCGCAGCAACCTGACACGCCAGGCGCGCTCGCCAGCTTGGCCGTGGCGCGCGAACTGCCGCAGGCGCCGCCCCCGCTCCCGCCCGAGGATCTGGTCTGCCGGCCGGCGCCGCTGCCGCCGGCGGCCTGGCATGCGCGCTGCCTGCAGCAGCTCGCCACGCCGGGCGCCGATCCCCTGGCCCGGCGCTACCACGCGCGCTGGCTCTGGCACCTCCTCGCGCCGGAGGACCCCGAGGGCTGGCCGCTGGTCAGCGTGATCATCCCGACCTTCAACCGCGCCGAGCTGCTGGTCGAGGCGGTCGAGAGCGTGCTGGCCGACGGCTACCCGCGCATCGAGATCTGCGTCTGCGACGACGCCTCGGCGGTCGACCCGCTGCCGCTGCTGAGCCATCTGGGCCCCCGCCTGCGCTATCACCGCCGCGGGGTGAACGGCGGCGTCGGCGCCGCGCGCCAGGATGCGCTGGAACTGGCAAGCGGCGAGCTGGTGCAGCTGCTCGACGCCGACGACCGGCTGGTGCCGGGCGGACTCGCCGCCAAGGTCGCGGCGCTGGCCGCGGTGCCCGACGCCGAGCTCTGCTTCACGCCGCTGGCCGTCACCGGCTCGCCGCCGGAAGGCTGGGCGAGGACGCCGCGCGAACTGGGCGCGCCCTCCTGTCCGACACAGGAAGGTGCGCGCGCGCTGGTGCGGTCGCTGGTCTTCCTGCCGACCGCCGCGATGGTGGCCCGGCACCGGCTGCTGGCAGTGGGTTTCGACCCGACGCTGCGGCTGCACGAGGACCGCCTGGCCTTCGCCCGCCTGGGACTGCGCGGCATCAAGTGCGTGGCGCTGCGGCGCAAGGCCGCCGAGCGCCGCTACTCGTCGCAGTCCGTCACCGGCAGAGCGGCGGACATGACGCGCCAGCGCGCCTACGTCCACCTGCTGCTGCTCGACGAGATGCTGGACCGGCCGGACTACTGGCCGGTCGCCGGCCATGTGATGCATGGCCTGTTCGACCCCAGCCTGGGCAACCTCGAGCAGCGGCGCAGCGCCGCGGTCGATGCGCAGTTCGACGCCTTTTTCGATCGCCTCGCCGCCGTGACGCGGACCCCGCCGCGGGACCTATCCGCACGGCCGCTGCTGGCCATGCTGCTGGACGCCGTCGCACGCCACCGCGCAACGCAGGGTGACGGCGAGCTGGCCGTCGCGGCGGAACGCCGGCTGCGGGCGCTGCTGGCCGGCAGCGGCGTGGCTGGGCCTGCCGACCTGGCGCTGTGGCGAACCGCGATCAATCCCGGGCCCATGGCGCCGGCCCTGGCGACGATCTTCGCCGCCCAGTCCAGCGCGCTCAGGCGCGGCAGGACCTGGGTGCCACTGGCGACGCTGGACCAGCGACCCTTCCGCTCGGTGCCGCATCCGGCCAAGCACCGCTGGCGGCTGCTGGCCCGGACGGCGAGGAGCCTGGGCGAGACGCCGGCGCGCGCGCTGGCGCGGCTGTTCGGCTGAGCGCCGTGACCGAAGCATCGGCGAGCCGCTGGCTCTTCGTCTTCAGCCACCCCAATCACGAGATCGCCGTCCATGGCCACCTGCAGCGGCTGCGCCCCTGGATGGTCTTCCTGACCGACGGGGGCGGCCCGCAGCGCCTGGCCGACACGCGCGCGGGCCTAGGCCGCCTGGACCTGCTCGATCAGGCCAGCTTCCTCGACCGTCCCGAGGCGGCGCTCTATCGGGCGCTGGCGCGGCACGACATGGCCTTCCTTCGCGCGCTGGCAGCCGATCTGGCGACGGTGATCCGGCGCGTGCAGCCGGACGCGGTCGCCGCCGACGCGGTGGAGTTCTACAACCCGGTGCACGACATCGCTCTGCCGCTGACCCGCGCGGCGTTGGACCTGGCCGGCAGCGCCGCGCCGCTGCATGAGGTGCCGCTGATCTTCCGGCGCGGCGACAGCGAGGCCTATGGCGTGCAGACCGCGCAGGCTCCGGACGCGCGACAGATCATGCTCGACGATGGCGAATGGGCACTCAAGTGGCAGAGCTGGACCGGCATCTACCACGGACTGCGCGCGCAGCTCGGCCACATCGTCGCCGCGCTGCCGCGATCGGCCCTGGCAGTCGAGACGCTGCAGCCGGCGCGCGACCCGCTGCGCCGCCCGGAGAGCCACGAGCGCCTGCACTACGAATGGCGCGGCCGCGAGCTGGCGCGAAGCGGCGCTGTGGCCGAGGCCATCACCCTGCAGGGCCACGTCCTGCCGATGGCGCGCGCCCTGCTCGGCCAGCAGGGCTGAACCGGCGGCCGCCGGTGCGCCACGCCGCACTGGCTGACGCTCGCCCGGCGGCAGGCGCAGGCACCCTCGGACGGCGCGGCTGCTCGGCTAGACTCAGCCGGCCTTGAAGCCGAGGTTCTTGCAGGCCTCGACCAGGCCCTTCACGGCGTTGACCGACTTCTCGAACATGCCCTGCTCGCCCTCGTTCAGCTTCAGCTCGACGATGCGCTCGACGCCGCCCGAGCCGATCACCACCGGCACGCCGACGTAGAGATCCTTCACACCGTACTGGCCGGTGAGATAGGCGGCGCAGGGCAGCACCCGCTTCTTGTCCTTGAGATAGCTCTCGGCCATGGCGATGGCCGAGGCGGCGGGGGCGTAGAAGGCCGAGCCGGTCTTCAGCAGGTTGACGATCTCGGCGCCGCCGTCGCGGGTGCGCTGGACCATCTTGTCGAGCGCCTCCTGCGTCAGCCAGCCCATCGCCACCAGCTCGGGCAGCGGGATGCCGGCGACGGTGGAGTGGCGCACCATCGGGGTCATGGTGTCGCCGTGGCCGCCCAGCACGAAGGCGGTCACGTCCTCGACCGAGACGTTCATCGCCTCGGCCAGGAAGTGGCGGAAGCGGGCGGAATCCAGCACGCCGGCCATGCCGACGACCTTGTTGTGCGGCAGGCCGCAGCACTCGCGCAGCACCCAGACCATGGCGTCGAGCGGGTTGGTGATGCAGATGACGAAGGCGCCCGGCGCGTGCTGCTTGATGCCGGCGCCGACCGCCTGCATGACCTTCATGTTGATCGACAGCAGGTCGTCGCGGCTCATGCCCGGCTTCCGCGGCACGCCGGCGGTGACGATGATGACGTCGGACCCGGCGATGGCGGCATAGTCGTTGGCGCCGGCGAACCTGGCGTCATAGCCCTCGACCGGGCCGGCCTGGGCGATGTCCAGCGCCTTGCCCTGCGGCACGCCCTCGACCACGTCGAACAGCACGATGTCGCCCAGCTCCTTGAGGCCGGCGAGCAGCGCCAAGGTGCCGCCGATCTGCCCCGCGCCGATCAGCGCGATCTTGTTGCGAGCCATGATGAGGTCCCTTTCCCCTGGAGATGTCGGATTTGCGCCGGGGTGTAGCGCAGGGGGCGGGGTGGGGCAAGCCGGGCGCGGCGACTTGACCGGCGGGCGCGCAGGGTCTGCTATCGGCGGGTCGGGAGGAGCCTTCATGGACACCGAGACCGCCGTCGCCAAGCACTACACCCACGGCAGCCTGGAGCAGGCGCTGTTCCAGGCCCTGCGCAGCGCCGGCAAGGACCCCGAGCATTTGACGGCGGACGAGCTGTCGGGGGTCGACGAGTTCCACCTCGGCTGGCGGCCCGCCACGGCGGCGCTGGCCAAGGACCTGGGCCTGCGGCCGGGCGAGCGGCTGCTCGACATCGGCTCGGGCCTGGGCGGGCCGGCCCGCTTTTTCGCCAGTGCCTGCGGCTGCCGGGTCGAGGGCATCGACCTGACCGACGAGTTCGTCGCGGTCGCGGTCTCGCTGACCCGGCGCTGCGGCCTGGCCGACAAGGCCGCGTTCCGCCAGGGCAGCGCGCTGGACCTGCCCTACGCCGCCGGCAGCTTCGATGTGGCGACCTTGATCCACGTCGGCATGAACATCGGCGACAAGGCGAGGCTCTTCGCCGAGGCAAAGCGTGTGCTGACGCCCGGCGGGCGCTTCGGCGTCTATGACGTGATGCGCGCCAAGCAGGGACCGCTGCCCTTCCCCCTGCCCTGGTCGCAGGTGCCCGAGACCAGCTTCGTCGAGACGCCCGAGACCTATCGCCGCCTGCTCACCGAGGCCGGTTTCACGATCGAGGGCACGGTCGATCGCAGCGCCTTCGTGCTGGAGCTGGCGCGCGCGCAGCAGGCCAAGGCCGCCGCCGAGGGCCCGCCGGCCCTCAGCCTGCAGGTGCTGATGGGCGCGACGCGCAAGGAGCGCATGGCCAACGTCTTCACGGCGCTGGAAGGCGGCCTGATCGCGCCGACGCAGATCCTCGCGCGGGCCTGAAGGCTAGTCCGCGCCCAGGTATTCGGCCGAGCGCATCTCCATCAGGCGCGAGGCGGTGCGGCGGAACTCCTCGGCGCCGTCGCCGGCGGGGTAGAGGCGATCGGGCGGCTGGGCGGCGGCAATGACCAGCTTGGTCTTGCTCTCGTAGAGCGCGTCGATCAGCAGCATGAAGCGCCGCGCCTCGTTGCGGTTGCCCTCGCCCAGCGCCGGCACGCCGTCGAGCAGCACCGTGTGGAAGGCGCGGGCGATGGCGAGGTAGTCCTCGGCGCCCAGCGGCTTGGCGCAGAGTTCTTCGAAGGTCAGGCGCGCCACACCGCGCGCCGCCGGGACGCTCAAGGCGCGCCCCTTCACCGTCAGGGTGACGGGCTCGGGCGTCGCGCCATCGGTCAGCGTCTGCCAGGCGCGGTCCAGCGCGGCGGTGGCGCTGGGACCCAGCGGCGCGTGATAGACCGGCAGGGTCTTCAGGCGGTTGCGGCGATAGTCGCGCCCGCCGTCCAGCTCCAGCACGTCCATCTTCTGCCGCACCAGGGCGACGAAGGGCAGGAAGCGCTCGCGCTGCAGGCCGCCCTCGTAGAGCCGGTCGGGCGGCCAGTTGCTGGTCGCCACCACCACCACGCCCTGGGCGAAGAGCCCTTCGAAGAGGCGGCCGAGGATCATGGCGTCGGCGATGTTCACCACATGGAACTCGTCGAAGCAGAGCAGCCAGGCCTCGGCGGCCAGGTCCTGCGCGATCTCCGGCAGCGGGTCGGTCTTCTCGCCCTTCGCCGCCTGGCGCCAGCGGTGCAGGCGCTCGTGCACCTCGATCATGAAGGCGTGGAAGTGCACGCGGCGCTTCTTCTCCAGCGTCACCGCCTGGAAGAAGAGGTCCATCAGCATGGACTTGCCGGTGCCGACGCGGCCGAAGAGGTAGAGCCCCTGGGGCGGGTCGTCCCGCCGCCGGGCAAGGCCGAGGCGTGCCTTCCAGCCGCTGCCGCCGCCGGCCGGGCGGTAGTCCTTCAGCGCATGCCACAGCGCCTGCAGCTTCTCCGCCGCGAGCTGCTGCGCCGGGTCCGGCTGCAGCTGCCCGGCATCGCGCCGCGCGCGATAGGCGAAGAGCGGGCCGGCGGGGCTGGCTTCGGCTGCGGGCTCGGCCATGCCCCGCGTCAGCGCCCGGCGGCGACGCGCAGGATGGCGCCGGTGGTGTAGCTGGCCTCGTCGGACAGCAGCCAGAGGATCGGCAGCGCCACCTCCTCGGGCGTGCCGGCGCGCTGCATCGGCAGGTTCGGCGCGATGCGTTCGACGCGCTCGGGCGCGCCGGCGCTGGCATGGATGTCGGTCAGGATCAGGCCCGGCTGCACCGCGTTGACGCGGATGCCGTCGGCCGCCACCTCGCGTGCCACGCCCTCGGTGAAGATGTCGATCGCGGCCTTGGAGGCCGCGTACCAGACGAACTCGCCGCTGGAACCAAGCGTCGCCGCCGCGGAGGAGAGGTTCACGATGGCCCCGCCGCCACCGCCGAAGCGGGTCGACATGCGGCGGATCGCTTCCTGCGTCACCGCCATGAGGCCGGTGACGTTGAGGTCGATGGTGGCCGCCACGTCGGCGATGTCGGCGTCCTCGAAGCGCGAAGCCTTGCCGATACGGCCGGCCGAGTTGACCAGTGCCGCGACCTGGCCCAGGCGCCGCTCGGTTTCGTCGAAGAGGCGCCTGATCTCGGCCGGCTTGCCGCAGTCGGCCTGGATCGCTTCCGCCCGGCCGCCGCCGGCGCGGATCGCCGCCACGACGCTGTCCGCCGCCCTGGCATCGCTGACGTAGTTCACTGCGACGGCATAGCCGCGCTGGGCGCCGAGGCGCGCCACGGCCGCGCCGATGCCGCGGCTGCCGCCGGTGACGAGGAGTACGGGTTGGTCCTTGCTCATGCCTTGCGCCTCTGCCGAGGAAGCCGATCCCTGGGCCCGGAGAAAACCAGAGCAGAGGGGCGAAGGGAAGCGTCGGCAGGCGAGGCGGCGGCGCGCGACCCGGCTTGCGTGGCCCAGGGGCCTCGGCTAGAAGCCGGAGCGTGAGCAAGGCACCCGTCAACCGCGTCAGCGGCAGGCTGCGCTACCTGCTGTGGGGCCTCAGCCACCCGGGGCGCCTGCTCTATCGCCACCGCATCGTCATCGCCGGCCTGCCGAAGACCGGCACGACGGCGCTCTATTTCACCGTCAAGACGCGGCTGCCCTTCGCCGCCGGCTGCTTCGAGCCGCCGGACATCGCGGCGGCGCTGCGGCCGGACGAGGCGCCCTATGTCGTGAAGCATCTGCTGCGGCTGCACGCGCCGGACCCGCTGATGGCGCACCTGGAGGCCTTCGACCGCCGGGTGCTGCTGCTGCGCGACCCGCGCGACCGGCTGATCTCCAGCCAGCTCTATCATCTCTACCATGCCGATTTCGTCGACGACGCGGCGAAGCGGGAACGCCTGCTGGCGCTGCTGGAGGAGAAGGAACGCGCCCCGGCGAAGCTGTCCTTCCACGCCTTCTGCCAGCGGATCAAGGCGCTGGGCGGCACCGACTTCTTCCCGGGGCTGGCGGTCGCCACCGGTCAGTTCGACCGCCTGCTGGGCCAATGGGGCGGGTCCTTCCACCACCTGCGCTACGAGGACCTGGTGAGCGGACGGCTGCAGGCGCTCAGCAGCTATCTCGCCCTGCCGCTGGCGGTCACCGCGGCCGCCTCGCGCCCGGCGCAGCGGGTGCTGCGCACCGGCCTCGCCGGGGACTGGCGCAACTGGCTGACGCCGGAGGACGTGGAGCGGCTGAAGCCGACGCTGGAACCCTTCCTGGAGCGCCTGGGCTATGGCGGCGACTGGCGGCTGAACCAGCCGGAGGTGCTGGACCCGGCACACGGGTCCAACTACGTGCGCCGCCTGCTGGCGGAGCGGGATCGCGATCCGCCGGGGCCGCACCGGCGCCCGGCACAGCCGGCCGGACGCTAGACCCCAGCCGCACGGCTTGACACGACGCGCGGCGACCACGCCTGCTCGTCCTGTCACTGGGTTGGGTGGGGGGCGAACCACCGGCATGCTCTTCACCTCGATCGCGTTCCTCTGCGTCTTCCTGCCGCTGGTCTTCCTGCTGGACCGCCTCTGGCCGCGCAGCAACCTCTTCCTGCTGCTCGCCAGCCTCGTGTTCTATGCCTGGGGCGAGCCGCTGTACCTGCTGCTGCTGCTCGCCAGCATGGCCTTCAACCACGGCCTGGCGCTGCTGATCGATGCCCGCGCCGGGGCCGCGCGCCGCCACCTGCTGGCGCTGGGCGTGGCGGTGAACCTGCTGCTGCTCGCAGGCTTCAAGTATGCTGGCTTCCTGCTGGTGGAGGTGCTCGGCATCAAGGGCTTCGCTCCGCCGGCGCTGCCGCTCGGCATCTCCTTCTTCACCTTCCACGTCATCTCCTATCTCGTCGATGTCCACCGCCGCGCCATTCCGGCCGAGCGCTCGCGCATCGACTTCTTCACCTATGTGGCGCTCTTCCCGCACCTGATCGCCGGTCCGATCGTGCGCTATGCCGAGATCGGCCCGCAGCTGAAGGCGCGCGGCCGCACCCTCGAGGGCATGACGCTCGGCCTCCGACTCTTCGCCCTTGGCCTGGCGCAGAAGCTGCTGATCGCCGACCAGTTGGCGCCGGTCGCCGACCGGATTTTCGCCGCCGATCCCCAGGCCTTGCCGGCGCTCGCCGCCTGGGGCGGCCTTGCCTGCTTCACGCTGCAGATCTTTTTCGACTTCGCCGGCTACTCGACCATGGCCATCGGCCTGGCGCTGATGCTGGGTATCCGCTTTCCGCGCAACTTCGACCGGCCCTATGCCGCGCGCTCGGTGACGGAGTTCTGGCGCCGCTGGCACATGACGCTGTCGCGCTGGCTGCGCGACTACCTCTACATTCCGCTGGGCGGCAGCCGGAAGGGCCGCCTCGCCACCGGACGCAATCTGGTGCTGACCTTCCTGGCCTGCGGCCTGTGGCACGGCGCGGCCTGGACCTTCGTCGCCTGGGGCGCCTGGCATGGCCTGCTGCTGCTGGCCGAGCGCGCCGGCCTCGGCCTCCTGCTGACGCGCCTCTGGGCCCCGCTGCGCCACGGCTACCTGCTGCTCGCGGTGATGCTGGGCTGGGTGCTGTTCCGCGCCACGGACCTGCATCACGCCTGGCTGTTCCTCGGCGCCCTGCTGGGTCAGGGCGAGGCGAGCGATTCGCTCGCGGTGATCGCGCCCTTCCTGCGGCCGACGCTGCTGCTGGTCTTCCTGCTCGGCTGGCTGGCGGCGACGCTCGACCCCAAGCGCCTCGCGGCGCTGCGACCGCTGCGCCAGCCGCGCCTCGGCCTCGTCAACGCCGGCGCCACCCTGGCACTGCTGGCACTGCTGCTCGTGGTGGCCACCGCGGCCACGCAGCGCAGCTTCATCTACTTCCGCTTCTGAGGGTCGCGCGCATGGGGGTCCGCAGGCTGCGACGCATCGGACAGGTGGCCTTCCTGGCCGCCGGCCTGCTGCTGCTGGCGCTGCCCGCGCTCTGGATGCTGGCCGAGCCGCCGCGCGCGGTCAGCGAGCGCGAGGGCCGCGCCCTCGCCGCCTGGCCGGACCTGCCGGCCGACTGGGCCGGGCTGCGCGCCTGGCCGGCCGCGGCCGGCGCCTGGCTGCAGGATCACCTGGGTGGGCGCGACCGCCTGCTGGCGGCCATGGCGACGCTGCGGCGGACCCTGCGCGAGCCCGGCGGCACGGACATCGTCTTCGGCGCCGGGGAGTGGCTGTTCTATGCGCGGGCCGCCCGGCTGGAGATGGCGGCCGGCCGGTCCTGGCTCGACGCCGCCCATCGTCGGCACGTGCGCCAGCTTCTCGGCTACTGGCGGGACGCGGCGGCGGCGGCGGGCATGCCGCTCGTCGTCGTGCTGGCACCGGACAAGGAAAGCATCGAGGCGGCCGAACTGCCCTGGTGGGCGCGCCGCTTCGACACGGCGCCGGCGACCCGGCGGCTGCTCGCGGAACTGCAGGCCGAGGGCGGCTTCACCGTGATCGACCTGCGTCCCCTGCTGGCTGGCGACCGCTCGGGCCGGCCGCGCTACTGGCCCTATGACACCCATTGGACCATCTGGTCGGGCTACCTCGCCGCGGGCGCGCTGCTGGAGACGCTGGCGCCGCGCTGGCCCGGCGCCCGGCTGCCGCAGGGCGACGAGATCAGCTGGATCTCGATGCCCTACGTGCAGGATCTCTGGCGCATGCTGGGCGAGGAGACCGATGCCGAGCGCGAGGTTCCGGACCAGCCCTGGCCACGGCGCTTCCAGGCCGCGATCACGACGCTGCCGGACGGCATCACGATCAACCAGCGCCCGGATCTGCGGGGGCCGCGGGTCGTGCTGTCGGGCGATTCCTTCCGCAACGCGCTGAAGCCCTGGCTGCAAGAAAGCCTGCCGGCCCTGATCGACGTGCCGCTGGAGCCGCCGTCGCGCCTGCCCGCGGCCCTCATCGCGCATCCCGGCGATGTCCTGGTCATGGTGCTGGTCGAGCGCGACCTGCATCCCGCCTCGATCGACCGCCTGATGGCGCGCTGACGCGCGAGCCGAACGCCGGCTATTCCGCCGCCTTCGCCGCGGCCGGCTGGAAGCGCTGCTCCATCTCGCGGCGGATGCGCCAGGTCTCGTCGTTGTCGGCCAGCTCGACGTCGGCGTAGGTCACGCCCTGACCGGCCTTCACCGGCCGCTTCAGCTTGACGCCATGCGCCAGGCCGATCGGCAGGGCGCCGGCCGCCAGGCTGTCGGCGGCCGGCATGAGGCGGCCCCAGACGCAGTAGCCGCCCTCGCCGTCCAGCATCTCGCCGGCCTTGAGGTCGCGCTTGGCGGTGGCCACGGCGTCGCCGGCGAAGCCCAGCGTGGCGCCGGTCGGCTCCCGCCGCAGCGCGGCCGAGAGCACCGAGACGCCGAGCTCCAGCCCGATCAGGTGGAAGGGCTTGTACATGGCGGCATAGCGGCCGCTCTTGTCGGTCACCAGGCCGTACTGCTTGAAGCAGGCGGCGGTGTAATCGCCCAGCTTCCCTTCGCCCGCCTCGAAGACGACGTAGACGCCCCAGCGCAGGTCCTTGAAGACCGGCCGGCCGTCGCGCTCGACGCAGGAGATGACCTCGACCTGGCCCTTGTGCTCCAGGATGCCGCCGTCGCTGCGGGGCCTGAGGATGTGCGGCAGGTCGTCGGTGCCGCAGGGATGGAAGGTGAGGCCGCCCCTGGCCGGCTTGAGGCCCGTGGCGTTGGCGATGGCCGCCATCTCGATGGCCGACTTGGTGCCGTCGAGGAAGGAGTTGAACATCTGCGGGTTCATGCCGCCGGCCTTCGCCGCCTCGGCCGTCAGGCCGTAGTAGGGCCACACGGTCTCCGGCGTGGAGGCGTGGTACTCCGGCAGGTACTTGGTGCCCTTGCCGGCGGCGACGACGGTGAGGCCGCAGGCGCGCGCCCAGTCGACCATCTCGGCCACCAGCGCCGGCTGGTCGCCATAGGCCATGGAGTAGACCACGCCGGCCTTGCGGCAGGTCTCGGCCAGCAGGGGGCCGGCCAGCACGTCGGCCTCCACGTTCACCATGACGATGTGCTTGCCGTTCTTGGCGCAGGCCAGGGCATGGCGGATGCCGGCCGGCGGGTGGCCGGTGGCGTCGATCACCACCTCGATGTCGTCGCGCGCGATGAGGGCGAAGGCATCGTCGGTCAGGTGGACGCTCTCGATCAGCTCCTCGGGCCAACCGACCGCCTGCAGCGCCGCCTCGGCGCGCGCCGGCTTCAGGTCGGCGATGGCGGCGACCTTGAGGCCGCGGGTGCGCGGCGCCTGGGCCAGGAACATGGAGCCGAACTTGCCGGCGCCGATCAGGCCGACGCCGACCGGCTTGCCGGTCTCGGCCAGGCGCTTCTGCAGCAGGCTGTAGAGGTTCATGGGCGGGTGTCCTCTCCCTGGAAACTCGGTCTTCGTGGCTAGGGTAACGGCAGCGACGGCGGCGGCCAGCCCCCGGCCGCCGCCGCGCGCGCCCCACGCGAAGGGTCGGCGGACTACTCCGCCGCGACGGCCTGGCGCTTCTCCGCCTGCTTCTGGCGGGCCAGCTCCAGCAGGCTGCCCTCGGGCAGCGCGTCGATCGGGGTGAAGTCGCGGTGGGCGATCCACTCCTTCCGCTTGAACTGGCGGATGTGGTTGGTCACCTCGCAGAGCGACAGGTAGACGATGGTGCGGTCGTAGGGGCTGATGTTCGGCGGGCTGGCATGCACCAGGTTGCCGTGGAACAGCAGCACCGAGCCGGGCTTGCCGCAGGGCGCGACCATGCCGCCCTCGTCCGCCAGGCGGCGCACCGAGGCACGGTCCAGCGTCCAGAGCGGATAGGAGGTCGACTCCAGGTCGTGCCCGGCCTCCAGCACGCCGGCCTTGTGGCTGCGCGGAATGAGGAACAGCGGCCCGTTCATCGGCGTCACCTCGTCGATGAAGACGGCGATGTTCATGGCCCGCGGCTCGGGCATCTTGTCGTCGCGCGCCCAGGTGCCGTAGTCCTGGTGCCACTGCCAGATCTCGCCGTCGAAGGCGGCCTTGGCGTTGATCTTGTACTGATGCATGTAGAGTCGGCCGCGCAGCAGCTGCTCGATCGGCGTGATCAGGCGCGGATCGGCGCCCAGGCGGCGGAAGGCCTCGTTGTACGTATGCGCGGCGAAAGCCGTACGCGCGACGCCGGACTTCTCGCGCCAGACCTCCTCGCGGTCCAGCTTGAAGATCTGCTTGGCCTCGTCCTCCAGCAGCTTGACCTCCTCGGGGTTGAAGGCCTCGGGGAAGAAGAGGTAGCCCTCGCGGTCGAACTCGGCGATCTGGGCATCGGTCAGGCGCATCGGTTTCACTCCCTATACTGCTCTGTCTGTCTATTCAGCGGCGGTCCGGCTTTGCCGGGCCATGAGGCGGTCGAAGGTCTGGTGGCCGGCGCGTTCCGCGTGGCAGCGCGCGGCGCGCTCGGCCCCGGCCGGATCGCCGGCGGCGATGGCATCGAGGATGGCACCGTGCTCCTGCCAGACCACCAGGTAGGCCTCGCGGTTCTCCAGCACCGCGCCCATGGCGCGGCGCACGTGGGCCCACTGGCGCTCGGCGGTCTCCAGGATCACCTGGTTGCCGGAGAGGGCGTTGATCCCCTGATGGAAGGCCAGGTCGGCGCGGATCGCCCCGGCGCGGTCGCCCAGCGCCACGGCCCGGCGGCCTTCCTGCACGATGTCGTTGATGGCGGCGACACGGGCCTTGGCCTCCGGGTGCCCGCCCCTGACCTGCTCGGCCGCCAGCCGCGCCGCCGTGGCGTCGAGCGCCGCGCGCACCTCGTAGAGTGCCTTGACGTAGGCCGGGTCGAGCGGCGCCACCACGACGCCGCGCTTGCCCTGCTCGACCACGAAACCGTCCTGCTTCAAGAGGGCCAGGGCGTGGCTGACCGGCTGGCGCGACACCTGCAGCATCTCGGCCAGCCCTTCCTGGGCCAGCCGCTCGCCGGCCTTCAGACGGCCGTCGGCAATGGCCTCCAGCAGCGCCCGGTAGGCCTGCTCGATCAGGATGGGACGGCCACCGAGGGGTTCCATGGCGTCTTCGCCAGCTCCCGAATTCTGAATTCAGAATTCAATAGCGGCAATGGCGACCCGGGTCAACAGCGGTTTCCGCCGCTCGCCGCCGGGCGGCCCCGGCGCCGTCAGGGTTCAGCGCGGCAGCAGCTTCAGCTCGCTGGCCACGGGCATCGGCAGCTCACCCTTGCCGGACATGACCTGGGCAAAGCGCGCGGCAAGCACCGGCGAGGGGGCCGGGCTGCCATCCCCGGCCTTCATGGCGCGCAGGAATTCGGCCATGGCCCAGTTGCCCAGACGCAGCCCCCAGGCAAACTCCAACTGCTCCGGGGAGACGACCATCGCGCCATCGAAGCCCTCGGGGAACAGCTCCGCCAGCGTGGAGGCATGCGCCTCCATCAGCTCCGCGTCGTCCAGGCCCAAGCTCCGGCGGAGGTCCGTGCGCAGGATGTCCTGGGCCACGGCCGCCACCTCGGACTGCGGGACCTTGAAGACACCGGCCAAGGTGGCGGCGGCCTCGCCGGCGAACATCGCCACCGTCACCGGCCGCGCCAGGGCGGCGCCCGCCCCGATCTCGAGTCCACCACCGGACGCCCGCTGCGGGACCGCCTCCCGGCAGCGGCGGCTCCGCGAGGGTCCCTGACGCGCCGCGCGAAAAAACTTTCGCGACGCCGGGAATAAAGCGGCCTCCTCGGCGATCTGGATGGCCGGACGACGCAACAGCGCGTCGCCTGTCCTCGACCATCCGGAGCAGAGCATGTCCCTTCTCGATCACGACACCAACCGCCGCGGCCTCCTGAAGTGCATGGCCTGGGCCGGCACCGGCCTCCTGTGGGGCCTCGGCGGCGGTCTGCCGCGCGCCGCCGGCCTCGGCAGCGCCCAGGCCGCGACGCTGGACGCGCCGCTGACCTTCCTGCAGATCAGCGACACCCACATCGGCTTCAACAAGGCGGCCAACCCCGACGTGCTGGCGACGCTGCGGCAGACCATCGCGCTGATCCGCGCGCTGCCGGCGCCCCCCGCCTTCGTGCTGCACACGGGCGACGTCTCGCACCTCTCCAAGCCGGCGGAGTTCGACATCGCGCAGCAGGTCCTGGGCGAGATCGGCCTGCCGATCTTCTTTGTCCCCGGCGAACACGACGTGGTCGACGAGGGCCAGGGCAAGGCCTTCTTCGAGCGCTTCGGCAAGGGCACGAACGGCGGCGGCTGGTACAGCTTCGATGCCGGCGGCGCGCACTTCGTCGCGCTGGTCAACGTCACCGACTTCAAGCCCGGCGGCCTGGCCAAGCTGGGGGCCGAGCAGATCGAGTGGCTGGAGCATGACCTGGCCGGGCTCGCCGCCTCCACGCCGGTCGTGGTCTTCGCCCACATCCCGCTCTGGACCGTCGCCGCCGACTGGGGCTGGGGCACCGAGGACGCGCCGCAGGCGCTGAGCTACCTGCGGAGATTCGGCTCGGTCACGGTGCTGAACGGCCACATCCACCAGGTACTGCAGAAGGTCGAGGGCCGCGTCGCCTTCCACACCGCGCGCTCCACCGCCTATCCGCAGCCGGCGCCTGGGACCGCTCCCAGTCCCGGGCCGCTGACCGTGCCGGCCGGCGAGCTCGGCCGCTACCTCGGCGTCGCCACGCTGGACCTGCAGCCCGGCGGCGGGCCGCTGGCCATCGTCGAGCGGCCGTTGCTGGGTTGAGGAGGCCATCATGCTTCGCAGCCTGCTGCACCGCCTGGCGGCGCTGATCCTGCTTTTCCTGCCGCTGGGCGAGATCTCGGCCAGCGAGCCGGCGAGCGTGGAGATCGCCATCGCCAGCTACGCCTTCGGCCCGGACAGCATCACCGTGGCGCCCGGCACCACCGTCACCTGGGTGAACCGGGACGAAGTGCCGCACAACGTCGTCGCCGCGGACGGATCCTTCCGCTCCGCCGCGCTGGATAGCGGGGAAAGCTTCTCCGTAACCTTCCAGACGGCGGGATCGTTCACGTACTTTTGCGCCCTGCATCCGCACATGACGGGGCAAGTAGTGGTGCAGCCGTCCCCCTGAACGGGGCGCGGGGAGCGCGCCGCCGCTCCCCGCGCCGCGAGGCCCGCCCGATGCTTGTCCTGGCCCTTGACCTTTCCTGGCGCCCCGTCCGCCTGCGCGGCTGGCTGTGGCGCCTCGCCGACTGCCTGGCCCTGGCCGTGCGGGCGGGCGCGGCAGCACCCCGTCCCGAGGCCGCCAGCCTGGCGCGCTTCGAGGCGCTGGTGCTGCCGCACCTCGATGCCGCCTACAACCTGGCGCGCTACCTCACCGGCAGCGCCGATGCCGCCGGCGACGCGGTGCAGGAGGCCATGCTGCGCGCCTTCCGCGGCTTCGCCGGCTATCGCGGCGGCGAGCCGCGCGCCTGGCTGCTGGCCATCGTGCGCAACTGCTGCCGCGCCTGGGCCGGCGCGCGGCGCGGACAGCCCGGGCCCCTGCCCGACGACGAGGACGCACCCCTGCCGGAAGACCCGGCCGATTCGCCCGAGACGGCATTGCTCCGCCGGCGCGAGGCCGTGGCGGTGCGCGCCGCCATCGCCGCGCTGCCGCCGGTCTATCGCGAGGTGCTGGTGCTGCGCGAGCTTGAGGACCTCAGCTACCAGCAGATCGCCGCGGTGGTCGAGGCGCCGATGGGCACGGTCATGTCGCGCCTGGCACGCGCCCGCGCGCTGTTCCGCCGCGCCTGGGAAAGCCAGCCGCAGGAAGCGCTGCCGTGACCCCGCCCTGCCCCGAGCGCGCGATGCTGCTGCACGCCCTGGCCGACGGGGAGCTGGACCCTGCCAACACGCTGGCGATGGAACGCCACCTGGAGGACTGCGCCGGCTGCGCGGCGGAGCTGGAGCGCATCGTCGCCGGCCGCCGCCGCGCGCAGCAGCCGGGCGCGCGCTATGCCGCGCCACCGGCCCTCGGGCAGCGCGTGGCGGCCGCGCTGGCGGCCGAGGCGCGGCCGGCGCGGCGCGGCGCCGGCCTGCTCGACCTCGTTCGGCGCTGGAGCTGGGCGCCGTCCCTCGTCGCGCTGGCCGCCAGCCTGGTGCTGTTCCTCGCCGCGCCGGCCGAGCGCGCATTGGAGCAGGAGCTGGTGTCGAGCCACGTCCACTCGCTGCTGGCCAGCCACCTGACCGACGTGGAGAGCGGCGACCAGCACACGGTGAAGCCCTGGTTCGCCGGCAAGCTGGACTTCGCGCCGCCGGTCGTGGTCTTCGCCGGCGGGCCCTTCACGCTGCTGGGCGGGCGCGTCGACTACCTGGAGGGGCGCGTGGTGGCGGCGCTGGTCTATGGCCACCAGAAGCACGTCATCAACCTCTTCATCTGGCCGAGCAGCGCACCGGCCGCCGCGCCGGCGACGCTCGAAGGCTACAACCTGCTGAACTGGACGCGGGCAGGGCTGACCCTCTGGGCCGTGTCCGACGCCGAGCCGGCGGTGCTGCGGGATTTTCAGCAGGCTTTCTCTGCCGCGACGCCGGAATGAGGCCTGCCGGGCGGCGCCCCGCTATCCCGGCACCTGCTGGAAACGCACGGCGCGCCCCAGGAATCTCCCCGCCAGCGGCGTGACGAAGGCGGCGTCGCCGGTGGTGTAGAAGCGCGTCTCGCCCGGCCCGCTGCGGTAGTCCGGCCGGCGGCGCAGGTAGTCGGCGAGGCTGCTTCCCACCAGGGCCGGCTGCGACAGCAGCGGGATGCCGGGCAGCGCCTCGGAGAAATGCCGTTCGACCAGTGGGTAGTGCGTGCAGCCCAGCACCGCCGCCTCGATCCGCGCGCCGGCCACGCGGTCCAGCAGCTCGGCCGCGGCGGCGCGCACCAGATGGCGCAGCTCCTCGTCCGGCGCGTTGGCCTCGATGGCGCCGGCGAGGGCGGGGCAGGCCTGGCTTTCCACCGTCACCCAGGGGGCGCGGCGCGCCACCTCGTCGGGATAGGTGCCGGTCTCCACCGTGCGCGGCGTGGCGAAGAGCGCGACGCGACGCTTCGGCGGCCAGGGGCCGGGCGGCGGCGTCTCCACCGACCAGGGCACGCCGGTGAGCTGCTCCACCACCGGCACCAGCACGCCCAGCACGCGCCGGCCGGGGTGGCGCTCGGCCAGCCAGCCCTGCTGCAGGCGGCGCAGCGCCACGGCGACCGCGGTGTTGCAGGCCAGCACGACCAGGCGGCAGCCGAGCGCGAAGAGCAGTTCCATCGCCGCCTGGGTGCGGGCATAGATCTCCGCCGGCGTGCGCTGACCATAGGGCGCGGCAGCGTGGTCGCCGAGATAGAGGTAGTGCTCGTCGGGCAGCGCGGTCTCGAGCCCGGCTAGGATGGTGAGGCCGCCGTGGCCGGAATCGAAGACGCCGATGGGAGCCGTCATGGCGCCTCGCACGTTGCCTGTTGGGCGGGGACGGCGCCGTCCCTGACCGCCTGGAGGACAGTTACGCGATGATCCCGACGCGCCGCCGCACTCTCGCCCTGCCGGCTCTCTGCCTGCTCCTGGCCGCCGGCCCTGCCCTGGCCGGCGCGCCCTGGACGCAGGAGGCCCGCGACGGCGGGCCCGCCGCGGTGGCGCGGCAGGGCGGACTGGAGCTGCGGGTCGCCTGCGACGACGGCAGGCTCGCCATGACCTATGCGATCCCCAAGGAGGCGCTGGCGCCCGACCTGCGCGGCCTGCCCAAGGTCTACCTGGTGCTCGACTACGACGGCGGCGGCACCGGCCTCTACTGGTGGTACGAGACGCGGCTGACCGACGGCGGCGAGGTCTGGCTGACGCGGCCCATCGCCAGCGCCGTGCTGGACAACGTGCGCATGCTGGCCGAGGCGCGGACCGACATCCGCGTCGGCCTGTCGGCGACGCAGCCGGAGATCGGCTTCACGCTGCGGAACGAGGCCTGGATGGCGGCCAAGGGCTCCAGCGCGGCGGTGAGGCCGGCGCTGAAGGCCTGCGGCATATCCTTGAAGTAGCATCGGCGCAGGCCCTCCGCCCTCAGGCGGCGGCCTGCCCCAGGCTGGCCAGGCAGTCGTCCGCCAGCGGCTCCAGCGGCGTGAAGTCGCGGTTGTCGAGATGCGGCGGCCGCCCGCCGCCCAGGCAGGCGTTGGAGACCGCGTTGTAGTTCACGTACCAGATGGCGCGGCGGTAGGGCGTGATGTTGTTCGCCGAGCCGTGCACGATGTTGCAGTCGAGGAAGCAGACCGAGCCCGCGGGGCCCAGCAGCGGCGTGATGCCGCCCTCCGCCGCCAGCTTGCCCAGCGTCGGCCGGTCGATGACGTGCAGCACGTAGCCGGTGACGTCGTCCTGCTTCACCTCCTTGACCATGCCGTGGTGCTGCGAGCCCGGCACGATCAGCAGCGGCGCGTTGACCGCCGTCGAATCATCCAGCAGCACGGCGACCATGACGCAGCGCGGCTCGGGCATCCGGTCGGCGCGGTGCCAGGTGCCGAAGTCCTGGTGCCAGTCCCAGGTGCCGCCGCCGAAGTCGAACTTGGGGTTGAGGCGCGTCTGGTGGATATAGGCGTCCTCGCCCAGCAGCTGCCTCACCGGCTCCAGCAGGCGCGGGTGCAGCGACATGCGGCGGAAAGGCTCGGCCATGCGGTGCGCGTCGTAGAGCAGGCGGATCGCCGTCTCGTCGCCCTTCTCGCGGATGATCTCCGGCCCCTCGTGCGCCAGCAGGCGCGGCAGCTCGCCGCGCAGGTGGCCGATCTCGGCCGGCGAGAAGAGGCCGGGGAAGAAGAGATAGCCGTCGCGGCGATAGGCCTCGACCTGGTCCGGGGTGAGCTGCATGGGCGCGCCTCCCTGGCGCGAGGAGTTGGTCCGGTTGGGCGCTACTCTAGCGGCGGATGCGGCGGCGGCAAGGCCAGGCCCTTGTCCTGCATCACGGCGCGCAGGCGGTCGGGATAGTCGGTGACGATGCCGTCGACGCCGAGGTCGATCAGCGAGGCCATGTCGGCCGGCTCGTCCACCGTCCAGACCACGACCTTGAGGCCGAGCCTGTGCGCCTCCTGCAGGTCCACGGGTCGGAGGTCGCGGTAGTCGGGCGACCAGACGGCGCCGCCGTCCTGCTTCACCAGCGCCGGGAGCGAGCCCTCCACCGAATCGGGGTCGCGCTCGCCGAGCCAGGGCGAACGGCTGCCGCGCCTCACCGTGTCGAAGCCCGGCTGCTCGCTGGAGAGATAGACCGTCGGCACACCGGGCGCCGCCGCCTGGAAGGCGGTGAGGAACTCCCAGTCGAAGGACTGCACGACAACGCGGCCCGCGATCGGCAGGCGGCCCAGCGCCTCGGCGAGCAACCGCACCGCGGTCGCGCGGTCGGGCGCGAGGTCCGGCTGCTCCGGCGAGCGCTTCATTTCCATCGAATAGCGGATGGTGCCGCCGGACTGCCGCTCGGCCAGCGCGACCACGGCGGCGAGGCGCGGGATCAGCGTGCCGTCGAAGGCCGCCTGCTGCGGGAAGCGCTTGGCAACCTTGCCACCGGGCTTGGCGCGGCCGACGTCGTAGCCGGAGAGCTCGTCCGCCAGCAGGTCATAGAGCGCCGGCTCGGTCGCGATCCACTGTCCATCGGGCCCGCGCGTACGCTGATCGTCGAGCCGGAGGTCGTGGTGCACCACCAGCACCTCGTCGCGGGTGAAGACCAGGTCCATCTCCAGCGTGGTGACACCCAGCGCCAGGGCGCCCTGGAAGGCCGGGACGGTGTTCTCCGGGAAAAGCCCGCGCCCGCCGCGGTGCGCCTCGAGGTCGAGCGTCGGCGGCGCCGGCGGCGGCCCCTCGCCATGCCGCGTGACCGACATGACGCCAAGCACCGCGGCCAGGCCGAGCGTGACGACGAGTGAAGCGCGCGAGGCGCGGGACAGCGGCATGGCTACTGCGGGATCGCCTTGTTGACCCAGTCGTCGATGCCGCGCCCGTTCATCGTCACCGAGCCTTCCGGCGTCAGGAAGAACTGGTAGCGGTAGCCGACCGTGCCGTCCGGCTGTGCCACCGCCTCGCCGAAGCCCATGAGGAAAAGCACTGCGGTGGAGAGCCAGCGCTTGGCCTCCGGGTCCGCCAGTCCCTCGGCCAGGGCCAGCACGCGGTCCAGGCCGAAGAAGGTGGTCGAGGTGGTGCCCACCATGCCGAGCGGCGTGCCGGGATCGAAGGCCAGCGCCGCCTCGGAGACCACGCGCGCCAGGCTGCTCTCGACGAAGAGGTCCTGGATGATGAGGCGCGATCCGGCGGTGCCCAGCGCGTTCAGGATGGCACGGCCGGCCAGGTCGGACTTGGCCGTGCCGCCGAGCGGATCCAGCGCCATGTCGAAGATCAGGTCGACCATGGCCTCCGACAGTGCCTGCATCGGCAGCTTCTCGAGCCGCAGCGGCAGCGACCAGCGCGTCGGCACCAGGCCGAGCCAGGGCGCCGCGTCAGGCAGGCCGGCGGCGTCGAGTTCCAGCCCCTCGCCCTCGAAGCGGAGCGCGGCACCGCCCTCGTCCGCGCCGCGCTGGGCATCGACGCTGGCGGTGAGCCCGATGCTGGCCAGGCGGCCGAGCGCCTGCCCCTGCTCGCCCGAGGCGCTGAGACCGGTCGCGGTGATGCGCTGCTCGCCATGCGTTGCCACCGGGTCGCTCTCGGCCAGGCGCGCCATGGCGGCGCGCAGGGCACCCAGCTTGCTGTCGTCCCCCCTCGCCGCCGCGGTCTCGATGTCGCCGAGGATCGCCATGAGGGTGCGATAGGCCTCGAGGTCGAGGCCCTCCATCGCGCCGTCGAGCTGGATGCCGGCGATCTCGAGCGTGCCCTCGGGGCCGGAGAGCACCAGGTCGCCCAGGTGGTAATCCTGCGACTGGCGATGGAAGCCGTCCGCCGAGGGTCGCGTCTCCAGCAGCGCGCTGGCGCGGCCGAGCCAGATCACCACGCCCTCGTCCGGTACGCGCAGGTCGAAGCCGTTCAGCGCGAAGTCGAGCTCAGTCAGCTCGCCGAGGCCGCTGGACCAGGTGCCGCTGAGGCGCTCCAGGTCGAAGCCGAGGCTGCCGTGCGGCTGGCCGTCCAGGTCCTTCAGTGCCAGCCGCTCGGGCAGCGTGACCTCGGAGAAGGCGTAGTCCCCCGGTGCCGGCTCGGCCACCAGGAAGGAGACGTCGCCGACCACCAGGTCGCGCAGCGCGTCGTCGCGCTCGTGCAGCGTGAGGCCCGGGATGGTGACGCGGAAGCCCTCGCCTTCGGGCAGGATCATCAGCGGATCATGGCTGAGGCTGCCCGGCGCCATGTCGGCGCCGAGCTCGTCCAGCCAGCCGGCGATAGCGTCGCTGAGCTCGTCGGCGGTCAGCGCCAGCGCGGCGGGCGGCGCCTGCAGCAGCAACGGCAGGATCAGGACAGGGACGAACAGCGGGCGCATGGCGGACCCTCCGGGTTCAGGCCGTCGGCGCCAGTGAAGCCGGCGAAGACGGCAGGAAAGCGGCACCCACGTCGCCCCCGCCACGACATCCGTGGCCGCGGGGCCGCTCAAGGATTGGCGGCGACCAGGCCAGCCATATAGGGGATCAGCTCGCTGGTCAGCGCCACGATGTCGGCGTTGCTGTGATAGGGCCGGTAGAGGTTGGCGGTAATCGCCACGTCGCCCAGCACCGTCAGCCCGACCACGCCGGCGGCCGTGCCCTTCTCGACGCCGTTGTTCAGTTCCAGCAGCACGCCGATATAGACCGCGGCCTCGTCCTGGTGCAGCAGGCCGAGGAACTTGAAGCCTTCGATCTGGATGCCCTGGTTGTTGCTCTGCGCTTCCTGCTGGATCTGCTCCAGCGTGGCCTGGTCGACCTGCGGCACCGAGGCCGCTGTCTGCTGCAGTGTCGCCGCGCGGCCCTCGCTGCTCGGCTGGAACTGGCCGCCCGGCGTCGGCACCATCAACAGGCCGTACTCGTCCATCACCGAGATGGCACCGGCGCGGAAGGCGACGAGGTCGTTGCAGGGCGCGAAGTAGCCGATGAAGGAGCTGGTGCCCTGGTTGCTGGCGGTCACCGTGTCGATCAGCAGCTTCTCGTTCGGCTGGCCGCTGTCCAGCAGGCAGTAGCCGTCGGGCAGGAAAAGCTCGACCGTGCGGCCGAAGAGCTGCACCGGCTCGGCCAGCGCCGGGGCCGAAAGCAGGGACAGGGCCAGCAGGGGTGCGGCGAGGCGCATGGCGGGGCTCCGGGCGCGAAAAGGGCGGAGCAGCCAGCTGGCCGCCCCGCCCATAGTTCTACCCGCAGGGGCGAAGCGCTGTCACGCGCGGCCCATGCCGTCTTGCCTCAAACCACGCGCACGTTCTTGAATTGCCAGGGATCCTCGCGGTCGAGATCCTCGGGGAAGAGGCTCTCGCGCCCGGTCAGCGGCGTCCAGTCGCTGTAGGCGCCGACCACGGGGCCGAGGTAGGGCATCACCAGCTCCAGCACACGCGCGTAGTCCATCTCGTCGGGATCGACGATGCCTCGGTTGGGGTTCTCGATGGCCCAGACCACCCCGGCCATGGCCGGGCTGGTCACCTGCAGCGAGGTGGCTGAATTGTGCGGCGCCAGCCTGCGCGCCTCGCCGATCGAGAGCTGCGAGCCGAACCAATAGGCACCCTTGGCGTGGCCGGCCAGCAGCACGCCCAGTTCGTCGATGCCCTCGGTGATCTCCTCGTTCATCAGGCGCTTGGACTGCGGCTGGGCGAAGTTCTTGCCGTTCAGCTCGTGCACCGACAGCACCGCGGCGTCGCAGGGGTGATAGGCGTAGTGGCAGGTCGGGCGATAGACCACCTCGCCGTTCTCCTCGACGGAGAAGTAGTTGGGGATCGAGATCGACTCGCCATGGGTGATGAGGAAGGCCTGGAAGGGCCCCTCGATCGGCGTCCAGGTGCGCACCTTGGTCGCCGCGCCGGGGCGCAGCAGGAAGATGCCGGTCTTGGGCCCGAAGTCGTGGCGCCCGCCGTCGGCCGGGAAGTGCCGCTCGTGCGTGCCCCAGCCCAGCTCCGCCGGCTGCGAGCCCTCGGAAATGAAGCCGTCGATCGACCAGGTGTTGACGAACTCGCCCGGCTTCTTCGGCGTGCGCGAGACCTGGGTGTCGCGCTCGGCGATGTGGATGACCTTGATGCCCAGCCTCTGCGCCAGCCTGGCCCAGCCGGCGCGATCCTTCGGCGCCGCGTTGTCGAGGCCGAGGTCGCCGGCGATGTTCAGCATGGCCTGCTTGGTCAGGTGCGAGACGAGGCCGGGATTGGCGCCGTGCGTCATCACCGCGGTCGGCGCGCTGGCCCCCAGCTTCTTCTGCAGCTGGCGCGACTTCCACCAGAGCGCATAGTTGGTGCGCAGCGAAGGCGAGACCGAGGTGTCGGTGTAGCCGCCGGGCCAGGGCTCGATGCAGGTGTCGAGGTAGAGCGCGCCGAGCTCAGCGCAGAGCTCGATCACCGCCAGCGAGGAGACGTCGACCGAGAGATTCAGCAGGAAGTCGCCGCGCTTCAGCCGGCTGGACAGCAGCTCGCGGTAGTTGCCCTCGGTCAGCGGCTCGACCTGGAACTTCACGCCGTACTCGGCGGCGACCTCGCGGCCGGCCTCCTCGGCGGTCAGGATCTCGATGCGGTCGGGACTGAGCGTGATGTGTTTCAGGAGCAGCGGAAGCACCCCCCTGCCGATCGAGCCGAAGCCCAACATGACCAGGCGGCCGGAGAACTGAACCGGGGTGACGCTCATCGCCATCTCCTTCAACGCATGCAAGATCGGTTCCTTGGTGGGACCCAATGGTGGTGGACAACGCAAGACAGCCGCCCCGGCCCCCTTGTCGGGGGCGGAGGCGGCCGCGCCGGCACTCATTAGGGAATGCCGGCGCCGCATGCCAGGGAAATTTCCGCGACAGAAGCGCCGCCCGCGGCAGCCTGGCGCGCTGGCCCCAAGGGCGGGGGCGAGGGTGGGGACCGGGAGGCCGTGCCCCGCGTCCAGGACATGCCCCGCCAAAGGGCGAGGCCGCTTGACGCTTCGGCCGCAAAGGTCGGACGCTCGGCAGAACTCGTATCATCCGCCGGAGACCTCTCTGTCATGTCAGCAGCACCGCAAGACAGTCCCGTCCATGCCGCGCCGGCGCTTCGTCTCACCGCCGAGGAGCGCGCGGCCTTCGACCGCGACGGCTTCGTCATCCGCCGCGGCATGGTCTCGCCCGAGGAACTGAAGCCGCTGGCCGAGGCCTGCCTGGGCGACCCGGAGATCGACGGCGCGCTGGTCGGCATCGCCGACAGCCAGGGCAACATGCAGGAAGTGGTCACCTGGACCGACCTGACGCAGCCCGACATGCTGAGCGTCATTCCGCGCATGGCCCGCTTCGTCGACGGCGCCGAGGACCTGCTGGAGCGGCCGGTCTATCACTGGCACTCCAAGCTCTCGATGAAGCGGCCCGGCAGTGCCGGCCGCTGGGACTGGCACCAGGACTATGCCTACTGGTACTTCGAGGGCTGCCTCTATCCCGACATGCTGACGGCGACGATCGCGGTGGACCGCTGCGACGAGGCCAACGGCTGCCTGAAGCTGGTCGCCGGCTCGCACAAGCTGGGCCGCATCGAGCACAACAAGATCGGCATGGCCAGCGGCGTCGATCCCGAGCGCCTGGCGCTGATCGAGCAGCGCCACCGTACGGTACTCTGCGAGCTGGAGGCCGGCGACGTGGTCTTCTTCCACGGCAACACGCTGCACGCCTCGGGCCCGAACGTGTCGGACCGGCCGCGCACGCTGCTGCACATGAGCTACAACGCGGTGGACAACTCCCCCTTCCTGGCCGAGGGACAGGAGCATCACAAGTTCAAGCCGCTGGTGAAGGCGCCGGACGACGCCATGCTGCGGCAGGACTGGAAGACGGTGCTGAACGGCCAGCCCTTCTGGTCGCGCACCGGCGAGGCCAGCGGCAGCCGCAGCACCTACGGCTACACCCTGCTGCGCGGCGCGCGGCCGAAGGTCGTCGCGTCGAACTGACGACCTGGGGTTCGGCAGCCCTCCCCCGCGCGGCGCGTGGGGGAGGGTTTGCCTTTCAGCCTCAGGCCTCCAGCTCCGCATCCCAGTAGGCGAGGTCCGCCCAGCTGTGGTGCAGGTAGTCCGGCGGATAGCGCCGGCCGACGCGGTTCAGCGCCGCCTGGGTCGGCCGCGCCGGCCGCCGCGGCTGCGGCAGGCCGGCCTCGGCCGGGGTGCGGTCGCCCTTGCGGCCGTTGCAAACCCGGCAGGCCGCCACCAGGTTCTCCCAGCAGCTCGTCCCGCCGCGCGCCCGCGGCACCAGGTGGTCGAAGGTCAGCTCCTCCACCGCCTGCCGCCGGCCGCAGTAGACGCAGCGGAAGCCGTCGCGCAGGAAGAGGTTGAAGCGCGTCAGCGGCGCCGGCCGCTCCTGGCTGACATAGTGCTTCAGCGCCACGATCGCCGGCAGCTGCAGGCTGGTCGAGGGGCTGCGCGCCACCCGGTCGTAGAAGGCGAGCGGGCGCACCCGCCCGGCCAGCACGGCCTCCAGCGCCTCCTGCCAGCCCCAGCGCGACGGCGGGCAGGCGACGAGCGGCTGGTAGTCCGCGTTGAGCACGAGGGCCGGGCAGTCGCTCCGGCGGAGTCTTTGCTGGTCGGTCATGCGGGGCCTCCCTTCGCGAGGCCGGTAACGGCGTTGGCGTGACGAAACGAAAGACCCCTCCGGGGCGGGGCCGGGAGGGGTCGGACAGGTCAGCCTTGGACGGCCGGTGCCTTTACGTCACGCCTCTCCCCCGCGCGGGCTGGCAAAGCCGCGCCCATGGGCAATGCCTTCCGGCGACAGTCGCCGGGCATCGCGCATCCAGCAGGGGTATTTGCGAAGGGTCACGGGGAAGAGAACTCCGCTGCGAGGGAGCGGGGTTCTACGCGCGTTGCGGGAAAGGGGCAAGGTCTTTTCCCTTCTCCCCCACGAGGGAGAAGGTGGCGGCGCAGCCGCCGGATGAGGGGGGTCGGTGCGACTGGCGGGAGTCGCATAGCCCCCCTCACCCGCCTCGCATCGCTTCGCTCGCTCGGCACCCTCTCCCTCCGGGGGAGAGGGGAAAAGCTACCCCCGCCGCGCCACCATGAGCTTCTTGATCTCGGCGATGGCCTTCGCCGGGTTCAGGCTCTTCGGGCAGGTCTTGGTGCAGTTCATGATGGTGTGGCAGCGGTAGAGGCGGAAGGGATCCTCCAGCGCGTCCAGGCGCTCGCCCGTGGCCTCGTCGCGGCTGTCGGCGATCCAGCGGTAGGCCTGCAGCAGGATGGCGGGGCCGAGGTAGCGGTCGCCGTTCCACCAGTAGCTGGGGCACGAGGTCTGACAGCAGAAGCAGAGGATGCATTCCCACAAGCCGTCGAGCCGCGCCCGCTCCTCCGGGCTCTGCGGCCGCTCTCCGGCCGGCGGCGGGGTGTCCGCCTTCAGCCACGGCTGGATCAGCTGGTACTGGGCGTAGGGTACCGACAGATCGGGGACCAGGTCCTTGATCACCGGCATGTGCGGCAGCGGAAAGACGCGGACGTCGCCCTTGATGTCCTCGATCGCCTTGATGCAGGCAAGGGTGTTGGTGCCGTCGATGTTGAAGGCACACGAGCCGCACACCCCTTCGCGGCAGGACCGGCGGAAGGTCAAGGTGGTGTCGATCTCGTTCTTGATCTTGATCAGCGCATCCAGAACCATCGGCCCGCAGGCATCGAGGTCGACGTGGAAGGTGTCGAGGCGGGGGTTCTCGCCGGTATCGGGATCGTAACGGTAAATGCGGAACCGCTTGACGCGCTTGGCGCCGCCCGGCATCGGCCAAGTCTTGCCTTCCTTGACGCGGGAATTGGGCGGTAGGTTGAATTCGACCATTTTCTTTGTTCTCCTCGCCCGGGTTCAATATACCCG
>JAKOWB010000097.1 GCA_029781795.1 Pseudomonadota bacterium | reverse complement strand
AGGCCCTGCGCTCGGCCATGGACGTGATGATGGCGCGCGACGACAACGTCATCGTCTACGGGCAGGACGTGGGCTACTTCGGCGGCGTGTTCCGCGTCACCGAGGGCCTGCAGGCCAAGTACGGCAAGACGCGCTGCTTCGACGCGCCGATCAACGAAAGCGGCATCGTCGGCACCGCCATCGGCATGGCCGCCTACGGCTTGCGGCCGGTGGTCGAGATCCAGTTCGCCGACTACTTCTACCCCGCCACCGACCAGATCGTGTCCGAGGCGGCGCGCCTGCGCCACCGCTCGGCGGGCGACTTCACCGCCCCCATGACCATCCGCATGCCCTGCGGCGGCGGCATCTACGGCGGGCAGACGCACAGCCAGAGCCCCGAGGCCTTCTTCACCCACGTGTGCGGCCTGCGCACCGTGATGCCCAGCAACCCGGTCGATGCCAAGGGCCTCTTGATCGCCTCCATCGAGTGCGACGACCCCGTCATCTTTTTGGAGCCCAAGCGCCTGTACAACGGCCCCTTCGACGGCCACCACGACCGCCCCGTCGTGCCCTGGTCCCGGCACGAGCTGGGCAAGGTGCCCGAGGGCTACTTCCGCGTGCCGCTGGACAAGGCCGCGGTGTTCCGCCCCGGCAAGGCGGTGACGGTGCTGACCTACGGCACCATGGTGTGGGTCAGTGAGGCAGCCGCGCGCGAAGCCGGCATCGACGCCGAGATCATCGACCTGCGCAGCCTGTGGCCGCTGGACCTGGACACCATCGTCGAGTCGGTCAAGAAGACCGGCCGCTGCGTGGTGGTGCACGAGGCCACGCGCACCAGCGGCTTCGGCGCCGAGCTGGCCGCTCTGGTGCAGGAGCACTGCTTCTACCACCTGGAAGCCCCCATCGAGCGCGTGACGGGCTGGGACACGCCCTACCCGCACGCCCAGGAATGGGCTTACTTCCCCGGGCCGGCGCGCGTTGCCGAAGCCCTCAAGCGTGCAGTGGAGGCATGACATCATGGGTATCTATGTGATCCGCGTGCCCGACATTGGCGAGGGCATTGCCGAAGTGGAACTGGTGGCCTGGCACGTGCAGCCGGGCGACGCCGTGGTGGAGGACCAGCACCTGGCCGACGTGATGACCGACAAGGCCACCGTCGAGGTGCCCTCGCCCATGCACGGCAAGGTGCTGGCGCTGGGCGGCAGCCCGGGCCAGGTGATGGCCGTGGGCGCCGAGCTGGTGCGCCTGGAGGTGGAAGGCGCGGGCAACCTGAAGGATGAAGAGAAAAAACAGGCTCCAGCCGGCATATCACCTGCGCCAGCAGCTCCTGTAACAATAGCAACGGCAGTACCCGCGGCGCCGGCCCCCGCGCCCACGCCGCCCGCCCCCGCGCGCAGCCCGGCCACACCGCCACCCACCCGCGTGGCCCGCGCCGAAGGCGAGCGCCCGCTGGCCGCGCCCTCGGTGCGCCGGCGCGCGCTGGACATGGGCGTCGACCTGCGCCGCGTGCACGGCAGCGGCCCGGCCGGCCGCATCGAGCATGCCGACCTGGACGCCTTTGCCGCTGGCGGCGGCCAGCCTGCCACGGCGGGCTCGCCCTACGTCGAGCGCCACGGCGAGGAGCCGGTGCCCGTCATCGGCCTGCGCCGCAAGATCGCGCAGAAGATGCAGGAGGCCAAGCGCCGCATCCCCCACTTCAGCTACGTCGAGGAGGTGGACGTGACCGAGCTGGAAGCCCTGCGCGCCCAGCTCAACGCCCGGCACGGCGCGCAGCGCGGCAAGCTCACCCTGCTGCCGCTGCTGGTGCGCGCCCTGGTGCTGGCCCTGCGCGACTTCCCGCAGATCAACGCCCGCTACGACGACGAGGCCGGCGTGGTCACGCGCTTTGCGCCGGTGCACCTGGGCGTGGCCACGCAGACCGACGGCGGCCTGATGGTGCCCGTGCTGCGCCACGCCGAGGCGCTGGATCTGTGGGCCTGCGCCGCCGGCATCGCCCGCGTGGCCGAAGGCGCC
>JAKOWB010000048.1 GCA_029781795.1 Pseudomonadota bacterium | reverse complement strand
GATCTTCTCGATCGCCTCCTCGGTGAAGCCGCGCAGGGTCAGCGCCGTGTGGTTGATGCCGGGCGCTGCTTCGAGCGTGCCGTGGCCGACGGCGTAGCGCACGATTTCCTCGATCTCCTCGGGCGCATAGCCCAGGGTTTCGAGCGCCGGCGGCACCATCTGGTTGATGATCTTGAAGTAGCCGCCGCCGGCCAACTTCTTGAACTTCACCAGGGCGAAATCGGGCTCGATGCCGGTGGTGTCGCAGTCCATGGCGAGGCCGATCGTGCCGGTCGGCGCGATCACCGTGGCCTGGGCGTTGCGATAGCCATTGATCTCGCCCAGCGTCACCGCCAGGTCCCAAGCCTCGCGCGCCGCCTTGACCAGGGCCTGGTCCGGGCAGTTGGCGGCGTCCAGCGCCACCGGCAGCACCGTCAGCGCCTCGTAGCCTTCGGCGAGGCCATAGGCGGCGCGGCGGTGGTTGCGCATGACCCGCAGCATGGGCTCGGCGTTCTTCTCGTAGCCGGGAAAGGCCCCGAGCTCGCCCGCCATCTCGGCGGAGGTGGCATAGGAAACGCCGGTCATCAGCGCGGTCAGCGCGGCGCAAAGTGCCCGCCCTTCCGCCGAGTCGTAGCCCAGGCCCATGGCCATCAGCAGGCCGCCGATATTGGCGTAGCCGAGGCCGAGGGTGCGGAACTCGTAGGAGAGCTGGGCGATCTCGCGCGAGGGGAACTGCGCCATCAGCACCGAGATCTCGAGCGTCACGGTCCAGAGGCGGACCGCGTGCTCATAGGCCGGAATGTCGAAGGAGCCGTCCTCGCCGCGGAACTGCAGCAGGTTCAGCGACGCCAGGTTGCAGGCCGTGTCGTCGAGGAACATGTACTCCGAGCAGGGGTTCGAGGCGCGGATGCGTCCCGAGGCCGGGCAGGTGTGCCACTCGTTGATCGTGGTGTCGTACTGGATGCCGGGATCGGCCGAGTGCCAGGCGGCCTCGGCGATGGCCTGCCAGAGGTCGCGCGCCTTGACCGTGCGGGCGACCTTGCCGTCGGTCCGGCGCATCAGGCGCCAGTCGCCGTCGGTCTCCACCTGGCGCAGGAAATCCGCCGTCACGCGCACCGTGTTGTTGGCGTTCTGGCCCGATACGGTGAGGTAGGCGTCGCTGTCCCAGTCGGTGTCGTAGACCTTGAACTCCAGGGCGGTGAAGCCCTGGCGCGCGAAGTCGATGGCCCGCTGCACGTAGTTCTCAGGAACCAGCGCCTTGCGGGCGGCGCGGATGGCGCTCTTCAGCGGCAGGTTGGCCGCCGGATCGAAGGCCTTGTCGCCGGCGCCGCGGGCGTCGTTGATCGCCTTCAGCACGGCGTTGAGGTGCTGGTTGCAGAGCTTCGAGCCGGTGACCAGCGCGGCCACCTTCTGCTCCTCCACCACCTTCCAGGAGACGAAGTCGAAGATGTCGGGGTGGTCGGCATCGACCACCACCATCTTGGCGGCGCGGCGGGTGGTGCCGCCCGACTTGATGGCGCCGGCCGCCCGGTCGCCGATCTTCAGGAAGGACATGAGGCCGGAGGAGCGGCCGCCGCCGGCCAGCGGCTCCTCGGCGCCGCGGATGGCGGAGAAGTTGGTGCCGGTGCCCGAACCGTACTTGAAGAGCCGCGCCTCGCGCACCCAGAGGTCCATGATGCCGCGCTCGTTCACCAGGTCGTCGGCGACGGACTGGATGAAGCAGGCGTGCGGCTGCGGATGCTCATAGGCCGAGGCCGAGCGGGTCAGCTTGCCGGTCTTGTAGTCGACATAGAAATGGCCCTGGCCCGGGCCGTCGATGCCATAGGCCCAATGCAGGCCGGTGTTGAACCATTGCGGGGAGTTCGGCGCCGCCATCTGGCGCGCCAGCATGTAGCGCATCTCGTCGAAGTAGGCGCGGGCGTCCTCCTCGCCGTCGAAGTAGCCACCCTTCCAGCCCCAGTAGGTCCAGGTGCCGGCCAGGCGGTCGAAGACCTGCCGGGCCGAGGTCTCGCCGACCATGCGCTCCTTCTCGGGCAGCTTGGCCAGTGCGGCCTCGTCGGGCTGGCTGCGCCACAGCCAGGACGGCACGCTCGGCTCCTCGACGCGCTTCAGCGCCTTGGCCACGCCGCGCTTGCGGAAGTACTTCTGCGCCAGGATGTCGCTCGCCACCTGGCTCCAGCTGCCAGGCACCTCGATATCCTCGGCCTTGAACACCACCGATCCGTCCGGATTACGGATTTCCGACGTGGTGCGACGGAACTCGATGCCCTCGTAGGCGTCCTTGCCAGGTTCCGTGAAATGACGCGCGATCCGCATGACTTCCCCTTCGCGATCCTGCTCTCTGTCCCCGCTCGATCCCTCAGGGCGTCTCGTCGATCGACACCGTCCCGCCGGTGGCCCCCGCCAGAGGGGCAACGCGACCGCGATCCTGTAGGGGTCGGAGGGGAAGTAGATCACAAGATCTGGGGGTGGACTACCAGGTTTTGTGGCAACTTTGTTTCTAACCCACTGGATATTGGGGATAAAATTCCCAGACTTGACAGCCGCGCCAAGCCTTTAGCCATGCGGCGTCGCGCGGCTGTCAAGCCCCCGAGGGTAGCGGATCGGCGTTTTGAACAACCTGCGCCGGGCGCGGGTCAGGTGGCCGCTCGGGTGCCTGCCGGGGCGCCGGGTGGCTGGGTGGCCGGCAGGGGCCGGGCCCGGGGCCAGGGGGCCTCCGTCGCGTGGGCCGGGGCCAAGGTTGCCTTGATATGCTCGGCCAGGCGCTGCGCCGCCGGCGCCAGGCGGGCGGTGCGGGCGAAGAGACCGACCTCGAGGCTGGGCAGAGCCGGCAGGCCGAGGTCCAGGCCCAGCACGGCGAGGCCGGCCGGCACCACCAGTTCGGACAGAGCCGTGACGCCCAGTCCGGCCATCAGCGCCGCCTGCAGCCCGACCAGGCTGGCTGAGCTGTAGACCACGCGCCAGCGCCGCTGCTCGCCCTCCAGCGCCGCCAGCAGGCGCCGGCGGTAGCCGCAGCCCTCGGGATAGAGCACCAGGGGCACCGGGACCTCCGGTGCCAGGCGCAGCCCCGGTGCGCCGACCCAGACCACACGCTGGGTCCAGGATGCCAGGGGGCCCGGCGAACGCGCGCCATCGGGCAGGGCCAGCGCCAGGTCGAGGTCGCCCTTGTCGAGTAGTTTCAGAAGGTTGACCGAGAGATCGCAGGTCACTTCCAGCGAAACGGCGCTGTGTGCCTCGCCGAAGCCGGCCAGGATGCGCGACAGGAAGGTGTCGGCGAAGTCGTTGGGGATGCCGATGCGCACCGTGCCGGCGACGCTGGGCTTGGTCAGGGTTGTCAGGGCCTCGTCGTTCAGGCGCAGCATCTGCCGGGCATAGCCGGCCAGCAGCTCGCCGCGCTCGGTCATGGACCAGGATCTGCCCTGGCGGCGGAACAGCGGCCCGCCGGCCAGGCCCTCCAGGCGCTTCAGCTGCAGCGAAATGGCCGGCTGCGTGCGGCCCAGCGCCTCGGCCGTGCGGCTGACGCCGCCGCGCTCGGCGACCCAGAGGAAGGTGCGCAGCAGTTCGAGGGGCAGGTGCTCGATCTTCATATCCACCGCTTATGCAGATCGCCGTTCTATTAATTTCGCTTACTCAACGCCGCTGGCTAGCCTTTGGCAACCGTCCAATGAAGGAGAGCCGCATGGATACGCTGCCGGGCCTGGAGCCGCTGAAGACCATCCGCAACGGCCAGCGCGTGACGCCGACCTTCAGCCCGGCGGAGATGCAGCGCCGCCTGGACGGCCTGCGCGCGGAGATGGCGGTCGCGAAGCTAACCCACGTGCTCTTCACCAGCTATCACAACATCGACTACTACGCCGACTTCCTCTACTGCGCCTTCGGCCGCCTCTTCGGCCTGGTGGTGAGCCATGACCGCATCACCCTGGTCGCCGCCAACATCGACGGCGGCCAGCCCTGGCGCCGCGCCTTCGGCGGCGAGGTGCTGACCTACAGCGACTGGCAGCGGGACAACTTCTTTCGCGCCGTGCAGTCGCTGATCCCGGCCGGCGCGCGGGTCGGACTGGAGGACGACCACTGCAGCCTCCAGGTGCGCGCCAAGCTGGCCGCGGCCCTGCCGACGGCAAAGTTCGCCGACATCTCGGCCGCCTGCATGCGCCGGCGCATGGTCAAATCGGCCGAGGAGATCGCCCTGATCCGCCACGGCGCGCGCATCGCCGACATCGGCGGCTGGGCCTGCCGCGAGGCCATCGCCCCCGGCGTCGGCGAGCACGAGGTGGCGCTGCACTCGACCCAGGCGATGGTGCGCGAGATCGCGCGGACCTTTCCGCACGCCGAGCTGATGGATACCTGGACCTGGTTCCAGTCGGGCATCAACACCGATGGGGCGCACAACCCCGTCACCTCGCGGCGCATCGAGGCGGGCGACATCCTCTCGCTCAACTGCTTCCCGATGATCGCCGGCTACTACACGGCGCTCGAGCGCACGCTGTTCTGCGAACATGCGAGTGACGCGCACCTCAGGCTGTGGGAGGTGAACGTCAAGGTGCATCGCCGCGGCCTGGAGCTGATCCGGCCCGGCGCGCGCTGCTGCGACATCGCGCGGGAATTGAACGAGATCTACCGCGAAGCGGGCCTGCTGGGGCGGCGCACCTTCGGGTATGGCCACTCCTTCGGTGTGCTCTGCCACTACTACGGCCGCGAGGCGGGGCTGGAGCTGCGCGAGGACATCGAGACGGTGCTGGCGCCGGGCATGGTGGTCTCGATGGAGCCGATGATCATGCTGCCCGAGGGCGAGCCCGGCGCCGGCGGCTACCGCGAGCACGACATCCTGGTGGTCGGCGAGTCGGGCGCGGAGGACATCACCGGCTTCCCCTTCGGGCCGGCGCACAACATCGTCCGGCGCTAGGCCGCGCGGGGTTCCGCCACCACGGCCCGCCGTCCTGGCAGGGCTGAGATCACCAGCGCGGCCAGAACCAGCCCGACCCCGGCGAGCTGCAGCCAGCCCAGGCGCTCGCCCAGCAGCAGGCCGGCGATCAGCACGGTCACCGCCGGCTCGAAGTTGAAGATCATGGCGACGCGCGCCGGGCCGGCGGTGCGGATCGCCTCGACGTGCAGCACCAGGGCCAGCACGAAGATCAGGCAGACGCCGACCAGGATCCATCGGCCGCCGTCGCTCGCCGGCAGCTGCGGGCCGCCGCCGCCGAACAGCAGCGCGGCGGCGAAAACGCTGGCCACCATCGACAGCAGCGTGGTGGCGACGCTGGCGTCCAGCGTGCGCGTCAGGCGCCGGGTACCGAGGAACATGACGCAAGCCGAGACCGCGCCGCCCAGTGCCAGGGCGATGCCGCGCCAGTCCAGCACGCTGGCGTCCGGACCCAGCGCCAGCGCGAGGCCACCGAAGGCCAGCAGAAAGGCGAGGAGCATCCCCGAGCGCAGCGGCTGGCGGTCCAGCAGGGCGGTGGTCGTGCCTACCAGCAGCGGAAAGACATAGAACAGCAGCGCGGCCAGCGAGACCGGGATGAAGGCGACCGAGCCGATGTAGCCGGTCGACATGGCCATCAGGCCGAAGCCGCCCAGCAGGATCGCGCCCCAGAGCGCGCGCGGCACGCGGAAGGAGCGGCCGATCGCCAGCGCGGTCACGCCGACCGCCGCCGCCGTCACCAGGAAGCGACAGAGCAGCAGGGTCTGCGGGTTGCCGCCGTCGCGATAGACCAGCGCCGCCATCACCGTGGTCGCGGCATAGAGCGTGGCGGCGGCGAAGGCCGTCAGGCTGCCCAGGCTGACGCGCCTGCGGCGGGGCAGGGCGGCCGCTGCGGCCGCGCCGCCGCGGCGCATGTCCAGCAGCGTGACCAGCACCACGGCGCCGATCACCAGCGCGGCGCCGCCGATCTGCTTCGGCCCCAGCGCCTCGTGCAGGACGAGTGCGGCGAGGCCCAGGGTCAGCACCGGCTCAAGGTTCATGATCATGGCGGTGCGCGCGGCGCCGGCGAGCTTGGCCCCGCCCAGCACGGCGATGATCGCCAGGGTGTAGATGCCGAGCGCACCGGCGAAGGCCTGCCAGCCGGCATCGCTGCCGGGCAGGTGGATGCCGGAGCCGGCGGCGACCAGGATGCCGACGCCGACCAACCCCACGACGTTGACCCAGAGGGTGCTGGTCATGGAGTCGATCTCCGGTGCCTGGCGGGCGGTGAAGACCAGCATTCCGGCGGTGCCGACCGCGCCGGTGCCGGCCAGCGCCAGGCCGCGCCAGTCGAGGTTGGCGAACTCCGGCCCCAGCGCCAGCGCGAGGCCGCCGAAAGCGCCGAGGAAGGCGAGCCCGTGCAGCCAGGTCAGGCGCGCCTTCTCGGTGAAGGGGGCGAGCGCGGCGACGAGCAGCGGGAAGACGTAGATGGCGACGGCCGCCAGGCTGACCGGGATGTACTCCACCGCCGCCAGGTAGCCATAGGTGCCGCCGATCCAGCAGATGCCGGCGCCCAGCGTGTTGGCCCAGGCCTTGCGCGGCAGCAGCGGCACGCGCCCGCGCAACTGCACCAGCGCCCACAGCAGCAGCGTTGCGACCAGGTAGCGGAAGAGCACCAGCGTCGCCCCGTCGGCGCCGGCATCGTAGGACAGGCGCGCCAGGGTGGTGATCGGCGCGAAGCAGAGCGCTCCCACGAGGGCCACGAGGCTGCCGGTCAGGGCGGTCGCACGACGTTGGTCGGACACGGCTGTTCCTGGCCCCGCCGGGCGCCCCCAATGGATCTGTCGGCCTCTCTCTGCGGTCTCGCCGGCCCTCGGCGCAAGCGCCGCCCCGGCATGGCAGGCGTGCGCCCGCCCTGGACTTGGGCGGAAGGCGCCGCCTATAGTCCGCCCGGTTTTGGCGCCGAGACGGTGGAGAGTTCCTTTCGATGGCTGCGACCCTGGGCACGCGTCTCTACACCTGGCTGCGCGGCGTGGAGGTTGGGCGCGACAGTGCCGGCAACCGCTACTTCCGCGCCAAGTCCAAGCGCGGCGTGCACAACGACAGCCTGCGCCGCGAGAAGCGCTGGGTGATCTACAACGGCGAGGTCGAGGCCTCGCGCGTGCCGCCCGAGTGGCATGCCTGGCTGCACCACACGGCGGTCGAGCCGCCGCCGGCCGAGATCCCGCGCCGGCCCTGGTGGAAGCCGCATCGTCCCAACATGACCGGCACGCCGCAGGCCTATCGCCCGCCCGGCAGCCTGCTGCAGGGCGGCCACCGCGCGCCGGCCACCGGCGACTACGAGGCCTGGAGGCCCGAGTGATTCAGCGGGAAGGGGGGGCCGGGCATGCGCCGTGACGTCATCGAGACCGTGGCCGGCGCCCTGGTGCTGCTGCTGGCCGCGGGCCTGGTCTACCTCGGCTTCGCCACCTCGGGCGTGGAGAGCGTTTCCGGATACTCGTTCGAGGCCGAGTTCGACGACGTCTCCGGCGTGACGGCCGGGACCGAGGTGCGCCTGGCCGGGGTCAAGGTCGGCATGGTCACGGCCAAGAGCCTGGCCGAGGATGGCCGCATGGCGGTCCTCACCATCAATGTCGACCAGGCCTACAAGGTGCCGGCCGACTCCAAGGTGCGCATCCTGCCCGATGGCCTGCTGGGCGGCAGCTACGTCACCATCGAGCCGGGCGGCTCCGACGAGGACCTGGCGGACGGCGCCTATGTCTCCTTCGACCGCACCCAGGGGGCGGTCAACGTGGTCGACCTGCTGGCCCGCTTCGTGGTGCAGGCGGCCGAGGCCGGCGGGGCCGAGACGAATCCGCCGAGCCAGCCGCAGTAGCGCCGCCATGCGCCGCAACATCATCGAGACCGTGGTGGCCGGGGTGGTGCTGCTGGTCGCCGGCTTCTTCCTGGTCTTCGCGCTGGACCGCACGCGCCCGCCCAGCTTCGATGGCTATGAGCTGACCGCCCGCTTCGCCGACGCGCCGACCCTGGAGGCGGACGCCGAGGTGCGCATCGCCGGCGTCACGGTCGGCCGCGTCACCAAGGTCGCGCTCGACATGCAGCGCTTCGAAGTCGATGTCGCCATGCTGATACGCGACGACCTGAAGCTTGCCACCGACAGCAAGGTGGTCATGAGCTTCGACGGCCTGATGGGTGGCGGCATCCTGGTGCTGAAGCCCGGCCGCGGCGGCGAGACGCTGAAGCCCGGCGACCGCATCCGCGACACCGAAAGCCCGGTCAACATTGTCGACCAGTTCGGCCGCTTCCTCTATGGCGACGGCGGCGGCCAGGGCGACGACTTCTAGCTCGCCGCCGGCCGCCCGCGCCGGTGACCGGGGGCGCCTTGCCACTGCCCCAATTTCGCGCCTAGAAGGTAGCGTCATGTCCGATGCCCCGCCCTTCACGCCGCCGACCTGGCGCCAGCCCGATGGCACGCCGCTGGCCTGCCGCGACAAGATCAAGGTGCTGAACGAGAACCTGGACGAGCTGCGCCAGATGGCGCAGGACGCGTTGGAGGATGCCCTGGTGATGGGCGCCGACGAGGCGCAGGTGCGCCAGACCCTGCGGGCGCTGGTGGACAGCCTCGCCAACCCCTATCGCAAGGCGGCGAAATCGTGAGGCTGCTCGCGGTCACGGCCCTGGCCGCCCTGCTGCCCGGTACCGTCTTGGCTCAGTCGCTGGAAGGCACCGGCGTCAAGCTGGAGGGGCTGGACAAGATCACTGCCCGCACCTTCGCCTTCGAGGCGCCGCTGAACCAGCCGGTGAGTTTCGGCTACCTGCAGATCGTCGCCCGGGCCTGCGTCGCCACGCCCGAGGAGGCGGCGCCGGAGAGCACCGCCTTCCTCGAGGTGACCGAGGCCAAGCCCGGCGAGCAGCCGGTCCGCGTCTTCACCGGCTGGATGTTCGCCTCCTCGCCCTCGGCGTCGGCGATGGAGCACCCGGTCTATGACATCTGGGTCGTGGCCTGCACCGGAGTCGCCGGGCAGGAGGAGGACGACGGCGAGAGCAGCAACGTCGTACCGCCGCCGCCGAAGCCGGGAACGGAGGATTTCGAGCGTAGCAGGGACGAGCAGCAGCCGCTCGACGACCAGCAGCAGCCGCTCGACTGACGGCTCAGCTGTAGCTCATGCGCCGCACATAGCGGCCGTTCTTCATCTCGGTGAAGAGTTCGGCGATCTGCGGGTGCCCCACGGGCTTGCCGCTCTCGTCCGGCAGCAGGTTCTGTTCGGACACATAGGCGACATAGGTGGTCTCCGCGTTCTCGGCCAGCAGGTGATAGAAGGGCTGGTCCTTGCGCGGCCGCACCTCGGGCGGAATCGCGTTCCACCACTCCTCGGTGTTGTTGAAGGTGGGGTCCACATCGAAGATCACGCCCCGGAAGGGATAGAGGCGGTGGCGCACAATGTCGCCGATCTGGAACTTGGCGCTGCGCGGAAGCATAAGGTCTTCACCCCGTGGGCGCGTTTCGGCGTCTGACTACAGATTTACATACGATCTAGCGGCCGTCATCGTGCCCGGCAACTGTCGGACACAACCCTATTTTGGACAGGGTTGTACCCCCGCACTGGACAACGACGCCAGCGAGCCGATATTGCACGGCGCCGGAGCGGGCGTGATCGGCGTCTGGCATCGCGGGCGGCATCCGGCCGTCCGGTTCGTCTTCTGGGACTGACCAATGGCTTGGCGGCGCAACATCATCAGCCTGATCGTCCTCGCGGCCCTGGCGGGCGGCGCGTGGTACGGCTGGAAGCTCTGGACCGCGCCGCCCGAGGGTGGCGGGCAGCAGCAGGGCGGCTTCGCCGTGCCGGTCGACGCCGCCAAGGTGCGCAAGGACACGGTGCTTCGCACGGTCGAGGCGGTGGGAACGCTGGTCGCCAACGAGCAGGCGACGCTGCGCGCCGAGGAGCCTGGCGCCATCGTCGAGATCGATTTCAAGGAAGGCCAGCGCGTGCTCGAAGGCGCGCTGCTGATCCGCCTGGACGACGTGCTGCGCCAGGCCGAGTTGCAGCAGGCCCAGGCCAGCCTGACCCTGAGCGAGGCGAACTACGAGCGCGCGGCGCAGTTGGCCGAACGCGGCAGCGGCACGCAGCGCGCCCGCGACGAGGCGCTCTCGGCCCTGCGCTTCGACCAGGCGGCCGTCGCCCTGGCCGAGCAGCGCATCAAGAAGACCAAGATCATTGCCCCCTTCACCGGGGTGCTGGGCCTGCGCAGCGTGTCGATCGGCGACTATGTCGGCGTCGGCGATGCGCTGGTGACGCTGCAGGACATCGACGTCCTGAAGATCGATTTCCGCGTGCCCGAGCTTTTCCTGACCGAAATCAAGCTGGGTCAGGAGCTGCGTATCCGCGTCGATGCGGTGCCAGGCCAGGACTTCGTCGGAACAGTCTATGCCATCGACCCGCAGGTCGACGTGAACGGCCGCGCCCTGGTGATCCGCGCCACGCTGCCAAACCCCGACAACAAGCTGCGCCCGGGCCTCTTCGCCCGTGTCGACGTGATCCTGGAGAAGCGCGAGAACGCGCTGCTGATTCCCGAAGCGTCGCTGATGCCGACCAAGGACGGCCAGTTCGTCTTCAAGGTGGTGGATGGCGCCGCCGCGATGGTCCCGGTCAAGATCGGTCTGCGGCAGGACGCCGAGGTCGAGGTGCTGGAGGGCCTGGCCGAGGGCGACATCGTCGTCACCGGCGGGCAGCTGAAGCTGCAGACCGGCGTGCCGGTCATGCTGCCGCCCGAATTGGCGCCGCCGGCGCCGGCCCCCGCGCCGGCCCCGGCCCCGGCGCAGGGTAGCGGCGGATGAGGATATCCGACCTCTGCATATCGCGACCGGTCCTCGCGACCGTACTGAACATCCTGGTGGTGCTGGTCGGCGTCGTCGCCTTCTCGCGGCTGACCCTGCGCGAATATCCCAACATCGACGTGCCGACCGTCACGGTGACCACGACCTATCCCGGCGCCAACGCCGAGATCATGGAGACGCAGGTCACCAAGGTGATCGAGGATCAGCTCTCGGGCATCGAGGGCATCGACTACATCTCCTCGATCAGCCGGCCGGAGTCGAGCCAGATCACCGTGGTCTTCAAGCTGGATCGCGACTCCGACGCCGCCGCCTCCGATGTGCGCGACCGCGTCGGCCGCGCCCGCGATACCCTGCCGGACGAGGTGAACGAGCCGGTCATCGCCAAGGTGGAGGCCGACGCCCAGCCGATCATCTACCTGGCCTTCTCCAGCGATCGCCACAACGAGCTGGAAGTGACCGACGCCGCCGACCGCCTGGTGCAGGATCGTCTGCAGACCCTGCCGGGCGTCGCCGACGCGCCGATCTTCGGCGAGCGGCGCTACGCCATGCGCATCTGGCTGGATCCCGCCCGCCTCGCGGCGCACCAGGTCACGGTGCAGGACGTGGAGAACGCGCTGCGCGGGCAGAACGTCGAGATTCCGGCCGGCCGCATCGAGTCGAAGGATCGCGAGTTCACCGTCCTGGCCGAGACCGATGTGAACTCGGTCGAGGGCTTCGAGAAGCTGGTGATCCGCGACGCCGACGGCTACCTGATCCGGCTGCGCGACGTGGCCCGGGTCGAGGTCGGCCCCGAGAGCGAGCGCACCGTGGCGCGCTTCCGCGGCAAGAGCGCGGTCGCCATCGGCATCGTCAAGCAGTCGACCGCCAACCCGCTGGACGTCTCGCGCGCGGTCGAGGGCGCCCTGCCGGCGATCGAGGCATCGCTGCCGCCGGGCATGAAGGTCGACGTCGCCTACGATTCGACCGTCTTCATCAGCGCCTCGATCGAATCGGTCTATCACGCCATCGGCGAGGCCGTGGCGCTGGTGGTGCTGGTCATCTTCTTCTTCCTGCGCAACCTGCGGGCCACGCTGATCCCGATCATCACCATCCCGGTGTCGCTGATCGGCGCCTTCACGCTCATGTACATCATGGGCTTCACCATCAACACGCTGACGCTGCTGTCCTTCGTCATCGCCATCGGCCTGGTGGTGGACGACGCCATCGTCGTGCTGGAGAACATCTACCGCCATATCGAGCGCGGCCTCTCGCCGGTGCAGGCCGCCTTCCGCGGCAGCCGCGAGATCGGCTTCGCCGTGGTCTCGATGACGGTGACGCTCGCCGCCGTGTTCGTGCCCGTCGCCTTCAGCGGCGGCAAGACCGGCAAGCTCTTCACCGAGTTCGCGCTGACCCTGGCCTCGGCAGTGCTGATCTCGGGTTTCATCGCGCTGACGCTCTCGCCGATGATGTGCTCGCGGCTGCTGAGGCACGACAAGCGGCACGGCCTGGTCTATCGCCTGATCGAGGGGCTGTTCCACGCGATGAACAGCGGCTACCGCGGCAGCCTGCGCTTCGTGCTCTCGATCCGCCCCGTGGTGCTGCTGTTCTGCGGCCTGATCGGGTTCGCCGCCTGGACGCTCTTCAGCCACCTCAACTCCGAGCTCTCGCCGCTCGAGGATCGCGGCTTCTTCATCGGCTTCATCCTCGGGCCCGAGGGTGCGACGGTGGAGTACATGGACCAGTATGCCCGCCAGATCGAGGGCATCTACGACACCATCCCCGAGGCCGAGCGCCACTTCATGGTGATCGGCTTCCCGGTGGTCTCGCAGGCGATCTCTTTCGTCGGCCTGAAGCCCTGGGACCAACGCGAGCGCAAGACCGTCGAGGTGGCGCAGTCGATCGCGGGCCAGATGTTCGGCACCAAGGGCGTGCTGGCCTTTCCGATCAACCCGCAGTCGCTGGGACAGTCCGGCCTGGCACAGCCGATCGACGTGGTGCTGCAGACCACCGGCACCTACGAGGAGCTGGGCCAGATCGTGCAGCAGGTCATGGCCGAGGCGCGCAACAACCCCGGCATCGTCAACCTGGACAGCGACCTGAAGCTCAACAAGCCGGAGATCCGGGTCAACGTGAACCGCGACAAGCTGGCCTCGCTCGGGATCGACGTCTCGGTCGTCGGCCGCACGCTGGAGACTATGCTGGGCGGACGGCAGGTCACGCGCTTCAAGCTGACCGGCGAGCAGTACGACGTGGTCGTGCAGCTCGACGACGTCGACCGGCGCAACCCGGACGACATGGCGAAGCTCTATGTCCAGGCCGCCACCGGCGAGATGGTGCAGCTCTCGAACCTGGTGACGCTGGTCGAGACCATCGCCCCGCGCGAGCTGAACCACTTCGACAAGCTGCGCGCCGCCACCCTGACCGGCAACCTGGCGCCGGGCTATACCCAGGGCGAGGCGCTGGACTACCTGGAGACCATCGCCAAGCAGATCGGCGGGCCCTCTATCCAGGTCGCCTTCGGCGGCGCGGCGCGCGAGTACAAGAGCTCCTCGGCCTCGCTCGGCCTGACCTTCCTGCTGGCCATCGGCTTCGTCTTCCTGGTCATGGCGGCGCAGTTCGAATCCTGGATCGACCCCTTCGTCGTGATGTTCGCCGTGCCGCTGGCCATGGTCGGCGCGCTGCTCGCCATCACATTGACTGGCGGCACGCTCAACATCTTCTCGCAGATCGGCCTGATCTCGCTGGTCGGCCTCATCACCAAGAATGGCATCCTGGTGGTGGAGTTCGCCAACCAGCTGCGCGAGAAGGAGGGCATGAGCGTGCGCGACGCCGTGGTCGAGGCCGCGGTGCTGCGCCTCAGGCCGATCCTGATGACCGCCTTCGCGCTGATCCTCGGCACCTTCCCGCTGGCCTTCGCCGCCGGCGCCGGCGCGGAGAGCCGCCAGGCCATCGGCTGGGTCATCGTCGGCGGCATGACCGTGGGCACCTTCTTCACGCTCTACGTGGTGCCGACAATCTACAGCTACCTGGCGCGCGGCCGCCATGCCGTGCCGGTGCCGAGCGAGGCCGAACTGGACGCCGAGGAGCAGCGCAGGGGCCTGAAGGCGGCCAAGGCGCACTGACCAGGCGGGGCGCGCTGAAGTGGGCGCCGGCGCTGGCCCAGAAGGGTCTGGCCCTTGCGTCGCATTTGCCGGCGGCGCGCGACCGTGGCGCTGGCTTTGCCCCTGGAATTCCAATAGGAATCGGCTATGCGCGAAGGCTATCCCAACCGCCGGCTCGCGGCCATTCTGGCGGCCGACGTGGTGGGCTATTCACGCATGATGGGTGCCGACGAAGCAGGCACGCTGGCGGCCCTCAAGCGCCATCGCGAGACGCTGTTCAATCCGGCGGTGAGTGCGCGTAACGGCAGGGTGGTCAAGCTCGTCGGCGACGGGACGCTGGTGGAGTTCTCCAGCGTAGTCGATGCCATCGAATGCGCCCTCGCCATACAGCGCGCCGCCAGCGCCGAAGCACTGTCGGGAACGAGCGCCATTACGCTGCGGATCGGCGTCAATCTCGGGGACGTCATCATCGACGGCGACGATATCTATGGCGACGGCGTCAACATCGCCGCGCGACTGGAACCCTTGGCCGAGCCCGGCGGCATCTGCGTTTCCTCGATCGTGCACGAGAGCGTCGGGAACCGGGTCGACATCGTCTTCCGGGACGCCGGCGAGGTCTCCGTCAAGAACGTTGAACGGCCGATCCGGATCTGGAGATGGCATCCGGCTCCTGTGGCGACGCGGTCTGAATCAAGGGCGGCAACGACCGGGGCGGCGCTGCCGCTTCCCGACAAGCCGTCGGTCGCAGTCCTGCCCTTTGCCAACATGTCCGGCGATCCGGCCCAGGAGTTCGTTGCCGATGGCTTGACCGAGGACATCATCACCGGGTTGTCGCGCGTTCGCAGCCTGTTCGTCATCGCCAGAAGTTCGGCCTTCGCCTACAAGGGGCAGACCGCAGCGCCGGCGCAGGTCGCCCGCGACCTCGGTGTCAGGTATGTGCTCGAGGGCAGCTTGCGGCGGTCGGGCAGCCGGGTCCGCATCAGCGCGCAGCTCATCGATGCGACCTCGGGTCGCCATGTCTGGGCGGAGAAGTTCGATCGCGAGTTGATCGAGATCTTCGACCTGCAGGACGAGATCACGCGCAACGTCGTCGCCTCGACGCAGACGCAGATCATGCTGGCCGAGGGCAGCCTGGGTCACCGGGTGACGAATCAGGACCTCGGCGTATGGGGGCTGGTGAACCGCGCGATGGCCCGGATCTACGAGCTCGTGCCGGAGGCACTGGCCGATGCGAAGCGGCTTTCCGAGCAGGCCTTGAGCATCGACCCGAAGAGCGGCGCCGCCTGGCGGTGCCTTTCGCTCGCGCTTTACCATGAAGCGCATATGCTGCTGGCGGCCGACCATGACGCGACGATGGTCCGGGCCTTTGAGTATGCGGCCCGGGCGGTCGACCTCGACAGCAGCGACGAGCAAGCCCATTGGAGCCTCGGGCTCGCCCATGTCGCACTCCGGCATCACGAGCGCGCCATCGCGGAATTCGAGCGGGCGCTGGAGATCAATCCCAACTACTCGACGGTAATGGGAAGCCTTGGGACAGCGCTTTGCTATGCCGGGCGCGCCGCGGAGGGCATCGACAAGAACGAGCTCGCGATCCGGTCCGACCCACTCAATCCCAGCATCTTCTTCCGCTATTCCGGGCTCGCACTGGGTCACTATCTGATTGGCGACTATGCCGGCGCGGCCGAATGGGCGAGGAAGTCGATCCAGCGCAATCGGACCTGGTATCTGGGCTATGTCTGGCTCATGGCTTCGCTCGCCCAGCTTGGGCTCGCGGACGAGGCGCACGCCGTCCGGCAGGAGTACCTGGCACTGTACCCCCACGCGTCCATCTCAGAGGTGAAGCGGCTGCCCTTCAAGAACGCCAGCGACGGCGAAAGGCTGTTTGCCTGCTTGCGCAAGGCGGGCCTGCCGGAGTGACGGCGTGCGGGGAAGGGGCCGGATGCCTCACGGCCCTCAGCCCAAGGCAGCACCTGACCTAGAGCGTGTTCGTTTTAGTTTGAAGCATATCCAGCGTTTCGGATGTAGTTTGCGCATTCGTGTGGGGAGAAGCGGCCGAGCGCTGTAGCGATGTTTTCGGAGATGGCATCGAAGGTGCGCGCTGCGGCGCGTCTGAGGAAGGCCTTGAGCTTTGCGAAGACCTGCTCGATGGGATTGAGGTCTGGCGAGTAGGGGGGCAGGAAGAGGCAGTGTGCGCGAGCGGCGCGGATAGCGCGGGCGACGGCTTGGCCTTTGTGGCTGCCGAGATTGTCCATGATGACGATGTCGCCTGGCTTGAGGGTTGGCACCAGGACCTGGGAGACGTAGGCCAGGAAGCAGTTGGCGTTGATCGGTCCATCGAAGAGGCCTGGGGCGGTGACCTTGTCGCAGCGCAGGGCGGCGACGAAGGTCATGGTGTGCCAGTGTGCGTGTGGTGCCTTGCCGACCAGGCGCCGGCCACGCCGGCAGCGGCCGTAGGCGGGCGCCATGTTGGTCTTTGCCCAGGTCTCGTCGATGAAGACCAGGCGGTCCGCGGCGATCTTGTGCTGATGGCGCCGCCAGCGCTCGCGCCGGCGCGCCACGTCGGGCCTATCCTGCTCGGCCGCGCGCAGGCTTTTTTTTGAAGCTGATCCCCTCGCGCGCCAGGAAGTGCCAGACCGCGTAGTGGCTCACCGGCCGGCCGCGCTCGGCCAGCTCGGCCGCCAGGGCACGCAAGGTGATCTCCGGCTCCGCCGCGATCCGCGCCAGCAGCCAGGCCCGCTCGCCCTCCAGCGCGTAGGGCCGATGGCCACCCATCGCCTTGGCCGCCGCGCTTCCCGTCGAGCGGAAGCGCTGCGACCACTTCACAACGCTGGCAACGCTCACCCCAAAGCGAAGCGCCACCGCCCGGCAGGTCTCGCCCGCACAAACCGCCGCGACAACCCGCTCCCGAAGATCCAGCGACAAAGGTGCAGCCATGCAAGCTGGCCTCCCTGCCAGCCCATAGCTTGAATCACACATCCACCCGCGTCGGGAATCCAGATTCAGATAAGCGCGAACATGCTCTAGG
>JAKOWB010000046.1 GCA_029781795.1 Pseudomonadota bacterium | reverse complement strand
GCCGCCGAGGCGCGCGCGGCGAATTCCTTCAGCCCGCCGCCGGCCGGCAGCAGGCCGACGCCAGCCTCGACCAGCCCGATGTAGCTTTCCAGATGCGCCACGGTCCGGGCACTGTGCATCTGGAATTCGCAGCCGCCGCCCAGCGCCAGCCCGCGCACGGCGGCGACCACCGGCACCAGCGAATACTTGATGCGCTGGCTGGTGGCCTGAAAGCCGGCCACCATCGCCTCGAACTCGGCGATCTTGCCGGCCTGCAGCGCGCCCAGCGCGCCGGCGAGGTCGGCGCCGGCCGAGAACGGCTCCTTCGGCTGCCAGACGACGAGGCCGGCGAAGTCGCGCTCGGCGCGTCCGACCGCTTCCTGCATGCCCTCGATGACGGCGTCGGAGACGGTGTGCATCTTGGTCTTGAAGCTGACCACGGCGATGTCGTCGCCGTCGTGCCACATCCGCAGGCCGTCGTTCTCGAACACGGTTTCGCCCGGCGCGAAGCGCTCGCCCAGCATCGGGTCGGGGAAGCGCTGGCGCTTGTAGACGGGCAGGGCGGAGCGCGGCTGCAGGGCATTGCGGCTCGGGCTGAAGCTGCCTTCCGGCGTATACACGCCCTCGCGGCCATCCAGCACCCAGTCGGGCAGGGCGGCGTCGCTCATCGCCTTGCCGGCGGCGATGTCCTCGTTGATCCACTGTGCGGTCTGCCGCCAGCCGGCGGACTGCCAGGTCTCGAACGGGCCTTGCGTCCAGCCGTATCCCCAGCGGATCGCCTGATCGACGTCGCGGGCGGTATCGGCGATCGCGGCCAGATGGAAGGCGGCGTAGTGGAACAGGTCGCGGAAGCAGGCCCACAGGAACTGCGCCTGTGGATGGCTGGACGCGCGCAGCTGGCGGAATTTTTCCGCCGGATCCTTCTGCTTCAGGATTTCGACCAGTTCCGGCGCCGCGGCGCGATCGGCCAGGCGGTAGTCCTGCGTGGCCAAGTCGACGACGTGGATGTCCTTGCCGACCTTGCGGAAGATGCCGGCGCCGACCTTCTGCCCCAGCGCGCCCTTGCCGATCAGCGCGTCCAGCCACGCGGGCGACTTGAAATAGCGGTGCCAGGGATCGTCCTGCAGGGTGTCGCCCATGGTCTTGATGACGTGGGCCATGGTGTCCAGGCCGACCACGTCGGAGGTGCGGTAGGTGGCCGACTTCGGCCGCCCCAGCAGCGGGCCGGTCAAGGCATCGACCTCGTCGAAGCCCAGCCCGAAGGCGTGGGTGTGCTGGATCACCGACAGGATCGAGAACACGCCAATGCGGTTGCCGATGAAGTTCGGGGTGTCCTTGGCGTGGACCACGCCCTTGCCGAGCTGGGTGGTCAGGAAGGTTTCCAGCCTTTCAAGCACGGCCGCATC
>JAKOWB010000209.1 GCA_029781795.1 Pseudomonadota bacterium | reverse complement strand
AGCGGATGCAGGGTCAGGCGTTCGGTCTCGAGCTGCATGGCCCCGAGCAAGCCGCGTGGCCCGGCATCGCGTCAAGCGGCCGCTTGCCCAGGGAGCGCGCCCTCGCCTAGCGTCAGGCGCATGGACACGACGGCCCTGCTGGGCGAACTCAAGGTCCGGGCGGCGGGCGCCGGCCGCGCGCTGCCGCCTGGTCTCTATCTCGATCCCGCCATCCTGGCGCTGGAGCAGCGGCGCCTCTTCGCCCGCGACTGGCTCTGCGTCGGCCGCGCCGACGAGCTGCCGGCGCCGGGGCCCTACCTGACCTACGAGGCGGCGGGCCAGCCCCTCGTGACGCTGATGGGGCGCGACGGGGTGATCCGCAGCTTCTCCAACGTCTGCCGCCACCGCATGATGACCATCGCTGAGGGTCGCGGGCGGGCGCCGACCCTGACCTGCCCCTATCACGCCTGGAGCTACGGCCTCGACGGGCGCCTGATCAAGGCGCCGCACATGGAGCGCACGCCGGGCTTCGATCCCAAGGAGATCTGCCTGCCGGAACTCAGGACCGAGATCTGGCAGGGCTGGATCTACGTCTCGCTGGACCCTGCCGCGCCGCCGGTGGCGGCGCTGCTGGCGCCGCTGGCGCCGGTGACCGAGCCCTATGCCCAGGCGGGCTATCGCACCCTCGCCACGCAGGACTTCACCTGGGCGACCAACTGGAAGCTGCTGACCGAGAACTTCATGGAGGGCTATCACCTGCCGGTCGCCCACCGGAAGACGGTCGGCGCCTGGTTCCCGGCCGAGGAGACCGGCTTCCCGGCCGAGCGCTTCGGCGCCTTCACCTACCAGACCTTTGTCAAGGACCAGACGGCGCGCTACGGTCTGGCGCACCGGGATAACACGCGCCTCACCGGCAACTGGCGCCACACCTCGGTCATGCCGACGGTCTTTCCCGGGCACATGTACGTGCTGGCGCCCGACCACCTCTGGTACCTCTCGCTCCGCCCCACGGCGGTGGGCGAGGTCGCGGTGCGCTTCGGCTTCGCCCTGGCGCCCGAGGTCGAGGACGCGCTGGCGGACCGCGACGCCTTCGTCGCCGAGACCCTGGACTTCTTCGACCGCGTCAACGACGAGGACAAGGGCATCGTCCAGGGCATCTACCGGGCGCTGCAGGCGCCCCACGCCGCCCCCGGCCCGCTCTCCTGGCTGGAGCGCGAGATCGCCGACTTCCACGCCTACCTGGCGGAGCGGCTGGCGGCCTGAAGCCGCCGGAGGCACGCTCGCGGGAGGCTCGAACCAGCAGCCCCCCCTTGCACCCCCTCTCCCCGCCAGTTTGCGGGGAGAGGGCAGGGTGAGGGGCGTTCGGTTGGGTTGTTCGGCTCGAGCGCGGAGCCTGCTACTGCGGCGCGGCGAAACTCAGAACCGCCCCTCACCCCACCCTCTCCCTGTTGAAGAACGGGGCGAGGGAGGAGAAGACGACAGCGCCGCCGCCAACCGGACAGCAGCGGCTCAAGCCCCGGCAATGACGGGGAAAGACCGGCCACCCGCCTTGACCCCAAGCGCCTTTCCGGCGTAGAACCCGCCCGCTTCCGTCCAGGCTGATCGACCTGGGGTCCGAGGATCCACGTCCCGCAGCGCAGGTGCGCCCCGGGGCGCGCTTATGCTTTGCCGCGTGGCGGAGCCGGGGTCCAGGGACCATCTAAAGGTCGGGTCTGGCGCGGGAAGAAGGATAAGGGCACGCATGTTCCAGGGACTGCAGGAACGCCTCGGCGGGATCTTCGACAAGCTGACGCGCCGTGGCGCGCTCAGCGAGGGCGACGTGACGGCGGCGCTGCGCGAGGTGCGCATCGCGCTCTTGGAGGCCGACGTCGCCCTGCCGGTGGTCAAGGACTTCATCGAGGGCGTGCGGGTCAAGGCGATCGGCGCCGAGGTGCTGCGCTCGGTCACGCCGGGCCAGCAGGTCATCAAGATCGTCCACGACCACCTGGTCGAGACGCTGGGGGCGAAGTCGGAAGGCATCGACCTCAACGCCGCCGCGCCGGTCATGATCATGCTGGTCGGCCTGCAGGGCTCGGGCAAGACCACGACCACCGCCAAGCTGGCCAAGCTGCTGACCGAGCGCGAGCGCAAGAAGGTCCTGATGGCCTCGCTCGACGTGCGCCGCCCGGCGGCGCAGCAGCAGCTCGCCGTGCTGGGCCAGCAGACCGGCGTCGCCACCCTGCCGATCGTGTTCGGCCAGAACCCGGTGGAGATCGCCCGTCGCGCCCAGGACGTGGGCCGCAAGGAAGGCTACGACGTCGTCCTGCTGGACACCGCCGGGCGCCTGGCCATCGACGAGGAGCTGATGGCCGAGGTGGCGCGGGTGCGCGACGCCGCGCGCCCGCACGAGTCGCTGCTGGTGGCCGACGCCATGACCGGCCAGGACGCGGTCAACACCGCGCAGGCCTTCAAGGACAAGGTCGGCCTGACCGGCGTCATCCTGACCCGCGCCGACGGCGATGCGCGCGGCGGCGCCGCGCTCTCCATGCGCGCCGTCACCGGCACGCCGATCAAGCTGCTGGGCGTCGGCGAGAAGCTGGACCAGCTCGAGGCCTTCCACCCCGACCGCCTGGCCGGCCGCATCCTCGGCATGGGCGACGTGGTCTCGCTGGTCGAGAAGGCGGCCGAGACCCTCGAGCAGGCCGAGGCCGAGAAGATGGCCAAGAAGCTGGCCAAGGGGAAGTTCGACCTGAACGACCTCATGAGCCAGCTGAAGCAGCTGCAGAAGATGGGCGGCCTCTCCTCGATGATGGGCCTGCTGCCCGGCATCGGGAAGCTGAAGGCGCAGATGAAGGACGCCAAGATCGACGACAAGGTGGTGAAGCGGCAGATCGCCATCATCCAGGCCATGACCCCGCGCGAGCGCGCCAACCCCGACCTGATCAAGGCCAGCCGCAAGCAGCGCATCGCCAAGGGCTCGGGCGTGGACGTCGCCGACGTCAACAAGATCCTGAAGCAGCACATGGAAGCCGAGCGCATGATCAAGCAGCTCAAGAAGCTCGGCCCCAAGGGCCTGCTGCGCCAGGGCCTGGGCGGGCTGCTGCCCGGCGGCGGCGGCGGGCAGGGTGGGCCTGGCGGCCCCGGCGGGCCGCTGGGTCCCGGCGGCATGCCGCCCTTCGGCGGCGGCGGAGGCTTCAAGCCGTGAGCGTCTTCTCGCACGTCACCGTCGGCAGCAACGACATGCCGCGCTCGCGCGGCTTCTACGACCAGGTGCTCGGCACGCTCGGCCTCAAGCGGCTGGCCGACTATGGCGACGAGGCCATCGGCTATGGCCGCGAGGGCATCGACACCGAGCGCTATCCCTTCTGGGTGCTGAAGCCCTATGACCGCGGCCGCGCCACCAGCGGCAACGGCTGGCACTGCGCCTTCCTGGCGCCCGACCGCGCGGCGGTCGACGCCTTCCACGCCCTGGCCCTGAAGCTCGGCGGCAGCGACGAGGGGCAGCCGGGCCTCCGGCCCGACTACCACGCCAACTACTACGCCGCCTATGTGCGCGACCCCGACGGCAACAAGCTGCAGGCGGTCTGCCACGATCCCGTTTGACGTTTCTTCGATGAGGAGTGAGTGAGATGTCCCTTCGTATCCGCATGGCGCGCGGTGGCGCCAAGAAGCGCCCCTACTACCGCATCGTCGTGGCCGACAGCCGCAGCCCGCGCGACGGCCGCTTCCTGGAGCGCATCGGCAGCTACAACCCGCTGCTGCCGGCCGACCATGCCGACCGCGTGAAGATCGACCTGGAGAAGGCCAAGGAGTGGCTGGCCAAGGGCGCGACGCCGAGCGACCGCATCGCCCGCCTGCTGGCCGCCGCCGGCGCCTATACCCTGCCGGCCCGCCGCGAGCAGACCAAGCAGCCGCAGCCGAAGACCAAGGCCCAGGAGCGCGCCAAGGAAAAGGCCGACAAGGCCGCCGCCCAGGCCGCCGAAGGCCAGGCCTAAGGCTCCCGCAGCGTGGCCGAGCGCCTGGTCCTGCTGGGCGCCGTGGCCTCGCCGCACGGCGTGAAGGGCCTGGTCAAGATCAAGCCCTTCACCGAGCGGCCCGAGGACCTGACGGCCTATGGCCCGCTGACCGACGAGAGCGGCCAGCGGCGCTTCGCCGTCACCCTGAAGGGCCGCGCCGGCGAGCTGCTGATGGCTGCCATCGAGGGTGTCACCACCCGCGAGGCGGCCGAGCGGCTGAAGGGCACGCGGCTCTATGTGCCGCGCTCAGCCCTGCCGCCGCCCGGCGAGGGCCAGTACTACCTGACCGACCTGGAGGGGCTGGCGGTGCGCGACACCGCCGGCCGCGCGCTCGGCCGCGTGCAGCGCGTGCTGGACTATGGCGCCGGCGCGGTGCTGGAGATCGCCCTGGCGGACGGCGGCGAGCTGCTGCTGCCCTTCGCCGACGCGCATGTGCCCGAGGTGGACCTGGAGGGCGGCAGCGTCACGGTCGTTCCGCCGGACGAAATCCCGCCGCCGGACGAGGACGAGGGCGGGCGCTAGCCCACGGCGTCATCCCGGCCGTAGCGCAGCGGAGTGCCGGGATCCATCGCGCGACTTGGCCCGGACGCTCGCGGCCCTGGCATGGACCCCGGATCTGCGGCAGCTTGCGCTGACTTGTCCGGGGTGACGATCGAAGGGAGCGACCATGACCCTGCCCGCCAGTTGGAACGCCACCCCGTCCGGTCTGCCGCGCGCCCGCGGCCTCGGCCTGCCCTTCGCCGGCACGCCCGGGACCAGCAACGCCATCACCGACGTGGCCGGCGTCGAGGTCGGCTACTGCACGCTCATCAGTGGCGAGGGGCCGCTGGTGGTCGGGCAGGGGCCGGTCCGCACCGGCGTCACCGCGATCTTCCCGCGCGGCCAGGCGCGGGCGAACCAGCCGGTCTGGGCCGGTGCCCACAGCCTCAACGGCAACGGCGAGCTGACCGGCGCCTGGTGGCTGGAGGAGACCGGCCGCTGCGAGCTGGCCATCACCATCACCAACACACACTCCTGCGGCCTGGCGCGCGACGCCTCGCTGCAGTGGGCGGTGCGCCGGCGCCTCAACGAGACCGGGCAAGACTGGGGCCTGCCGGTCGCGGCCGAGACCTTCGACGGGCACCTGAACGACATCAACGGCTTCCACGTGAAGGCCGAGCACGTCTGGGCGGCACTCGACGACGCCCACGGCGGCCCGATCGAGGAGGGCTCGGTCGGCGGCGGCACCGGCATGATCTGCTACGGCTTCAAGGGCGGCTCGGGCACGTCGTCCCGGCTGGTCGAGGCGGCGGGCGGGCGCTGGACCGTCGGTGCCTTCGTGCAGGCGAACTTCGGCCGCACGGCGGAACTCGTCGTCGCCGGCGTGCCGGTGGGCGAGGTCCTCGCCGCCAACCCCGAAAAGTACTTCGAGACCGGCGGCGGCGGCTCCATCATCGTGGTGATCGCCACCGACGCGCCGCTGCTGCCGCACCAGTGCAAGCGTCTGGCGCGCCGCGCGACGCTGGGCATCGGGCGCAGCGGCACCATCGGGCGGCACTCCTCGGGCGACATCTTCCTGGCTTTCACCACCGCCAACGCGGCGGCGCTGCAGGAGGACGCGGTCGCGCCCATCGCCGTCACCACCCTGCCCGAGGCCGAGATGAACCCGCTGTTCGAGGGCGCCATCCAGGCCATCGACGAGGCGATCCTCAACGCCCTGGTGGCCAACCGCACCATGGTCGGCCGCGACGGCCACCGCGTGCCGGCCCTGCCGACCGCCGCGGTGCTGGAGCTACTGAAGGCGGCGGGGCGAGTCTGAGGTCATTCCCCTCTCCCGCCAGAAGCGGGAGAGGGGGGGGACTGCCGCGGTGCCGCTCTCCTCTGGACAAATGCGCCCCAACCCTTCATAAACCCGGCCTTCGCGAGCCAGGCGGTGTGCCCATGACCTGGACGGCCCGGGTTCTGACCCTCTTTCCGGCGATGTTTCCGGGGCCGCTCGGGGCCAGCCTTGCGGGGCGGGCACTGGAGCAGGGCCTGTGGCACCTCGCGGTCCGGGACATCCGGGACTTCGCCGAAGGCAGGCATCGGCAGGTCGACGACACGCCCTTCGGGGGTGGCGCCGGCATGGTGATGCGGCCGGACGTGGTGGACCGGGCGCTCCAGGCGGTGGCGGTCGAGGGCGAGCCAGCCCTCTACCTGACGCCGCGGGGCCGGCCCCTGACCCAGGGGCTGGTGCGCGAACTGGCGGCGGGGAGCGGTTTGTCGCTGCTCTGCGGCCGCTACGAAGGCGTGGACGAGCGGGTGCTGGAGAAGCACCGGCTGGTCGAGGTCTCGATCGGCGACTATGTGCTGTCCGGCGGCGAGCTGGCGGCCCTGGTGCTGATCGACGCGGTGGTGAGGCTGCTGCCCGGCGTCATGGGCAACCAGGCCTCCTCGGAGGAGGAATCCTTCGGCCCCGGCTTCGACGGCCTGCTTCTCGAGCATCCGCACTACACGCGGCCCGCCCTGTGGGAGGGCCGCGCCGTGCCGGAGGTGCTGCTGCAGGGCAATCACGCGGCGATCCGCCGCTGGCGCCAGGCGGAAGCGGAGCGAATCACGCGGGAGCGGCGTCCGGACCTCTGGACAGGCTTCTGCGAAAAGACTAGATCGACGCCCCGGACTGGGAAGTCCCGGGCCCAGGACTGAAGGACGAGAGCCATGAATACCATCCAGCAGATCGAGCAGGAGCAGGTTGCCAAGCTCGTCGCCGAGCGCGGCGTGCCCGAGTTCGGCCCCGGCGACACCCTGAAGGTGGTCGTCAAGGTGGTCGAGGGCGAGCGCGAGCGCCTGCAGGCCTTCGAGGGCGTCTGCATCGCCCGCAAGGCGCGCGGCCTCAACTCCTCCTTCACCGTGCGCAAGATCAGCTACGGCGAGGGTGTCGAGCGCGTTTTCCCGCTCTACTCGCCGCGCGTCGCCTCGATCGAGCTGGTCCGCCGCGGCGACGTGCGCCGCGCCAAGCTCTATTACCTGCGCGGCCGCACCGGCAAGTCGGCCCGCATCGCCGAGAAGATCGTGCACAAGAACAAGGCCGAAGCCGAGGCCTGACCGGCCTCCCCGCTCGCCGCCTTCAAGACGAGAACGCCCGCCGCCGGGAGCCCGGCGGCGGGCGCTTTCGTTCGGGGCCTAGGCCAGCCTCAGGTGATCAGGAAGAGGCAGAGACTGGTCGCCAGGAGCCAAGCCGAGGCCGCGAGAGCGAAGGTTGATTTCCGGCCCGAGGACTCCTCTCTGAGGAGCGGGCCAATGCCGGTCCAGGCGTCGTCCCGGGCTGCGGACTGGCGGTCCATGCTGGCCTGGTGCGTCGCGCCGCGGCGGGCTGCCTGCTGGCGGGTGGCGCGCCGGGCGGGGACGCTGTCGATCCAGGGCCGCGTCCTGGTGCGGGTATCGCCCCAGTCGACGAACTGGAAGGACCAGTCAAAGGCGATTGCGTAGTCGGGACTGCACAGTATCGTCATCTCGCTCCCCGCCTGCCAATTCAGTGCTCTGGAAGGCCCGCCAGCCAGCCCGGGCACGGTTTAGGGATCGACTGAGGAAGACTATGAGAGCCGCCGGTTGAGCCCACAATCGCCAACCTTGAGTATCGTTTCAATCCGAATTGACCTCAATTCGGATATGGCCGCATCCCGCTAGAGCGAGGCCATGCGGCTGACGGCGATGAAAGCCGACACGCTGTGGCAGTTGGTCTTCTTCAGGATGCTGGCCACCTGGGTGCGAACCGTGTGGATCGAGGCATCGCGCTCCTGCGCGATGCGCTTCGGCGGCGCCCCCGACAGCAGCAGCAGCGCGACCTCGGCTTCGCCTTGTGAAAGTGCCGGGTGTCGGCGACGCAGCAGTTCGATCTGGTCCATCGGGCTGCTGCTGTCCTCCAGCGCCAGCACGAAGATCTTGCCGAGCGGCGGGGTGTTGATCGCACGGGCGTACTGGAAGCCCTGGGCCTGGAAGGCCGGCAAGGGGACGACGCTGCCGAACGCGACTTCCTGCAGGAAGGCCAGCAGCGGCTCGACGCTGCCCTCGGCAAGGGTCAGGCGGTCACGACCGTCAACGGTCAGGCGCCCCTGCTTGAACACGCGCTGCGCCGCCTCGTTCGCCGCCAGCACCAGTCCGTCGCCGTTCAGCACGATCAGCGGCACGGCCATGGCGTTGATGATGGAATAGGCGATGTGCTCGACCAGACCGAAGCCGGTCAGGCCGCTCACCGCCATGTCGAAATCCAGGATGCTGGCAGAGCGCCGGAAGCGGTCGCTGTTGCCGAGGTCCACCTGCTTGTGGCTCGCGGTCAGGGTGAGGATCGTGCAGTCCTCGTCGCTGCGCGCGTGCGTCGCCACCAGGACCTGGCCGCGCGGTCCAACCTGGTAGGTGCGCAACAGCGTATAGGAGGCGAGCTCGAGCATCCGCGTCTCCAGCGGCGAAGCGCTCTTGATGTTCAGGCTTTCGTTCAGGCCGACGTAGCCGGTATTGATCCGGTCGGCGATGAAGCTCCGCAGGTCGTCGCCGGCCTTGAGCGCGGGCAGCTCGGGATAGAGGCGGCTGGAATCGCCGATCACGTCGGTTATGCGGTAAGCGGCGTCGAGAAACAGGAAACAGGTTTCTTCGCGCGCTGAACCGGCACTCATCATGGACCTGCCAGACACTCCCTCACGGCGGGCGTCACCGGGCCGCGACCTTTCCCGGCGCCTACCGTCACATGCAGTTGTTCAGCACGCAAGCAAAGGCGGGTCAGGCCAGCCCCCAGGCGGACAGCAGCCCGGCGGCGGTGACGAAGCGCACCGGGCGCTCCGCCGCCAGCCGCAACAGCAGGCGCAGGTTCGCTTCCACCTCGCCGCGCGCCTCGGCCAAGGCCGAGTCGGCGCGCACCGCGACCGAAAGATAGGGCCGCCGTTGCTTGGCTAGGCCGTTCAGCAGGATGCGGCGCAGGGCGCCCGGCTGGTAGGCCAGGTTGGCCTGGTGCTGCGTCGCCTCCGCCGCGGCGGGGTCGCTCGGCGGCAGCATGGCGCCAGTGGTGCAGGGCACGACCCAGGCCGGCACGGCGGCCTCGCCGGCCGGCGAGGCCCGCAGGTAGTTCCGGGGCAGCGGCCGGTAGGGCTCCACCGGCATGGCGCGCCGGTCCGGCAGGCTGCCGTGGCTGCGCTCGCCGGCGCGCAGGCCGGGCATCGCCGGCCGGCCGGGCTCCAGCGACTGCTCGCGGCGCATGCCGAGGGCGACCAGCCGGTCGAAGGCAGCCTGATCCATGAAGCCGTCGCCCATGCGGAAATCCTCGGCCGTGCCGCCCAGGCAGGCCCGGAAGGCGGCATAGCCCTCCTCCAGGCATCGCGCCACCCAGGCCGCGTCGCCGTGCTCGTTGATCCAGCCCGTGCCGTCGCCGACGCGGCGCCAGCAGTGCACATGCAGGCCGACGCAGTCGCCGGCGCGGCGCTGCTGTTCGATCGTGCCGGCGAACCGCCGCAGCGCCCAGGCCGGATCGCCGTGCAGCTCGCCGAGCTGCGGGTCGGCGCGCCAGAACCAGGCGAGGGCGACCGGCGCGCCGGTGGCGCGCTCGGCCTGCCGCCGCCAGTCGTCCAGCAGCGCGGCCATGGCCCGCACGCCATGCCAGTCGACCGGCCCGCCGCGGTCGGGCGTGCGCAGGTCAGGCTCGCAGTCGATCTGCAGCAGGACCGGCAGTATGTCGGTGGGATGCGCGGGGGCTGGAGACACGGGCGGAAGACTAGTCGCGCCGGGTGCGCCGCATAAAGACCCGGCTCGACCGGCGGGGCCACCCGCCGTGCGCGGGCCGCCATGGTCGATATGCACTTGCCTGGCGGGTGCGGCTGCGCCTAAGTCTGCCCCCAGCCCGAAAAAGAACCGTAGAGATCCAACGCCATGAGCCAGCCGCGCACCCTGTTCGACAAGATCTGGGACAGTCACCTGGTGGAGCGCCAGGACGACGGCACCTGCCTCATCTATATCGACCGCCATCTGGTGCACGAGGTTACCAGCCCGCAGGCCTTCGAGGGGCTCCGCCTGGCGGGGCGCAAGGTACGCCGGCCGGAGGCGACGCTGGCCGTGCCCGACCACAACGTGCCGACCGAGGGCCGCGCCCAGGGCATCGCCGACGAGGAGAGCCGGGTCCAGGTCGAGACCCTGCGGCAGAACGCCAAGGACTTCGGCGTGCCGCTGTTCGACATGGACGACGTGCGCCAGGGCATCGTCCACATCATCGGGCCGGAGCAGGGCTTCACCCTGCCGGGCCAGACCATCGTCTGCGGCGACAGCCACACCTCGACACATGGCGCCTTCGGCTCGCTGGCCTTCGGCATCGGCACCTCCGAGGTCGAGCACGTGCTGGCCACGCAGACGCTGCTGCAGCGCCCGGCCAAGAACATGCGCGTCCTGGTCGAGGGCGACCTGCCGCTGGGCTGCACCGCCAAGGACCTGGTGCTGGCCATCATCGGCAAGATCGGCACGGCCGGCGGCACCGGCCATGTCATCGAGTACGCCGGCAAGGCGATCCGCGACCTCTCGATGGAGGGCCGCATGACGGTCTGCAACATGTCGATCGAAGCCGGCGCCCGCGCCGGCCTGATCGCGCCGGACGAGACCACCTTCGCCTACATCAAGGGCCGCCCCATGGCGCCGAAGGCCGGGCAGTGGGAACAGGCCCTGGCCTGGTGGAAGACCCTGCCGTCCGATCCCGGCGCGCACTATGACCGCGAGGTGGTGCTGAACGCCGCCGAGATCGTGCCGCAGGTCACCTGGGGCACCAGCCCCGAGGATGTGCTGCCGGTCACCGCCGCGGTGCCGGGACCCGAGGCCGGCCACGACGAGGCCAAGCGCGACGGCATCGCCCGCTCGCTGAAGTACATGGGCCTGACGGCCGGGCAGAAGCTGACCGACATCAAGATCGACAAGGTCTTCATCGGCTCCTGCACCAACGGGCGCATCGAGGACCTGCGCGCCGTCGCCGCCGTGGCCGAGAAGGCGCTGGCCAGGGGCCGCAAGGTCGCCGCCGGGGTCCACGCCATGGTGGTCCCGGGCAGCGGCCTGGTGAAGGAGCAGGCGGAGAGCGAGGGCCTGGACAAGGTGCTGCGCGCCGCCGGCTTCGACTGGCGCGAGCCGGGCTGCTCCATGTGCCTGGCCATGAACGCCGACAAGCTGAAGCCGGGCGAGCGCTGCGCCTCGACCAGCAACCGCAACTTCGAGGGCCGCCAGGGCCCGGGCGGGCGCACCCACCTGATGAGCCCGGCCATGGCGGCGGCGGCGGCGATCGCCGGCCATATCGCCGACGTGCGCGAGCTGGGCTAGGCGCTCTCCGATGCGCGCGCTCGAGGTGCTGCTGGCCATCCTGCTGGGGCTGGCCTTCGTGCTGCCCTGGCTCGACCTCGGCTTCGGCCAGGCCATCTCCGGGCTGGAGATGCTGCGCGCCACCCTGGACGCCAGCGGCCGGATGGGCAGCGTCGCCTCCTTCGGCGACATGGAGGGCGGCTGGGTCGTCTATCTCTTCTGGGCGCTGCCCATCGGCATCGCGCTGACCCTGGTGACCGGTGCCATCGGCGTCTGGTGGGCCCGCGGCTTCGCGCTGCTGACCGGGCTGGTGCCCTGGCTGCTGCTGGCCCTGATCGCGCTCGACCTCGGCAGCGACTTCGACGAGGTCTTCCGCTTCTTCGCCGTCGGCGCCTGGGCGACCCTGGGCCTCGGCCTGCTGCTGATCCTGACCGGCGCCGGCCTGCTGCGACTGCCCGCGCGCCGCTAGCCGCATCCCGGGGTGAACCGGCTCACCCCTGCGGCGTCATGGTCTTGTCGCCGCGATGCTGTAGTTGGGCTAGACTCCCGGCGCCGGCAAGGTGCCTGTCGCGCCGGCGACACTGACGACGGAGGGGTTGGCATGTCGCGGGTTATGGCTTTCCTCGCCCTGCTGCTGCTGGTCGCGTTCTTCCTGCCTTGGCTGCCGGACCTGCCGTCGGGCGACAACACGACCTTCGGCAACGGCTCCACGATGTCCGGGTTCGACGTCACCTATGGCGTGGTGATGATGAGCAAGGACGCGATGCAGGCCGGGGCCTCGGTGGGCGACATGCTGCCCAATCTCTGGCCGGTCTACATCCTGCTGCTGATCCCGCTGTTCGGCGTGCTGACCCTGCTGTTCGGCCTGGCCGGCGCCGGCATCGCCTCGGCGACCGGATTCCTCGCCGGCCTGCCGGCCATCGTACTGGCGGGCAAGGGCGTGATGGACGAGGGCATGGACACCTTCAACAACTACGAGGTCGGCGCCTGGGCGGCCCTGGCGCTCAGCGTCCTGCTGGTGCTGATGGCCTTCGTGCCGAAGCGCCGCGGCTGAGCCCGTTGGCGCGCTGAGCAGAGTCGGTGCCCGCCGCCGCGTCACGCCTGGTCAACCGGCTGGAGACCCTGCTGGCGGTCGCCATGCTGGTGGCCTTCTTCCTGCCCTGGATGCAGAGCCGCACCACCAGCCTCTCCGGGCTCGAACTGGTCTCGCTGGCACGCGGGCGCCAGGCCGAGCAGGCCGAGGCCATCCTGCTGGTGGCCTTCGCCGCCATCCCGGTGCTGGCGCTGCTGACGCTGGGCGCTGCCCTGCTGGGCCACGGCGTGCGCCTGTTCGGCGGACTCTGCGGCCTGCTGGCGCTGCTGGGCGCCGGGCTGCTGTGGCTGGCCCGGCGCGATGCCGACCCGGCCAGCGGCGCCATGGTGCTGGCCTACGGCGCCTATGCCACGCTGCTGCTGGGCCTGCTGCTGCTGCTCGCCGCCCTCGGCGTCATCCGCCTGCCGGAGCGCCGCCTGGGCCCCGGCGCGCAGCGCGGCGTCGACCGGCGATGAAACCCTCTTTCCCTGCAAACGTGACCGGTGGAGGTGTGGAGCGATGTCCTTCGACGTGATTGCCAAGCGTGTCGATTTCTGGCTGTCGATTGTCCTTCTTGTCCTGTTCTTCCTGCCCTGGCTCAGCATCGACAATTACCGGCTGGTCCACGGCTATCACCTGGTGCAGAGCATCTTCGAGGGCTGGGCCGGTGCCCTGCCGGGCGTCTATCTGGTCCTGCTGGTACCGATCGGTGTCCTGGGCACGCTGGTGACCTGCATCCTCGGCACGGGCGGGCGCTACTTTGCGCTGGTCTCCGGGATCGGCGCGGTCGCTACCGTTGGTTTGATGATCTCCGAGGCCGGCAAGGACGCGGGCCTGGCGGTCGAACCGGGCGGCTGGCTCAGCCTTGTGGTTGGCCTTCTGCTCTGCGTCAGTGTATTTGTGCGTCGCCCCGCCGCCTCGGCGCGCTAGGCCCCCGGCGAGCTAGGAGAGAGCCATGCTGAAGTTCACCACGCTGACCGCGATCGCGGCGCCGCTGCCGATGAGCAACGTCGATACCGACAAGATCATTCCGGCGCGCTTCCTGAAGACCATCAAGCGCACCGGCCTTGCCAAGGGCCTCTTCGCCGCCATGCGCTACGACGCCAAGGGCGAGAAGACCGACTTCGTGCTGAACCGCGCGCCCTACGACAAGGCCGAGATCCTGATCGCCGGCGACAACTTCGGCTGCGGCTCGTCGCGCGAGCATGCCCCCTGGGCGCTGCTCGACTTCGGCATCCGCTGCGTCATCGCGACCTCGTTCGCCGACATCTTCTTCAACAACTGCTTCAAGAACGGCATCCTGCCGATCGTCGTGCCGCCGGAGATCCTGGCCAAGCTGCTGGACGACGCCGGCCGCGGCGCCAATGCGCGCGTGACGGTGGACCTGGAGGCGCAGGAGATCCGCGGCCCCGACGGCGGCGTCTACAAGTTCCAGGTCGACCCGTTCCGCAAGCACTGCCTGCTGAACGGCCTCGACGACATCGGCCAGACCATGCAGAAGGGCGCCGCCATCGACTCCTTCGAGGCCAAGCGCAAGCAGAGCCAGCCCTGGATGTAGGGCGCGTCGCGCCGACCATGCCCGAAGTTGTCGTCATCGGCGCCGGCATGGCCGGCCTTGCCGCCACGCGGCGCCTGGTGGAGGCCGGGCGCGCGGTGCTGCTGCTGGAGGCGCGCGCGCGCATCGGCGGGCGGGCCTGGACCCTCGCCAGCGAGGGCATGGGCATCGACCTCGGCTGCCACTGGTGGCATTCGGCCGACATCAACCCGCTGGTCGGCATCGCGCGGAAGCTCGGCTTCGCCGTGGTGGAGAACCCGATCCTCTGGGGCCGGCCCTTCACCGAGAAGAAGCTCGGCCCGCGCTACGCCGCCTACCGCGATGCCTGGGAACGGCTCTACCTGGCGCTGGAGGCGCGGCTGGACAGCGGCGCGGACTGCGCCATCGGCGACCTGCTGGCCGAGGCCGGCGAGTGGCGCGCGCCGCTCTCGGCCGCGCTCTCCTGGTCCTCCGGCGCGCTGCCCGAGCAGCTCTCCGCCATCGACTACGCGCGCGCCGGCTCGACCGACGTCAACTGGCACGACCCCCGGGGCCTCGGCGCCATGGTGGCGGCCTTTGGCGCGGGGTTGCCGGTGAGGCTGGAGACCCCCGTCGAACGCATCAGGCTGACGCGCGGCGGCGTCGCCGTCGAGGGGCCGGCCGGGCGCCTGGAGGCGCGGGCCGCCGTGGTCACGCTGCCGACCGCGCTGCTGGCCAAGGGGCGCGTCGCCTTCGAGCCCGGGCTGCCGGAGGAGAAGCGCCAGGCGCTGGAAGACCTGCCGCTCGGCGTGAACGAGAAGATCTTCTTCAAGATCGAGGGCCAGCCTTTCGGCTCGACCGCCGAGTTCCAGGCCAACCTCACCTTCGACCGCGTCGACTGCGCGCACTTCCACATGCACGAGTTCGGCCGCCCGACGCTGGAGGCCTACTACGGCGGCCCGCTGGCGGCCGAGCTCGCCGCCGCCGGCCCGGGCGCGCTGGCGGCCAACGCGCTGGAAGAGCTGGCGCGCGAATTCGGCAGCGGCCTGGCGAAGCACCTGACGCCGCTGGCAGCGACCGGCTGGTCGCAGGACCCCTGGACCGACGGCGGCTATTCCTATGCCCGGCCCGGCGCGGCGGACGCCCGCGCCGTGCTGGCGCGGCCGGTCGAGGGGCGCCTCTTCTTCGCCGGCGAGGCGACATCGATCAGCGACCCGGCGACCTGCCACGGCGCCTTTGCCAGCGGCCTGCGCGCCGCCGAGGACGTGCTGGCGACGCTGGCCTAGCCTGCCGCCGGCGTCACCATCCTGAGGCCCAGCGCGACCAGCAGGTCGGTCAGCGCCGCCGGCCCCAGGCGGCCCTTGGGCCGGGCCCAGGCGATGGCGTGCTCGCCCAGCGACAGCAGGGCGAAGGCGGTGGGCGTGGCGTCGGGCACCAGCAGCTCGCCCGCGACCGAGCCCTCGGTCAGCACGGCGCGCAGCGCGCCGACGATGGCGCGCTGGCGGGCGTCGATGCGCCGCCGCCGCGCCGGCGGCAGCCCCTCCAGCAGCGGCGCCAGTCCGGCGCGCCCATGCCGCCGCCCGGCCCTGCCGGCCCAGCGCAGCTGGAAGGCGATATGCGCCGCAAGGATCGCGGCGACGCGCTCGGCCGGCGCGCCGCCGCCGGCGGCGGCCCGCAGCACCGCCGTCTCCAGCCCCACCAGCTCGCGTTCCAGGCACTCGGCCAGCAGCGCATCGCGGTCGGGGAAATGGTAGTAGAGCGAGGCCGCGCCGATGCCGAGGTGCCGCGCCAGCGCGCGCATCGTCGTGCCCTCGGCGCCCCGCCGCCTGAGGAAGGCCGCCGCCTCCGCCAGCAGCCTTTCGCGCGCCGCGGCGTCGCCCTTGGCCATGCGCGGGCGGCGCGCTTGCCGCTGCCGTGGCGCCTTGCTAGTTTTCGAACGCATGTTCGAAATGTAACCGCTCCCGAAAGGCCGCGCCATGCCGACCTATACGCCGCCGCTGCGCGACATCCGCTTCGTGCTGCACGATCTGCTGGACATGGAGGGCACGCTGGCGCCGACCGGCGCCTTTCCCGGCCTGGATCGCGCGCTGATCGACCAGGTGCTGGAACAGGCCGGCACCCTGGCGGCCGAGCAGATCCAGCCGCAGAACCTGGCGAGCGACGCTGAGGGCTGTCGCCTGACGCCCACGGGCGTGGTGGTGCCGGCCGGCCTGAAGCGGGCCTTCCAGGCCTTCGTCGCCGGCGGCTGGAGCGGCCTGACCGCGAAGCCGGAGCACGGCGGCCAGGGCCTGCCGCAGACCCTGGCCTTCGTGCTGAACGAGCTGACCAGCGGCGCCTCGATCGCGCTCAGCGACTACTTCGGCCTCTTCGCCATGGTCTATCGCATGCTGCAGCGCCATGCGGCACCCGCGCTGCGCGAGCGCTATTCCGAAGGCCTTGCCACCGGGCGCATCGGCGGCACCATGTGCATGACCGAGCCGCACTGCGGCACCGACGTGGGCCTCGCCAAGACCAGGGCCGAGCCCGCCGCCGACGGCACCTGGCGCCTCAGCGGCACCAAGATCTTCATCTCCGGCGGCGACCACGACCTGACCGAGAACATCGTGCACCTGGTACTGGCGCGCGCCGCCGGGGACCCGCCGGGCTCGCGCGGGCTCAGCCTCTTCCTGACGCCCAAGATCCTGCCGGACGGCAGCCGCAACTCGCTCGGCGCCGTGCGGCTGGAGCACAAGCTGGGCTACGCCGCCTCGGCCACCTGCCAGATGGCCTTCGAGGGCGCGACCGGCTGGATGATCGGTGAGCGCTGCAAGGGCCTGGTGGCGCTGTTCGACATGGTGAACGCGGCGCGCCTCATGGTCGGCTCGCAGGGCATGGCCGGGGCCGAGGCGGCCTATCAGATCGCCGCCGCCTACAGCCGCCAGCGCCTGCAGGGCCGTGCCCCGGGCAAGCCGGCGCAGCCCGAGCTGCCGGCCGACCCGATCCTCTGCCATCCCGACGTGCGCCGCCTGCTGCTGACCAGCCGCGCCTACATCGAGGCGGCGCGCGCGCTCTACCTCGGCCTGGGGCTGGAGGTCGACCTCGCCGAGCACCACCCCGACCCGGCGCGGCGCCAGGCAGCGGCCGACTGGCTGGGCTTCCTCACCTCCAGCGTCAAGGCGACGCTGGCCGACTGGGGCGTCTGGTCGGCCAACGATTCGTTGCAGGTGCTGGGCGGGCACGGCTACATCCGAGACAACGGGGTCGAGCAGATCCTGCGCGAGGTGCGCCTCAATCCGATCCAGGAGGGCGCCAACGGCATGCTGGCGCTGGACCTGATCCGCCGGCAGATCCCGCGCCAGGACGGCGCCGTCTGGCAGCGCTTCCTCGAGACCCTGAGGGCCGAGGAGGCCGCCGCGCCGGCGTCCCTCGCCGACCTCGCCGCGGGGCTGGCGGCCGCCCGGGAGCGGCTGGAGCGCGCTTCCGCCTTCATCCAGGAGCGCATGGCCCAGGACCCGGCCGAGGCCGGGGCGGCCGGCACCGACTTCCAGCGCATCATGGGGCTGACGCTCTTCGCCTGGCAGTGGCTGAGGATCGCCCGCGCCGCCACGGCCGGGCTGGCACACGGCGGTGACGACGGCTTCCTGGCCGGCAAGCTGATGACCGCGCGCTTCTTCTTCCAGCGCCTGCTGCCCCTGGGCGAAGGCCACTGGCTGGCCCTCAGGGCCGGTGGCGAGACGCTGATGGCACCGCCGCCGGACTACTTCTGGCCGGATGCATAGGGCTCCGCGCCGGGGGCCGCTTGCACCGGCGGGCCCGGGCGGCTATCGACAGGCCAAGGACTTTAGGGAGGGCCCGATGGCCGCGAACAAGAAGCTGCTGATCCTGCCGGGCGACGGCATCGGCGTGGAAGTGATGGACGAGGTGCGCCGCGTCATCGACTGGATGGGCAAGAAGCGCCGCGTCTCCTTCGACATCGCCGAGGACAAGGTCGGCGGCGCCGCGATCGACGCGCACGGCACACCGCTGACCGACGAGGCCATGGCCAAGGCGCAGGGCGTCGACGCCGTGCTGTTCGGCGCCGTCGGCGGCCCGAAATGGGACAACCTGCCCTTCGCGCAGAAGCCCGAGCGCGGCCTGCTGCGCCTGCGCAAGGAGATGGAACTCTTCGCCAACCTGCGCCCGGCCATCGTGTTCGATGCGCTGGTCGACGCCTCGACCCTGAAACCCGAGGTGGTGAAGGGCCTGGACATCATGATCCTGCGCGAGCTGACCGGCGGCGTCTATTTCGGCACGCCGCGCGGCATCGAGACCCTGCCCGACGGCCAGCGCCGCGGCATCAACACCCAGGTCTATACCACCAACGAGATCCGCCGCGTCGCCGCCGTCGCCTTCGAGCTGGCGCGCAAGCGGAACAACAAGGTCTGCTCGGCCGAGAAGGCGAACGTCATGGAGTCCGGCGTGCTCTGGCGCGAGGAAGTGACCAGGCTGCACCAGGAGTCCTACCAGGACGTCGAGCTTTCCCACATGTACGCCGACAACTGTGCCATGCAGCTGCTGCGCAACCCGCGGCAGTTCGACGTCATCGTCACCGACAACCTCTTCGGCGACATCCTGTCGGACGAGGCGGCGATGCTGACCGGCTCGCTCGGCATGCTGCCCTCGGCCTCGCTCGGCGCCGCGGATTCCTCGGGCCGCCGCAAGGCGCTCTACGAGCCGGTGCACGGCTCCGCGCCGGACATCGCCGGCAAGGGCCTGGCCAACCCGGTGGCCGCCCTCATGTCCTTCGCCATGGCGCTGCGCTATTCCTTCGACATGGCCGAGGACGCCGACCTGGTGGAAAACGCGGTCAAGGCCACCCTGGACAAGGGTATCCGCACCGGCGACATCGCCGGCCCCGGCACCACCGATAAGGTGGGCACGCGAGGCATGGGCGAGGCCGTGCTGGGCCAGCTCACCGCGCTGGCGGGTTGACCGACCAACACCCTCGCCCCAACCCGCGCGCAGCGCCGCGCTACGCGCCCCTGAGGGAGAGGGGCTTTGCAGGGGGATGGAGGGGACTCAGCCCATCAGCCGGTTCGCGCCGCTGACCAGGGCGCGGAGCGAGGCCATGACGATGTTCTTGTCCTGGCCGACGCCGAAGAGGCCGCCCTTGGGCGACTTCAGCTCCATGTAGGCGACGGCCGTGGCTGAGGCGCCGGTGCTGAGGGCGTGCTCGCTGTAGTCCGCCACCTCGATGCCGAGGCCGAAGGCCTTGTTCAGCGCGTCGACGAAGGCGTCGATCGGGCCGTTGCCGTGGCCCTCGATCGCCTGCTCGGCGCCCTTGTGGCGGACCTGCGCGGTGATGATGCGCTCGCCCTGGCGGTTGACGTCGGGGATGGTGCGATAGTCGATCAGCTCCAGCGGCGCGCCCGGCTGCTCCAGGTAGGTCTCGCCGAAGGCCTGCCAGATCTGCGCCGAGCTCAGCTCCTTGCCGCTGCCGTCGGCCAGCGCCTGGATCACCTTGCTGAACTCGATCTGCAGCTTGCGCGGCAGCTGCAGGCCATGGTCCTTCTGCAGGATGTAGGCGACGCCGCCCTTGCCCGACTGGCTGTTGATGCGGATCACCGCGTCGTAGGTGCGGCCCACGTCGCCCGGGTCGATCGGCAGGTAGGGCACTTCCCACTCGCCGCTGTTGCTCTTCTCCATCGCCTTCAGGCCCTTGTTGATGGCGTCCTGGTGCGAGCCCGAGAAGGCGGTATAGACCAGCTCGCCGGCATAGGGATGGCGCGGGTGGACGGGCAGCTGGTTGCAGTGTTCCACCACCTTGACCAGCGCGTCGATGTCGTCGATCTCCAGGCCCGGGTCGATGCCCTGGGTGAACATGTTGAGCGCGATGTTCACCACGTCGACGTTGCCGGTGCGCTCGCCGTTGCCGAACAGCGTGCCCTCGACGCGGTCGGCGCCGGCCATGATGGCGAACTCCGCCGCCGCCACGCCGGTGCCGCGGTCGTTGTGCGGGTGTACCGACAGGATCACCGCCTCGCGGTCGCGGATGTTGCGGTGGAACCACTCGATCTGGTCGGCATAGACGTTGGGCGTCGCCATCTCCACCGTCGCCGGCAGGTTCAGGATCACCGGCTTCTCCGGCGTCGGCCGCCACACGTCCATCACCGCCTCGCAGATCTCCTTGGCGAAGTCGAGCTCGGTGCCGGTGAAGGATTCCGGGCTGTACTGGTAGACCACCTCGGTCTCGCCCCGCATCTCCTCGGCGAGCTCCTTGATGATCTTCGCGCCCTTGACCGCGATCTCGACGATGCCGGCGCGGTCCAGGCCGAAGACCACGCGCCGCTGCAGGGTCGAGGTCGAGTTGTAGAGGTGCATGATCGCGCGCCGCGCGCCGCGGATCGATTCGAAGGAGCGGCGGATCAGCTCCTCGCGCGACTGGGTCAGCACCTGGATGGTGACGTCGTCCGGGATGCGCTTCGCCTCGACCAGGTGGCGCACGAAGGCGAAGTCGGTCTCCGACGCGGCGGGAAAGCCGACCTCGATCTCCTTGAAGCCCATCTTCAGCAGCGTGTCGAAGAACAGCGACTTGCGCTCGTGGCCCATGGGATCGACCAGCGCCTGGTTGCCGTCGCGCAGGTCGACCGAGCACCAGATCGGCGGCCTGGTGATGACCGCGCCGGGCCAGCGGCGGTCGTCGAGCTTGATGGGCTGGAAGGGACGGTACTTCTTGGTCGGGTCGACGCGCATGGCTCTGGTCTCGCTGCGATAGGGGCCTTGGCCCCGGTGATCGGACAGGAACGGATCAAGCGACGGGTGCCGCAGCGGCCGCCGGCGGCCGCTTGGGATCAGCGCCGACGGCCGTCGCTAAGTCGCGCGAGAAGCAGCGGCCGCCCCGCCAGGGACGCCGCCGGGGCCAGGATGAAGGAGAAGGCCGGCTCAGCGCTCATGGCGGCGAGACTAGCGGGCGATGCGGAAGGGGGCAACAAGGCCTTGGCGCCCCCCCCCGGCCGCCCCCCGGCTTGACGCGGGCCGGCCCGCTCCCCGAGGCTGGTGCATCGCTGTCTTCAGTGGGGAGCCCCATGACCCGGCTTGCTGTTGCCCTGGTGCTGATGGCCGCCACCGCCGGCCTGGCCCGCGCCGATGCCGCGGCCTTCCAGGCGCTGGGTGCCGACGCGCAGAAGATCGTCAACAAGGTGACCGGCGACAAGCCGGAGGACACGGCGATCTGCGCCGGTGGCGGCGAGGAGCTGCGCAGCAAGGTGGTCAGCGCCACCAAGAGCCTCTACTTCGCCGGCAGCCTGGCGGGCGAGCCCAAGCCCGCCGGCGAGGCCGCGGGCGAGTACCTCAAGGCGCTCTGCAAGCTCTAAGCAGTTCGCGGGTCCCCCGCACACTCTGATGCAAGTACTCGCCGTACCCGGCATCCGACAAAACTCAACTAGTGTTCCGTACTATTGAATGGAAACCTGTGAATCGAATGCGCGCTTATCCCCGTCATCCACATACCGGTCAGATTTAGGAACAGATCGAATCGACGGCGCCAACTCTAAACTGGAGATTGACGCAATGACAAAAGGCCGGGGTTCGCGGCCCCGGCCTTCCCTGTCAGTCCGCATTTCAGAGCTGTCTGCGGGCAATCAGTTACGCAAGCTTGATGGTCTAACAGCATAGAGAACGCGTCAAGGCAGCTCGCCCACTTTCATGTGGAGAAGTCTTCCATGACAATGCGCGAACCAAGCCATCGACTTTCATTCAGCGATGCTGTGGAAATTTGGTGCCGACGCTATCGACGTGAATTCTACAGTCGGATTGCAGCCGCATATGATGTGAATCAGGGTCGCATAGCGGATGTAGTTAAGCAGCGCATCCATCCAGGCAGTGCTGCGGAGGCGGCCCGGCGCCTTGGCATCTCTCTTCTGGATTTGCTACGCACGGTTGGCAATATGCCCGACGACAATCCTTCGCTGTTTGATCCAATGAGTCAGTAGTCTTACAGCCTCATGCCACGGCCCGCCTCCGACCTCGGAGGCGGGTCCTGATGCGTTGCTTTCACGTTTCTCACTGCATCCGCATGGCGCCGTCGAGGCGGAAGGTCTCGGCGTTCAGCATGGCGTTGTCGCAGATGTGCAGGACCAGGCGGGCGAACTCGTCCGGGTGGCCGAAGCGCTTGGGGAAGGGCACCTGGCCGGCCAGGTTGTCCTGCACCTCCTTGGGCATGTTGAGCAGCAGCGGCGTGCCGATCAGGCCCGGCGCGATGGTCAGCACGCGGATGCCGCTGCGCGCCAGCTCGCGCGCCACCGGCAGCATCATACCGACGATGCCGGCCTTCGACGCGCTGTAGGCAGCCTGGCCGACCTGCCCCTCGAAGGCGGCGACCGAGGCGGTGGAGACGATGACGCCGCGCTCGCCGTCGGCGTTCAGCGGCTCGGCCGCCGCCATCTCCGCCGCCGCCAGGCGCAGCAGGTTGAAGGAGCCGATCAGGTTCACCCGGATCACGGTCTCGAAGTCCCTCAGCGCCATGGGACCGTCGCGGCCCACCACGCGCTTGGCCGGCGCGATGCCGGCGCAGTTCACCAGCACGCGGCAGGGGCCGTGCGCCGCCCTGGCCTTGGCCATCGCCGCCTCGGCCGCCGCGGCATCGCCGACGTCGCAGGCGAGGCCCAGGCCGCCCAGCTCCTTGCCCACGGCCTCGGCCGCCTCGGCCTTCATGTCCAGCACCGTCACCCTGGCGCCGGCCGCGGCCAGGCGTTTCGCCGTCGCCGCGCCCAGTCCCGAGGCACCGCCCGTCACCACCGCGGCCAGACCCTTCACATCCATCGTCGCGTCCTCTCTTCCGTCAGGTTCTAGCTGCGCCAGCTCAGCGTCTTCTCGCGCAGCGGATTCTCGAAGGCGCGCCCCTCCTCGGCGGCGCGCAGCCATTCCCGTTTCACCCGGAAATACCACTTCGCCTGGGCGTCGGCATCGTCGACCAGCAGCAGCGCCGGGTTCTGCTTCAGCCCCTCCTGCTGCAGCACCACGACATCGCGGTCCTGGTCCAGGAAGATGCTGGCCAGATGCTTCAGCAGCGGCCTGACCAGGTTCATCCAGGCCGGAGTCCACCAGAAGACCTGGTGCACCTCGCTCTCCTCCGCCGCCAGCGGCGTCACCGCGGTCAGGCCGACCAGGGCGTGGCGCTCGCTCCTCACCTCCTCGACCCTGAGGCCGGGGAGCTGGTAGCTGATCTCGGTCGTCACCTCGCGGCCGAAGGGCCGGTACATGCGGTTCTCCGGCGGCAGGCGATGGCGCTTCATGCGCCAGCCGAGCGGCGCCGGCTCGAAGTGCTTGGTCTTGAGCCTGAGCTTGCTGGCATCCTTCTTCCACCACCAGGAGGTATGCACGAAGGCGGCGTGCGTCGGGTCCATCAGGCCATAGATCGCGTGGTCGGCGCCGCAGGGAAAGTGGCGCTGGATGGTGAAGGCAGGCCGCGCGTCGGCGGCGAAGCCCGGCATGGCGGGCGGCGGCCCCGGCGGCGCCTCGCGCCCCTTGCGCGGGCGGAAGATCCAGACCAGGCCCTGCGCCTCCTCGACCGCGTAGGCGGCGACGCGGATGCGCGCGCAGTCGAAGTCCTGCCCCGGCACCAGCGAGGGGATGGCGGTGCAGCGCCCGTCCGGGCCGAAGCGCCAGCCGTGGTAGCGGCAGGTCACCTCCTTGCCGTCGAAGCGCCCGTGGCGCAGCGGGATGCCGCGGTGCGGGCAGATGTCCTTGAAGGCGAAGACCTTGCCCTCGCTGGTGCGGCCGAACAGCAGCGGCTCGCCGAACAGGGTCTTGGCCAGCGTGCGCCCAGGCCGCAGCGCGCGGCCGGGAAAGGCCACGTACCAGAAGTCGTCGAGCCAGGCGGCGCCAGTGTCGAGCATGGGTCCGTCGAGCATGGGTCCTCCCCTTCCCCTAGCACAGGGGCCGGGGGAACGGCGAGTAGGGCTAGCTTTTCTCCAGGGCGCCTTGATCTGGCGCAGGCGCCGCGGCCCTGCGGCCGATCCGCGCCTCGCGCCGGGCGATGTAGAGCGTGGAGCCGACGATCACCGTCGCGCCGGCCAGGGTCCAGCCGTCCGGCACCTCGGCGAAGAGCAGGTAGCCGACGATGCCGGCGAAGATCAGCTTGGTGTAGTCGAATGGCGCGATGTAGCTCGATTCACCGGTGCGGTAGGCCTTGATGAAGAGCGCCTGCGCGGCGACGCCGACCAGCCCGATGCCGGCCAGCATCACCCACTCCAGCGGCTTGGGCGCGCGCCAGACCGAGATGGCGGGGCCGATGGCCAGCAGCAGCGAGGTCAGGCAGAAATAGAACAGCATCACCGCCTGGCTCTCGCCCGGCGGAAAGCGCTTCACCAGGGTCACGGCCCAGGCGACCAGCAGCGCCGCGGCGAGCGAGGCCAGGGCGTCGGGGTCGAAGGTCTCGGCCCCGGGGCGCACCATGACGAGTACGCCGCCGAAGCCGATCAGCGTCGCGCTCCAGCGCCGCCAGCGCACCGTCTCCTTCAGCACCAGGGCGGCCAGCACCACGGTGAAGAGCGGCGTGGTGAAACCCAGCGCCGTGACCGTCGCCAGCGGCAGGTGGGCGATGGCGTAGAAGCCGAGGAACATGGCCGCCGAGCCGGCCATGGCGCGCCAGAAGTGCACCCAGGGGTGCTTCGTCTTGAAAGCCTGCAGCCCGCCGCGCAGCAGGAAGGGCACCAGCGCGCCGAAGGCGAAGAAGGCGCGGGCCAGGGCGATCTGGAACGGGTCCATGCCGCCGTTGGCCAGCACCTTGGCCATGGTCGAGTTGACGGTGAAGCCGAAGGCCGAGGCGATCAGCAGCAGCGCACCCTGTTCGTTGGCGCCGAGCCGGGCGAAGCGGCTCACGGCGTTTCCTCCGGCCGCATCACGCTGCGCGTCGCCAGGCGCTGCTGGCGCGCCAGCACGGCCTCGCGCCGCGCGATGTAGAAGGTCGAGGCGGCGATGATCGCGCCGCCGATCCAGACCCAGTGGTCCGGCACCTCGCCGAAGAAGAGGTAGCCGAGGCCGGCGATGAACGGCAGGCGCAGGTAGTCGAAGGGCTGCACCACCGAGGCGTCGGCGCGCACATAGGCCCTGGTCAGCATGACGTGCGAGATGGCGGCGAAGAAGCCGAGCACAACGACGTAGCCCCAGGTCTCCAGGTCCGGCCAGTGCCAGTAGAAGGCCGCCGGAATGAGCGACAGCGGCGTCATGATGAGGTTCATGTAGAACACCATGGTGCCCGGCGACTCGGTGTTCGACAGCGACTTCACCAGGATCGAGGAGAGCGCCATGAAGGCGGCGGCCGCCACCGGGATCAGCGACGCCCAGGCGATCGAGCCCTCCCACGGGCGCATGACCACCAGCACGCCGCAGAAGCCGACCAGGGTCGCCGTCCAGCGCCGGGCGCGCACCCTCTCCTTCAGGATCAGCGCCGCCAGGATCGTGCCGAACAGCGGGAAGGTGAAGTTCAGTGCCACGGCCTGTGCCATCGGCAGCGCGGCGATGGCAAGGAACCAGAGGTTCATCGCCCCCAGCCCGGTGATGCCGCGCCAGAAGTGCGCCTTGAGCCGACGGGTGCGCACGGCGGCGAAGCGCGTTCGCACCACCCAGGGCAGCATGAAGAGCAGCGCGAAGAGGTTGCGGAAGAAGGCGATCTGCGTGGCGTCCAGCCCGCCGTTGGAAGCGTAGCGCACGCAGGTGTTCATCAGGGCGAAGAACAGCGCGGCCAGCGTCATGTAGAGCGCGCCCTGCACCACCGGCGAGAGGCGCTGGAAATAGCCGGGAGAGGGTGACGCGGGCGGCGGCATCGGGGGACACTAGGGAAGCTGGCGGGTGGCAGGCAGCCGGCGCCCGGCAGGGCAGCCATGCGGCCGGCACTTTATCGCGGCCGGCCGCTTCGCCATACTCCGCCGCCACACCGATAAGGGAGTCTTCGCGCCATGACTGGCCCGCTCTGGCAGCCTTCCGCCGACCGCGTCGCCCAGGCGCGCCTGACCCGCTTCATGGCCGAGGCGAATCGCCGCCACGGACTGGCGCTGGGCGACTACGACGCCGTGTTCGACTGGTCCGTCACCGAGATTCCGGCCTTCTGGGAGCTGGTCTGGGACTTCACGGGCATCGTCGGCGAGCGCCGGGGACCGGCCCTGGTCGACGGCGACAGGATGCCGGGCGCCCGATTCTTTCCCGAAGCGCGCATCAACTTCGCCGAGAACCTGCTCAAGGCGGGCCAGCCCGACACGGCCGACGCCATGGTCTTCTGGGCCGAGGACAAGGTGAAGCGCCGCATGACCTGGGGCGAGCTGCGCGAGCTGGTGTCGCGGCTGCAGCAGGCGCTGACGGCGGCCGGCGTGGGCGAGGGCGACCGCGTCGCCGGCTTCCTGCCCAACATGCCCGAGGCCGTGGCCGCCATGCTGGCGACCGCCTCGCTCGGCGCGGTCTGGTCCTCCTGCTCGCCCGACTTCGGCGTCGCCGGCGTGCTCGACCGCTTCGGGCAGATCGACCCCAAGGTGCTGTTCTGCCCCGACGGCTACTACTACGCCGGCAAGACCCTCGACGTGCGCGGTCGCGTCGCCGAGTTCATGGCCGGCCTGCCGACGGTCAAGGCCGTGGTGACCGTGCCGCTGATCGGCGCGGGCGCGCCGCCGGAGGGCGTGGCGGGCGCCGTCAGCCTGGCCGACTTCATCAAGCCCTACGCGGCCAGGGCGCTGAGCTTCCGCCGCGTCGCCTTCAACAGCCCGCTCTACATCATGTTCTCCAGCGGCACGACGGGTAAGCCCAAGTGCATCGTGCACGGCGCCGGCGGCACGCTGCTCCTGCACATGAAGGAGCATCAGCTGCAGTGCGACGTGAAGCCGGGCGACCGGGTCTTCTACTTCACCACCTGCGGCTGGATGATGTGGAACTGGCTGGTCAGCGCCCTGGCCTCGGGCGCGACCCTGCTGCTCTACGACGGCTCGCCCTTCCACCCCGACGCGAGGATCCTCTGGGACTACGCCGACGCCGAGGGCTGCACGCTCTTCGGCACCTCGGCCAAGTACATCGACGCGCTCGGCAAGTCGGGGCTGGAGCCCAAGCGGACCCACAGCCTGAAGTCCATCCGCACCATCACCTCCACCGGCTCGCCGCTGGTGCCCGAGGGCTTCGACTTCGTCTATCGCGGCATCAAGGACGACGTCTGCCTCTCCTCGATCTCGGGCGGCACCGACATCATCGGCTGCTTCATGGGCGGCAATCCGATCGGCCCGGTCTGGCGCGGCGAGATCCAGAAGCGCCACCTCGGCATGGCGGTCGAGGTGCTGGACGACGACGGCAAGCCGGTGGTGGGGCAGAAGGGCGAGCTGGCCTGCGTCCGGCCCTTCCCCTCCATGCCGATCTACTTCTGGGCCGACCCGACCGGCGAGCGCTACTTCAACGCCTATTTCGCGCGCTATCCCAACATCTGGCACCACGGCGACTTCGTCGAGCTGACGGCGCACGGCGGCGTCATCGTCTACGGCCGCTCCGACGCGGTGCTGAACCCCGGCGGCGTGCGCATCGGCACGGCCGAGATCTACCGCCAGGTCGAGCAGCTGCCCGAGGTCGCGGAGTCCATCGTCATCGGGCAGGACTGGCAGGACGACGTGCGCGTCGTGCTCTTCGTCCGCCTCGCCGCCGGGGCGACGCTGGACGCCGCGCTGGAGAAGAAGATCCGCGACACCATTCGCAAGGGCTGCACGCCGCGCCACGTGCCGGCGAAGATCCTGGCGGTGGCCGACATCCCGCGCACCAAGTCCGGCAAGATCGTCGAGCTGGCGGTACGCGACGTGGTGCACGGCCGCCCGATCAAGAACAAGGAGGCGCTGGCCAACCCCGAGGCGCTGGCGCTCTACGAGCGGCGGCCGGAGCTGGCGAACTAGCCCTCTCTTGCTTCCTAGCCCTCCCCCGTAGAGGGGGAGGGAGAAGGGAGCGAAGGGCGGGCCCTCGCCCCTTGCCAGGCGCGGCGGGCATCCCGCACCGTCCTTAGCCATGACCGACGCCGCCGCCCCTGCCCGGAAACCCGGCTGGCTTGCCAGCCTGCGCATCTACCTTCGGCCCGAGACGCGGCCGATGCTCTTCCTGGGCTTCGCCGCCGGGCTGCCCTTCCTGCTGATCGGCGGCACGCTGACCATCTGGCTGGCCGAGGGCGGGCTGGACGCCAAGACGCTGGGCTTCTTCGCCTGGGTCGGCTTCGCCTATTCCTTCAAGTTCGTCTGGGCGCCGGTGGTGGATCGCGTGCCTCTGCCGGGCCTGACGCGTTGGCTGGGGCGCCGGCGCTCCTGGATGCTGCTGGCGCAGCTCGGCGTCGCCGCCGGCCTGGTCGCCATGGCCTACGCCGACCCGGCGGCCAGCCTGGAGTGGATCGCCGGCGCCGCCGTGCTGGTGGCCTTCGCCTCGGCGACGCAGGACATCGCGCTCGACGCCTATCGCATCGAATCGGCGCCGCAGGAGCTGCAGGGCGCGCTGTCCGGCGCCTACCAGCTCGGCTACCGCCTGGCGATCCTGGCCTCGGGCGCCGGCGCGCTCTACCTCGCCAACTGGCTGTCCTGGCGCGAGGCCTACCTGCTGATGGCGGCCTGCATGGCGGTCGGTCTCGTCACCGTGCTGCTGGTGAAGGAGCCGGCGACGCACCTGCGGCCCAAGTCGCTGCTGCAGGACCCGGGGCAGAGCCTCATCGACGCCGTGGTCGGGCCCTTCGCCGACTTCTTCAAGCGCCTGGGCTGGATGGCGCTGCTGATCCTGGCGATCATCGCGCTGCACCGCCTGTCCGACTTCGTCATCGGCACCATGGCGGGCAAGCTCTACGTCGACCTGGGTTTCCAGAAGCCCGACATCGCCAGCGTCACCAAGCTCTACGGCCTCATCATGTCGCTGATCGGCGTGGCGCTGGGCGGTGTGCTGGTCGCCAAGCTCGGCGTGGTGCGCGCGCTGCTGATCGGCGCCATCGTCGGGCCGGCCTCGAACCTCTGCTTCGCCTGGCTGGCGGCGCACGGCCAGCCGGACCTCTGGGTGCTGACCGTCACCATCTCGGTCGACAACGCGGCCAGCGGCCTCGCCGGCACGGCGCTCATCGCCTACATGTCGAGCCTGACCTCAAGCCACTACACGGCCACACAGTACGCGCTCTTCAGCTCCTTCTACGCCCTGCCGGGGCGCCTGCTGGCCGGCTTTTCCGGTATCATCGTGCAGGACTACGGCTACGTGCCCTTCTTCCTCTACACCGCGGTCGCCGGCATCCCCGCCATCCTGCTCATCCTGCTGCTGATGGCGATCCGGCGCCGCCAGCCGGCGGAGCCGCCGCGTGCGGATTGAGATTCACCCCGGCGACATCACCCGCCTCGCGGTCGACGCCATCGTCAACGCGGCGAACGAGCAGCTGCTGCCCGGCGGCGGCGTCTGCGGCGCGATCCACCGCGCCGCCGGGCCGGAGCTCGCCAAGGCCTGCGCCGCCGTCGGCCGCTGCCCGACCGGCGGCGCCGTCATCACCCCGGGCTTCCGGCTGCCGGCGCGCTTCGTCATCCACGCCGTCGGCCCGGTCTGGCAGGGCGGTGAGCAGGGCGAGCCGGCGCTGCTGGCCGGCGCCTACCGCCGCGCGCTGGAGCTCTGCGACGAGCAGGGGCTGGAGAGCGTCGCCTTCCCGGCCATCTCCACCGGCATCTACGGCTATCCGCTGGAGGCAGCGACAGAGGTCGCGGTGACGACGATGCGAGGCTGGCAGGGCGTGCGGCCCGGCCGCGTCATCTTCGCCGTCTTCGGCGCCGAGGCCGAGGCCGCCTACCGGCGGGCCCTCGCGCCCTAGCCGTGAGCGAGGCGCGCCCGGCCGGCTATCCGGCGGAGCTCGAGGAGCACGCGCGGCTGGCCGACGGCACGCCGGTCTTCATCCGCCCGATCCGGCCTGCCGACTGGCGCCTGCTGCAGTGGGGCTTCCGGCGCCTGACGGCGGAGGACATCCACTTTCGCTTCCTCGGCGGCCTCGCGCGGCTGACCGACGAGACGGCGAAGCGCCTGGCCAGCGTCGACTACCGGCACGAGATCGCCTTCCTGGCGCTGAGCGACGACGGTCCAGGGCGCCGCCGCGGCATCGGCATCGTGCGCCTGATGCGGAGCGAGCCGGAGACGGCGGAGATCGCGCTGGTACTGCTGCCGGGCTGGAAGCGCCGCGGCCTCGGCCGGCTGCTGGCAGAGAAGGCGCTCGGCTGGGCGCGCGCCCACGGCATCCGCCGGGTCATGGCGCTGATGCTGCAGGACAACCTCGGCATGCGCCGCCTGGCCGCGGAACTCGGTTTCCACCTCAGCCGCATGCCGGACGAGCCGGCCCTGCTGCGGGCGGATCTGGAGCTCTAGGTGACCCCTTCTCCCCAAAGCGGGAAAAGGTGGCGGCGCAGCCGCCGGATGAGGGGGGTCTATGCGGCTGGCGGGAGTCGCATAGACCCCCCTCACCCGCCTCGCATCGCTGGCGCTCGCTCGGCACCCTCTCCCGCTGGGGGGAGAGGGGAAGCGTTAGCGGGTCGGGATCGGCTTCTCGCCGGAATAGTCGTAGAAGCCGCGGCCGGACTTGCGGCCGATCCAGCCGGCCTCGACGTACTTCACCAGCAGCGGGCAGGGGCGGTACTTGCTGTCGGCCAGGCCGTCGTAGAGCACCTGCATGATGGCGAGGCAGGTGTCGAGGCCGATGAAGTCGGCCAGCTCCAGCGGGCCCATCGGGTGGTTGGCGCCGAGCTTCATGGCGGTGTCGATCGATTCGACCGAACCGACGCCCTCGTAGAGCGTGTAGACCGCCTCGTTGATCATCGGCAGCAGGATGCGGTTGACGATGAAGGCGGGGAAGTCCTCGGCCGAGACCGGCTGCTTGCCCAGTTTCACGGTCAGCTCGCGCACCGCCTGGACCGTCGGCTCCTCGGTGGCGATGCCGCGGATCAGCTCGACGAGCTGCATCACCGGCACCGGGTTCATGAAGTGCATCCCCATGAAGCGGCCCGGCCGGTCGGTGGTCGAGGCCAGCCGCGTGATGGAGATCGAGGAGGTGTTGGTGGCGATGAAGGCGCCGGGCTTCAGCTCGGGGCAGAGGTCCTTGAAGATGGCGCGCTTGACCTGCTCGTCCTCGGTCGCGGCCTCGATGACGATGTCGCTCTCGCCGAAGGACTTCAGGTTCTCCGCCGTCTTGATGCGGGCCAGCGCCGCGGACTTGTCGCCCTCGGCGATCTTCCCGCGCGTCACCTGGCGATCCATGTTCTTGCCGATGGTGGCCAGCGCCTTGGCCAGCGCGCCCGGGTCGCGGTCGGCCAGCACCACGTCGAGGCCGGCCAGCGCGCAGACGTGCGCGATGCCGCCGCCCATCTGCCCGGCGCCGATGACGCCGACCTTCTTGATCTCCACCGGCGCGCCGCCGGTCATGGTGGAGCGGTCGGCGCTGCTGACCGCGCCCGACTGCGGACGGCCCGGGTAGGCGTTGGCCATCAGCCGAGGGCCTTTTCCAGCTCGGGCACGGCCTGGAAGAGGTCGGCCACCAGGCCGTAGTCGGCGACCTGAAAGATCGGCGCCTCCTCGTCCTTGTTGATGGCGACGATGACCTTGCTGTCCTTCATGCCGGCGAGGTGCTGGATGGCGCCGGAGATGCCGACCGCGATGTAGAGGTCGGGGGCCACCACCTTGCCGGTCTGGCCGACCTGGTAGTCGTTCGGCGCGTAGCCGGAGTCCACCGCCGCGCGGCTGGCGCCGACCGCGGCGCCCAGCTTGTCGGCGACGCGCTCCAGCAGCTTGAAGTTGTCGCTGTTCTGCATGCCGCGCCCGCCGGAGATGACGATGCGCGCGCTGGTCAGCTCCGGCCGCTCGGTCTTGGTCAGCTCCTGCCCGAGGAAGCTGGAGAGGCCGCTGTCGCCCTTGCCGCCGATCTTCTCGACCGGGGCATTGCCGCCCTCGGCGGGGCCGGCCTCGAAGGCGGTGGTGCGGACGGTGACGACCTTGACCGGGTCGGCGGACTTGACCGTGGCCAGCGCGTTGCCGGCATAGATCGGCCGCACGAAGGTGTCCGGCCCCTCGATGGCGACGATGTCGCTGATCTGCTGCACGTCCATCAGCGCGGCGGCGCGCGGCAGGACGTTCTTGCCGAAGGTGGTGGCGGCGGCCAGCACGTGGCTGGCGCCCTTGCCCAGCTCGGCGACCAGCGGGGCGACGTTCTCGGCCAGCTCGTGGCCGTACTCGGCCGCGTCGGCCTGGATCACCTTGGCGACGCCCGGCAGCTTGGCGGCGGCGGCGGCGGCGCCGTCGCAGTTCTGCCCGGCGACCAGGACGTTGACCTCGCCGCCCAGCTTGGCGGCGGCGGCGAGCGCGTGCAGCGTGGCGGACTTCAGGCCGGCGTTGTCGTGCTCGGCGACGACCAGGATGCTCATGCTCAGATCACCTTCGCTTCGTTCTTCAGCTTGTCCACCAGCTCGGCCACCGAGCCGACCTTGACGCCGGCCTTGCGCGCCGGCGGCTCGCTCACCTTGACCACGGTGACGCGCGGCGTGACGTCGACGCCGAGATCCGCCGGCTTCACCGTCTCCAGCGGCTTCTTCTTCGCCTTCATGATGTTCGGCAGCGAGGCGTAGCGCGGGGTGTTGAGGCGGAGGTCCACCGTCAGGATGGCCGGCAGCTTCAGCGCCACGGACTCCAGGCCGCCGTCGACCTCGCGCGTGACCTTCAGGCCCTCGCCCTCCTTGGCGATCTTCGAGACGAAGGTGCCCTGCGGCCAGCCCAGCAGGCCGGCCAGCATCTGGCCGGTCTGGTTGTTGTCGTTGTCCACCGCCTGCTTGCCCATCAGCACCAGGCCAGGGTTCTCCTTCGCGACCACGGCCTTCAGCAGCTTGGCGATGGCCAGCGGCTCCAGCGGGACGTCGGTTTCGATCAGGATGGCGCGGTCGGCGCCCATCGCCAGCGCGGTGCGCAGCGTTTCCTGCGACTGCGGCAGGCCGGCGGCCACGGCGACGATCTCGGTCGCGGTGCCGGCCTCCTTCATGCGCACCGCCTCCTCGACGGCGATCTCGCAGAAGGGGTTCATGGCCATCTTGACGTTGGCCGTCTCCACCCCCGAGCCGTCCGCCTTGACGCGGACCTTCACGTTGGCGTCGATCACGCGCTTGATCGGGACGAGAACCTTCATGGTCTGGGCGATCCTCTCAGGGTCTTCTTTGGGCGGCCGCCGGCCACGGGGAAGGGCCGACGGACAGGGCCGGCAGGGCCCCTCTCAAGGGGCCGCCGGCCGATTTTTTCGCGGCGCACAATAGAAGCCTGTCGGACAGACTGTCAACGCCGCGTCACAACCGGCCGAAGGGCCTGCGGCATTCGGCGCAAAGCCAGCGTTTCAGCGGTTCTGGCCGGGCACCCAGAGCACGTCGCCGGCGCCCTTGCCGTTGGCATGGCGGGCCATCACGAAGAGCAGGTCGGAGAGGCGGTTCAGGTACTTCACGCACTCCGGGTTCACCGCCTCCCTGGCCGCCAGGGCGGTGGCGGCGCGCTCGGCCCGGCGCACCACGGTGCGGGCGAAGTGCAGGTGCGCCGCCGCCGGCGTGCCGCCCGACAGCACGAAGGAGTTGAGCGGTGCCAATTCGGCGTTCATGCGGTCGATCTCCTGCTCCAGGCGGGTGACCTGTGTCGGCAGGATGCGCAGCGGCGGGTACTTGGGGTTCTCCACCTCCGGCGTCGCCAGGTCGGCGCCCAGGTCGAAGAGGTCGTTCTGGATCAGCGCCAGCAGGGCGTCGTAGGGCCCGGCGTGCAGCCGCGCCAGGCCGATGGCGGCGCCGGCCTCGTCCGCCGTGCCGTAGGCCTCCACCCGGATGGCGTGCTTGGGCACCCGCTTGCCGTTCGACAGCGAGGTGCGGCCCTTGTCGCCGCCGCGGGTATAGATGCGGGTGAGCTTGACCAAGCCGTCAGCCGTTCTTGGTCGCCATGGCGATGGCGAAGAGAATCAGCGCGATGGCCTGGGCGATGATGCGCAGGCGCATCAGCTTGTTGCTGTACTTGCGGTCGAACTCCCCGCCCCGCGCCATGGAGAAGAGGCCGGTGAAGAGCACGATCACGGTCACCGCCATGGCGATGACCATCAGGACGATGGCGAAGCCGCTCATCCCTGCAATGTAGGGCAGGCGGGCGGGGCCCGGAAGCCCCGCCCCTCGATTCGAGGGAAACCCTAGCCGCCCAGGGCCGGATAGTCGGTATAGCCCTTGGCGCCGCCGCCATAGAGCGTGGCGCGGTCGAGCTCGGCCAGCGGCGCGCCCTGGCGCAGGCGCTCCACCAGGTCGGGATTGGCGATGAAGGGCCGGCCGAAGGCCACCAGGTCGGTGCGCCTGGCCGCCAGGTGCTCTACCGCCAGCGCGCGCGTGTAGCTGTTGTTGGCGATCCAGGCGCCGGGGAAGCGGCGGCGCAGGGCGTCGAAGTCGAAGGGCGTCTCGCGCGGGCCGCCGGTCGCGCCCTCGACCACGTGGACGTAGGCGAGGCCGCGCCTGGCCAGCGCCTCGACCAGCGGAAAGAAGACCGCCGTGGGGTCGCTGTCCACGATGTCGTTCGAGGGCGTCACCGGCGAGAGGCGGATGCCGACGCGATCGGCGCCGACCGCGGCCACCACGGCGCCGACCACCATCAGCGGGAAGCGCAGGCGGTTCTCGACGCTGCCGCCGTACTGGTCCGTGCGGTGGTTGGTGCCGTCGCGCAGGAACTGGTCCAGCAGGTAGCCGTTGGCGCCGTGGATCTCCACGCCGTCGAAGCCGGCGGCGATGGCATTGCGCGCGGCGCGGGCATAGTCGGCGACGATGCCGGGGATCTCGTCGGCCGCCAGCGCGCGCGGCGTCACGAAGTCCTGGAAGCCGGTCTCGGTGAAGGCCTGGCCCTTGGGCCTGATCGCCGAGGGGGCGACCGGCAGGGCGCCGCCCGGCTGCAGCGAGGGGTGCGAGATGCGCCCGACGTGCCAGAGCTGCAGCACGATCTGGCCGCCCTCGGCATGGACCGCGTCGGTCACCAGGCGCCAGCCGGCGATCTGCTCGTCCGAATAGATGCCGGGGGTGAAGGCATAGCCCTTGCCCTGCGGCGTGATCTGCGTCGCCTCGCTGACGATCAGGCCGGCGGCGGCGCGCTGGCGATAGTAGAGCGCGTTGAGCTCGGTCGGCACGTCGCCCGGCTGGCGGGCGCGGCTGCGGGTCAGCGGCGCCATGACGATGCGGTTGCGCAGGGTCAGCGCGCCCGCCCGGAAGGGTTCGAAGAGCAGCGAAACCTGGTGGCTCATGGGAATGCCCCCTGATTGGCGTGGGTTGATTGCCAGGGGAGGTGGCCCTTCATGCTGCGGCGCAAAAGGCGGTCGGAAGCGGGTCGCCTGTGACGTGCCAGCACAAGTTCCCCAGCACAAGTTCCCCAGCATACTTTCCTCCGAGGGCCCCATTGCACGCTGCGCGGCGGCGGCAGAAGACTGGTGGCCTGCAGCGCGCTTCCGGGGAGGGGAGTCGTGACCAGGACAGGGACGGGAGTGAAGCGTCCGGCCGCGCCGGTGGCCCGGGAGGAGAAGCCACGCACCGGCAACGGCTACCGGCCGGTCGCCGCGCGGCGCGCCGCCGGCAAGGCGCTGCGCGAGGCCGTGCCGCGTTCCTCGCATCGCGTCTGGGCGCCGCCGCCCGGGCGTCGGGACCCGGTCGAGCTGCTGCTGGCTTCCAGCGCGGGGCGCCTGCCGCAGCTCGTGCCGATCCGCTTCGCCCGCATGGCGCAGTCGCCCTTCACCTTCTATCGCGGCGGGGCGGCGCTGATGGCGGCGGACCTGGCGGCGACGCCGGCCTCCGGCCCGCGGGTGCAGGCCTGCGGCGACGCGCACCTGATGAACTTCGGCGGCTTCGCCACGCCCGAGCGCAACCTGATCTTCGACATCAACGACCTGGACGAGACCCTGCCGGCGCCCTGGGAATGGGACGTGAAGCGCCTGGCCGCCAGCCTGGTGATCGCCGCGCGCGACCTGCGTCTCTCCGCCGAGGAGGCCAGCGCCGCGGCGCGCGACACGGTGCGCAGCTACCGCGAGCGGATGGGCAGCTATGCCGGGATGCGCGCGCTGGAGGTCTGGTACGACCGCATCGACCTCGACCGCGTCCTGAAGACCCTGCCGCGCGAGAAGGACCGCGAGCGCCTGCAGAAGCGGCTGGCCGCGACGCGGCAGAAGAACCAGCCCGAGTACCTCTTCCCCAAGCTGGTCGAGCATCGCGGCGCCCTGCCCGTGATCAAGGACGAGCCGCCGCTGATCTTCCATCCGACCGCCGCCGAGGCGCCGGGCCTGCGCTCCGGCTTCCAGGATGCCGTGGCGCGGTATCGCGCCTCGCTGCCCGAGCATGTCGCGCTGCTGTTCGACCGCTTCCGCCTGGCGGACGTGGCGATCAAGGTGGTCGGCATCGGCAGCGTCGGCACCCAGTGCAGCATCGCGCTGCTGCTGGCCGACGACCACGACCCGCTCTTCCTGCAGGTAAAGCAGGCGCTGCCCTCGGTGCTGGCGCCCTTTGCCGGGCCCAGTCGCCATGCCAACCAGGGCCAGCGCGTGGTGGCCGGCGCGCGCCTCATGCAGGCGGCGAGCGACCTCTTCCTCGGCTGGCTGGAGGGCGAGAACGGCAAGCACTACTACGTGCGCCAGCTGCGCGACATGAAGATCTCGGCGCTGCTCGCAGGCTGGGACTTCGCGGCGCTGCAGAGCTACGGCCGGCTCTGCGGCTGGGCGCTGGCGCGTGCCCATGCCCGCTCGGGCGACGCGGCGACGCTGGCCGGCTACCTCGGCCAGGGCACCACCTTCGACGAGGCCGTGGCCGAGTTCGCCGTCGCCTACGCCGACCAGAACGAGCGCGACTACCTGGGCTTCGTGGCGGCGATCCGCGAGGGCCGCGTGCCGGTGGCCGAAGAGGCCTGAGCGGCCGTCAGAGCCCGAGCAGCAGCGTCTCCGGCGCCTCGATGGCCTCCTTGACCTTGACCAGGAAGGTCACGGCCTCGCGCCCGTCGATCAGGCGGTGGTCGTAGGAGACCGCGAGGTACATCATCGGGCGGATCACCACCTTGCCCTTCAGCGCAATGGGCCGCTCCTCGATCTTGTGCAGGCCGAGGATGGCGGACTGCGGCGGGTTGATGATCGGCGTTGAGAGCAGCGAGCCGAAGACGCCGCCGTTGGTGATGGTGAAGGTGCCGCCCTGCATCTCGGGCAGCGAGAGCTTGCCGTCGCGCGCCTTCGCCGCCAGCTCGCCCAGCGCGCGCTCGATGTCGGCGAAGGACTTGGCATCGCAGTCGCGGATCACCGGCACCATCAGGCCCGACGGGGTGGAGACCGCCATGCCGAGGTCGTAGTGGTGGGCATAGACGATCTCGTCGCCCTCGATGCGGCCGTTGACGCCGGGCACCGCCTGCAGCGCCGCCACCACGGCCTTGGCGAAGAAGGAGGTGAAGCCGAGCTTCACGCCGTGCTTCTTCTCGAAGGCGTCCTTGTGCTGGCTGCGCAGCGCCATGACCGCCGACATGTCCACCTCGTTGAAGGTGGTCAGCATCGCGGCGGTGTTCTGCGCCTCCTTCAGGCGGCGCGCGATGGTCTGGCGCAGCTTGGTCATCTTCACCCGCTCCTCGCGCGGGTGCGCCTCGCCGGAGGGCGTGGGCGTGGGCGCGGGTGCCGGCGCCGGCTTCGCGCCGCCGGGCGCCGTCAGGCCGGGCTTGGCGAGGTTGGCGATCGGCGCGGGCTTCAGCAGGCCCGGGTTCTGCAGCACCTGCAGCACGTCGTCCTTGGTCAGGCGCCCGTCCTTGCCCGAGGCCGGGATGCGGCTGGGGTCGAGGTTGTTGTCGGCCACCAGCTTGGCCACCGCGGGCGACAGCGGCTGGCCCGAGAGGAAGGCAACCAGGTCGCCGGCGCCGATGCGCCCCCCGGCTGCCGTGCGGCTGACCTGGCGCGGGTCCAGCGCCTGGGCCTTGGCCGGGGCCGCCGCCGGGGCGGGAGCGGGCGCGGGTGCCTCCTTGTTCTCCGGGATCGTGCCGGTACCGGGGGCGACGGTCGCGGCGCCCGGCGCGGCGCCGGGGGCGATGCTGGCCAGCAGGGCGCCGACCTCGACCGTGGCGCCGGCGGCGACCTTGACGTCGCCGAGCACGCCGGCGACCGGGGCATTGACCTCCAGCGTCACCTTGTCGGTTTCCAGCTCGACGATGGGCTCGTCGGCGGCAACGGCGTCGCCCGACTGGCGGATCCAGCGCGCGACGATGGCCTCGGTCACCGACTCGCCGAGGGTCGGCACCTTGACCTCGACCCTGCCGGCGGCGGGCACGCCGGCCTTGGCCGGCGCCGGCGCCGGCGACTGAGTGGGACCGGGGGCGGGCGCTGGAGCGGGCTCCTCAGCCTTGGGCGCGCCGCGCGTGCCGACCGGCTCGGGACCGGCGGCGGCCGGGGCCTTCTTCGTCGCGGCCTTCGGGGCTGGGGCGGCGGCGCCGGCTTCCAGCCGGGCCAGCAGGGCGCCGACCTCGACCGTCTGGCCCTGCGGCACCAGCACCTCGGACAGCACGCCGGCCGTCGGGGCGTTGACCTCCAGCGTGACCTTGTCGGTCTCCAGCTCGACCAGCGCCTCGTCCTGCTTCACCGCCTCGCCGGGCTGCTTCAGCCAGCGGGCGACCGTGGCCTCGGAGACGGATTCGCCCAGCGTCGGGACGACGATGTCGGTAGCCATGGAGTCCTTGCCCTAACCGTTGTTGCCCAAGCTTCTTATTGGGCGGCCTGCTGCGTGCCGCCGTTGCCGCCTCCGCGCTGGTCCTCGCGCGTGCGGCGGTCGGCGATGCGCCCGCGCGGCTTGAGGCCGAGGGTCAGCGCCTCCTCGATCAGCGCCTGCTGCTCGCGGTTGTGCCGCTGGTAGCTGCCGGTGGCCGGCGAGGCCGCGGAGTGGCGCCCGGCGTAGCGCGGCCGGGGGTTCTTGCAGCCGGCCGCGTCCGCCACTTCCTCCAGGAAGACGTTGACGAAGGACCAGGCACCCATGTTGCGCGGCTCTTCCTGGCACCAGACCAGGTCGCAGTGCCTGTACTTCTCCAGCTCCTGCATCAGCGCGTCGGCCGGGAAGGGATAGAGCTGCTCCAGGCGCAGGATGTGCACGTCCTTGATCTTGCGCTCCTCGCGTGCCTCCAGCAGGTCGTAGTAGACCTTGCCGGAGCAGAGCACGAGCTGCTTGGCCTCCGACGGCGGCGAGGGCAGCTCGTCGCAATAGAGGATGCGGTGGAAGCCGGTCTCGCCGGAGAAGTCCTCCAGCCGCGAGACGCAGCGCTTGTGACGCAGCAGCGACTTCGGCGTCATCACGATCAGCGGCTTGCGGAAGTCGCGGTGCAGCTGGCGGCGCAGGGCGTGGAAGTAGTTGGCCGGCGTGGTGCAGTTCAGCACCTGGATGTTGTCCTCGGCGCAGAGCTGCAGGAAGCGTTCCAGCCGGGCGCTGGAGTGCTCCGGCCCCTGGCCCTCGTAGCCGTGCGGCAGCAGCATGACCAGGCCGGACATGCGCAGCCACTTGCTCTCGCCCGAGACGATGAACTGGTCGATGATGACCTGCGCGCCGTTGGCGAAGTCGCCGAACTGCGCCTCCCAGCAGACCAGGGCGTTGGGCTCGGCCAGCGAGTAGCCGTACTCGAAGCCCAGCACCGCGGCCTCCGAGAGCGGGCTGTCGATGATCTCCGGCCGTGCCTGGCCCTCGCGCAGGTGGCGCAGCGGCTTGTAGCGCTCCTCGGTGGTCTGGTTGATGATCGCGGCGTGGCGCTGCGAGAAGGTGCCGCGGTTGCTGTCCTGGCCCGAGAGGCGCAGCGGATGCCCCTCGACCAGCAGCGTCCCGAAGGCGAGCTGCTCGGCCATGGCCCAGTCGATGCCCTCGCCGGTCTCGATCATCTTGCGCCGCTGGTCCAGCACGCGCCTCAGCTTGGAGTTGACGTCGAAGCCCTCGGGCGCGCGGGTCAGCGCGAGGCCGACCTCCTTCAGCGTCGCCAGCTCCACCGCGGTCTTGCCGCGGCGCGCGTCATAGCCCTTGACCGCCGAGAGGCCGGCCCAGCGGCCCTCCAGCCAGTCGGCCTTGTTGGCCTTGTAGGCCTTGGCCGCCTCGAAGTCGCGCTCCAGCCGCTCCCACCACTGGCTCATCAGGCCCTCGGCCTCGTTGGCCGAGACCACGCCCTCTTCGACCAGGCGCGTGGCATAGATCTGCCGCACGCTGGGGTGCTGGCGGATCTGCTTGTACATCAGCGGCTGGGTGAAGGCCGGCTCGTCGCCCTCGTTGTGGCCGAAGCGGCGGTAGCAGAACATGTCCACCACCACGTCCTTGTTGAACTGGTGGCGGAACTCGGTGGCGATCCGTGCCACGTGCACCACCGCCTCGGGGTCGTCGCCGTTCACGTGGAAGATCGGCGCCTGGATCATCTTCGCCACGTCCGAGCAGTAGGGGCCGGAGCGCGAGTAGACAGGGTTGGTGGTGAAGCCGATCTGGTTGTTGACGATGAAGTGCACCGTGCCGCCGATGCGGTAGCCCTTGAGCTCCGACAGGTCCAGCGTCTCAGGCACCAGGCCCTGGCCGGCGAAGGCGGCGTCGCCGTGCATCAGCAGCGCCATGACGCGGCGGCGCTCGTCGTCGCCCTTCTGCGCCTGCTTGGCGCGCACCTTGCCGACCACGACGGGGTTCACCGCCTCGAGGTGCGAGGGGTTGGCGGTCAGCGACAGGTGCACCTTGTTGCCGTCGAACTCGCGGTCGGTCGAGGTGCCGAGATGGTACTTCACGTCGCCCGAGCCGCCGACGTCCTCGGGGTGCGCGGCGCCGCCCTGGAACTCGTTGAAGATCGCCTGGAAGGGCTTGCCCATGAAGTTGGCGAGCACGTTCAGGCGGCCGCGGTGCGGCATGCCGATGACGATCTCCTCGATGCCGAGCTGGCCGCCCTTCTTCACGATCTGCTCGAGCGCCGGAATCATCGACTCCGCGCCGTCCAGGCCGAAGCGCTTGGTGCCGGTGTACTTCTTGTCGAGGAACTTCTCGAAGACCTCGGCCGCGGCCAGGCGCTCCAGGATCGCGCGCTTGCCGGGGATGGTGAAGTCGGTGCGGTTCTCGACGTTCTCGATGCGCTCCTGGATCCAGGCCTTCTGCGCCGGCTCCTGGATGTGCATGAACTCGACGCCGATCTTGCCGCAGTAGGTGTTGCGCAGCTGGCTGACGATCTCGCGCAGGGTCGCGGTCTCGCGGCCCAGCACGAAGTTGATGAAGATCGGCCGGTCGAGGTCCGCCTCGGTGAAGCCATAGGTGCGGTAGTCGAGTTCCGGGTGCGCCTTGCGCTCGACCAGGCCCAGCGGGTCCAGGTCCGCTTCCAGGTGGCCGCGCACGCGGTAGCTGCGGATCAGCATCAGGGCGCGGATGGAATCGCGCGCCGCGGCGTTCACCGCGTCGCTGTCCAGCGCCGCCGCGTGGCCGTTCGCCGCTGCGTGGCCGTTGCTCGCCGGCGCCGCCGGCACCTGGGGCGCCACCAGGCCGTCGAGCAGGCCGCGTGCCTCGTCGTCGAGGTCGGCAAAGAAGCCGCGCCACTCGGGCGGGACCGACTCGGCGGACTGGCGGAAGGAACGGTAGAGGTCGGCCAGCATCCCGGCATTGGGATTGCTGCTGAGGAGGCTCTGGGCGGCGCTCGCCATCGGTTCAGCTCCAGCGGCCGGGAGGAGGAGGCAGGCGGCCGCGTCCTGCTGGGCGATGGCGGCGGGTCTAGCCGCGCATCGCCTGCAACATGGTGACGCCGAGGGAGGCCGGCGAGTCCGCGACGTGGATGCCGGCGCTCTTCAGCGCCTCGATCTTGAAGTCGGCCGTGTCCTTGCCGCCCGAGACCACGGCGCCGGCATGGCCCATGCGGCGGCCCGGCGGGGCGGTGCGGCCGGCGATGAAGCCGACGGTCGGCTTCTTGACCTTGCTGGCCTTGAGGAACTCGGCGCCGTCGACCTCGGCCGCGCCGCCGATCTCGCCGATCATGATGATGCCCTGGGTCTCGGGGTCGGCCAGGAACATCTCCAGGCAGTCGACGAAGTTGGTGCCGTTCACCGGGTCGCCGCCGATGCCGATGCAGGTGGTCTGTCCCAGGCCCGCCGCCGTGGTCTGCGCCACGGCCTCGTAGGTGAGGGTACCCGAGCGCGAGACGATGCCGATCTTGCCGCGGCGGTGGATGTGGCCCGGCATGATGCCGATCTTGCACTCGTCCGGGGTGATGACGCCGGGGCAGTTCGGCCCGATCAGGCGGGTCTTCGAGCCGGCGAGGGCGCGCTTCACCTTCACCATGTCCAGCACCGGGATGCCCTCGGTGATGCAGACCACCAGCTCGATGCCGGCGTCGATCGCCTCCAGGATGGCGTCGCCGGCGAAGGGCGGCGGGACATAGATGACCGAGGCGTTGGCGCCGGTCTTGCCGCGCGCGTCGGCCACGGTGTCGAACACCGGCAGGTCGAGGTGCTTGCTGCCGCCCTTGCCAGGGGTGACGCCGCCGACCATGCGGGTGCCATAGGCGATGGCCTGCTCGGTGTGGAAGGTGCCCTGGGCGCCGGTGATGCCCTGGCAGATGACCTTGGTATCCTTGCCGACCAGGACGCTCATCGCGCCGCCTCCTTCACCGCCTTGACCACCTTCTCCGCCGCGTCCGCCAGGTTGTCGGCGGCGATGATCGGCAGGCCGGACTCCGCCATGATCTTCTTGCCCAGCTCGACGTTGGTGCCCTCCAGGCGCACCACCAGCGGCACGTGCAGGCTGACCTCGCGCGCCGCCGTCACCACGCCCTCGGCGATCACGTCGCAGCGCATGATGCCGCCGAAGATGTTGACCAGGATGCCCTCGACGTTGGGGTCGGACAGGATGATCTTGAAGGCGGCGGTCACGCGCTCCTTGGTGGCGCCGCCGCCGACGTCGAGGAAGTTGGCCGGCGCGCCGCCGTAGAGCTTGATGATGTCCATGGTGGCCATCGCCAGGCCCGCGCCGTTCACCATGCAGCCGATCGACCCGTCGAGCTTGATGTAGTTCAGCTCGTGGCGCGCGGCCTCGCGCTCCATCGGGTCCTCTTCGTCCTCGTCGCGCAGCTCCTGGATGTCCTTGTGGCGGAAGAGGGCGTTGTCGTCGAAGTTCATCTTGGCGTCGAGGGCGATGACCTCGCCGGCGCCGGTCACCACCAGCGGGTTGATCTCCAGGAGCGAGGCGTCGAGCTCGGTCACCGCGCGGTAGAGCTGCTGCAGCATCTTCACCGCCGCGCCGTTGCTCTTGCCCTCCAGGCCCAGGCCGAAGGCCACCTTGCGCGCGTAGTAGGGCATCAGGCCCTGCGCCGGGTCGACCGGCACGGTGATGATCTTCTCGGGGTGATTGTGCGCCACCTCCTCGATCTCCATGCCGCCCTCGGTCGAGGCGACGACGGTCACGCGGCTGCTGCCGCGGTCGACCAGCAGCGAGAGGTAGAGCTCGCGCTTGATGTCGCAGCCTTCCTCGATATAGAGGCGCTTGACCTGCTTGCCGGCGGCGCCGGTCTGCTTGGTTACCAGCACCTGGCCCAGCATGGCCTTGGCGTTGTCGCGCACGTCCTCGATCGACTTCACCACCCGCACGCCGCCCTTGCCGTTGGGGTCGCTCTTGAAGCGCCCGGCGCCGCGGCCGCCGGCGTGGATCTGGCTCTTCACCACCCAGACCGGGCCGCCCAGGCCCTTGGCGACGTCGACGGCTTCCTCGGCGGTATAGGCGACGCCCCCCTTGGGCACGGCGACGCCGAACTTGGCCAAGAGGGACTTGGCCTGGTATTCGTGAATATTCATACTGGTCTGTCTACCCTTGCCGGTGGCTCTAGGATAGCGCTTTGGAAGGAGCGCGCCCCCCGTTCGAGGCGGCCCACTATAGTCCCGAAATGCTGCGGCGCAACCGCCGAGGCCGCTCGGCTCGTCCCGGTGCGGCGATTTTTGGCCCGTTTCGCCGGCGAACGGTCCGGTCTATTGCTGGCCAGGACGGAGAAGGCCCGCCGTCCCGGTGGGGACGGCGGGCTGCCCAAGCGGCCAGTCTCAGTCAGGAGAGATCCGATGCCACCCGCCGGGCCGAGGCCCCTCGGGAAATGCATCGGCGCGGACCCTAGCCGAGCGTTAATGATATTGCAAGTCATTCGCATTTGAAATCTTCCAGCCCCATCTTGGACGTGGCGCGGACGCGCGCCCGCCACAGCCGCCGGTTGACATCGCGGCCCTGCTGCACTGCACTTGCCGACCCTCAGCGAAAGCCGCCCATGACCATCACGCTTGCCCAGATCCACCGCTTCCCCGTGAAGGGCCTCGCCGGCGAGCGCCTGGCGGCCACCACGCTGACCGCCGGGCAGGCGCTGCCCTTCGACCGGCGCTACGCCCTGGCGATGGGCGGCGGCGGCGGGGTCGACCTCAGCGGCCAGAGCTGGATCCTCTATCGCCAGCTCTACGCGCTCTCCAGCGAGGAGCGCCTGGCGCAGCTCGGCCTGGAATTCGACGAGGCGAGCGAGACCGTGGTCATCACCCGCGCCGGCAAGCCGGTGGCGCGCGGCAAGCCGGGCGAGGCGCTGGGCCGCTCGCTGCTCGACCAGTTCTTCGCCGCCTTCCTGAAGGGCAGCCCGCGCGGCGCGCCGCGGATGGTGGCCGGGCAGGCCACGGCGGCCGGGACCATCGCCTTCACCGACAGCGATCCGCCCAACGTCTCGCTCTTGAACCTCGCCAGCGTCGCCGACCTGGAGCGCGTGGCCCGCGCCCCGGTCGATCCGCGCCGCTTCCGCGCCAATTTCTGGCTGGAGGGCCTGCCGGCCTGGGCCGAGATGGACTGGATCGGCCGCGAGCTGACCCTCGGCGGCGCGCGCCTGAAGGTGACCGAGCCGATCGAGCGCTGCAGTGCCACCGCGGTGAACCTGGAGACCGCGGAGCGCGACCTCAACATCCCCCGCATCCTGCAGGCCGGCTATGGCCACCTCTGCCAGGGCGTCTATGCGACGGTGGTCGAGGGCGGGCGGGTGGCCGAGGGGGATGAACTCAAGTTGGTCTAGGGTCCGGCGCCGCAGTCCCCCCTCTCCCGCTCTGGCGGGAGAGGGCCGGGATGAGGGCCCTCGGTCGGTTCAGCCGGTCCGACCGCCTGACCCTCACCCGGCGTCGCCGCGCGCGCCACCCTCTCCCGCCGAAGCGGGAGAGGGTTCACCGCCGTTGATTCTCCCCGCGCCTGTCCCTAGGGTCGCCGCCCTGTCTTGAGATGCATTTCGGGGACCCTGAAAATGAGCGGCACGCGCGAGCTGGCGATGGCGGCGAAGGCCTGGCCCTTCGAAGAGGCCCGCCGCGTGCTGAAGCGCTACGAGTCGGCGCCGCCGGCCAAGGGCTATGTGCTGTTCGAGACCGGCTACGGCCCCTCGGGCCTGCCGCACATCGGCACCTTCGGCGAGGTGGTGCGCGCCACCATGGTGCGCCGCGCCTTCGAGGCGCTGTCCGACCTGCCGACGCGCCTCTTCGCCTTCTCCGACGACATGGACGGCCTCAGGAAGGTGCCGGACAACGTGCCGAACAAGGCGCTGCTGGCCGCCAACCTCGGCAAGCCGCTGACGGTGGTGCCGGATCCCTTCGGCAAGTACGAGTCCTTCGGCCATCACAACAACGCCATGCTGCGCGGCTTCCTCGATTCCTTCGGGTTCGAGTACGAGTTCCAGTCCTCGACCGACTGGTACAGGTCCGGCCGCTTCGACCAGGCGCTGCTGAACGTCCTGGCGCACTACGACGAGATCATGGCGGTGATGCTGCCGACGCTGGGCGAGGAGCGGCAGCAGTCCTACAGCCCCTTCCTGCCGGTCAGCCCCAAGACGGGCCGCGTGCTGCAGGTGCCGATCCTGGAGACCAAGCTGGACGCCGGCTCCATCGTCTTCAAGGACGAGGACGGCACGCTGACCGAGCTGCCGGTGACCGGCGGGAACGTGAAGCTGCAGTGGAAGCCCGACTGGGGCATGCGCTGGGCCGCGCTCGGCGTCGACTACGAGATGTCGGGCAAGGACCTGATCCCCTCGGTCCAGCTCGCCAGCAAGATCTGCCGCATCCTCGGCTCAGCCCCGCCGGAGACCTACATCTACGAGCTCTTCCTCGACGAGAAGGGCGAGAAGATCTCGAAGTCCAAGGGCAATGGCCTCGCGGTCGAGGAGTGGCTGGCCTATGCGCCGCCGGAAAGCCTCGCCTACTTCATGTACCTGAAGCCGCGCACCGCCAAGCGCCTCTTCTTCGACATCATCCCGCGCACGGTGGACGAGTACGTCGCCCACCTCGATGCCTTCGAGGGGCAGGGCGCGGCCGAGCGGCTGGAGAACCCGGCCTGGCACATCCACAACGGCAGGCCGCCGCAGGACAGCAGCCCCTTGCCCTATAACCTGCTGCTGAACCTCGCCATCGTCGCCAACGCCGACCAGGCCGACCTGCTCTGGCGCTTCATCCGCCGCTACCGGCCGGAGATCCAGCCCGGCGCCCACCCGCTGCTCGACGTGCTGGTGGAGCGCGCGGTGCGCTACTACCAGGAGATCGTCCGGCCGACCAAGCGCTACCGCGCGCCGACGCCGGAGGAGCGCGTCGCCTTCGAGGAGCTGGCCCGCGAGCTCGCGGCCCTTGGCGACAGCACCGACGCGAAGCTGATCCAGGACGCCGTCTACGAGGTCGGCAAGCGCCACCCGGGCCTCGGCGACCTCCGCCAGTGGTTCAAGTCGCTCTACGAGACCCTGCTCGGCACCGAGACCGGCCCGCGCCTGGGCAGCTTCTTCGCCCTCTACGGGCTGGAGAACAGCCGCCGCCTGCTGGCCGCGGCGCTGGACGGGACCCTGGTCGCGGAGACGGCGGCGAAGGGGTGAGGTTTGCCCTTCTCCCCCCAGCGGGAGAAGGTGGCCGCGTAGCGGCCGGATGAGGGGGGTCGGTACGGACGACGGGAGTCGCATAGACCCCCCTCACCCGCCACGCATCGCTCCGCTCGCGCGGCACCCTCTCCCTCGGAGGGGAGAGGGGGGAAACGTCCGCTGCCGCGCCCTAAGAGTGCGCCCAGTCCCAATAGGCCTTGCGCGCCTTGGCGTAGACCGGCCCCGGCTGCAAGTCTCTCCCGTCGATGCGCGTGATGGGCTGGACCTTGCCGAAGTTGCCGGTGGAGAAGAGTTCGTCGGCGGTCAGCAGCTCGTCGTAGGTGACACGGCGTTCCTCGACCGTCACGCCGGCGCCCTGTAGCAGGCCGGCGACGCGCTGGCGGGTGATGCCGTTGAGGAAGGTGCCGTTGGCCATCGGCGTGACGGCGACGCCGTCCTTGACCATCCAGAGGTTGGCGGTGGCCAGCTCGGCCACGTTGCCCTGCGCGTCCAGCACCACGGCGTTGTCGAAGCCCTTGCGCTTGGCCTCCATCAGGGCGCGGCCGCTGTTGGGGTAGAGGCAGGCGGCCTTGGCCTCCAGCGGGGCGGAGTTGGGCAGCGGGCGGCAGTACTGCGAGAGGGTGACGGCGAAGCCCTTGGCCGGCGGCAGGGGCTGGACATTCAGCGTCAGGCAGAAGCGCGTGCTCGACGGGTCGGGCGCGACGAAGCCGCTCTCGGCCCAGAACATCGGGCGGATATAGAGCGCGGCGTCCTTGGGAAAGCGCCGCCGCCCTTCCTGCGCGATCTCCTGGATCTCGCCGGCCGTCACCTGGGGCTCCAGGCCCATGACCTCGGCCGAGCGCACCACGCGCGCGCAGTGCAGGTCGAGGTCCGGCGCCACGCCCTCGAAGGCGCGCGCGCCGTCGAACACGCAGGAGCCGAGCCAGAGCGCGTGCGTCATGGGGCCGACGATGCCGGGGTTGCCCTCCAGCCACTGGCCGTCGATCCAGGTCCAGACCTGCATGCGCGTCCTCCTCCGCCGCCACACGGCAGCTCGGCCCCCAGCCTAGACCGGCCGGCGCGCCGGGCTCAACCGGCTGGCGGCGCGAAAGTCGCGCGGCTAGTCTCGGCCGCGCCATGCCAGCAGCCACCTCCCCAGGCGCCGAGGCCATCTTCCACGTCTGCCGCGCCGCCGAGTGGCAGGCCGCCGAGGCCGCCGGCGCCTATGCCGGCTCGTCGCAGGACGCGGCCGACGGCTTCATCCACTTCTCCGCCGCCGATCAGCTCGTGGCCTCGGTCGCCAAGCACCGCGCCGGGCAGCAGGGCCTGGTGCTGCTCAAGGTCGATCCGGCCCGCCTCGGCGCGGCGCTGAAGTGGGAGCCCGCGCGCGGCGGGCAGCTCTTCCCGCACCTCTATGGCCCGCTGCCGCTCGCCGCAGTGCTCTCGGCCCGGCCGCTGCCGCTGGGACCGGACGGGCAGCACAGCTTCCCGGTGCCGCTGTGAGCCTGCTGCCCTGGCCCCTCGCCCGCGCGCTGCTGCACGGCCTCGATCCCGAGCGGGCGCACCGCCTGACGCTCTGCGGCCTCCGCCACGGCCTGGCCGGTGGCGCGGCGCCCGTCGCCGACCGGCGCCTGGCCGTGACCCTGTGGGGCCGGACCTTCGCCAACCCGCTGGGCATCGCCGCCGGCTTCGACAAGAACGCCGAGGCGCCGGCCGCGCTGGCCCGCCTCGGCTTCGGCTTCGTCGAGATCGGCTCGGTGACGCCCCGGCCGCAGGCCGGCAACCCCAGGCCGCGCCTCTTCCGCCTGGCGGAGGACCACGCCGTCATCAACCGCATGGGCTTCAACAACCAAGGCGCGGCGGCGGTGGCGGCGCGGCTGGAGCGGCTGCGCCGGCAGGGCCTGGCGGTGCCGCTGGGCGTCAACCTCGGCAAGAACAAGGAGACGGCGGACGCCGCCGCCGACTATGTGCTGGGCGTCGCCGCGCTGGGGCGCTTCGCCGACTACCTGGTGGTCAACGTCTCCTCGCCCAACACGCCGGGCCTGCGCGCGCTGCAGGGCAAGGCGGAGCTTGAGGCCCTGGCGGCGCGGGTGCGCGGCGCGATGGGCGAGGCCGGCGTCACCTGCCCGCTGCTGCTGAAGGTGGCGCCCGACCTGGGCGACGCCGACCTTGGCGACATCGCCAACGTGGCGCTGCAGCGCTTCGACGGGCTGATCGTCAGCAACACCACGGTCGGCCGCCCCGAGAGCCTGAGGAGCCGCTTCAAGGCCGAGGCCGGCGGCCTCTCCGGCCGGCCGCTGCTGGCGCCGTCGACGGCGGTGCTGGCCCGGCTCTGGCGCCTGACGCGGGGCCGCCTGCCGCTGATCGGCGTCGGCGGAATCGAGGACGCCGCCGGCGCCTATGCCAAGGTCCGCGCCGGCGCCAGCCTGCTGCAGCTCTACAGCGCGCTGGTCTTTCAGGGGCCGGCGCTGGTCGGGCGGATCCTCGCCGGCCTGGCCGAGCGCCTCGCCGCCGACGGCTTCGCCCGGCTCCAGGACGCCGTCGGCCGCGACGCGGAAAAATACTAGCGCCGGGGCCGCTATCGCTTTCGCTGCCGCCAGGGACGCGCCATGTTGCAGGAACAGGGCGGAGCGAGGATGGCGCAACTCGACCTCATCAATGTCGTGATCCTGATCGGCGCGGGACTGATCGTCCTCTCGGCGCTGACCAGCCTGCTGTCGCTGCGCCTCGGCGTCCCCCTGCTGCTGATCTTCCTCTGCGTCGGCCTGCTGGCCGGCGAGGACGGGCCGGGCGGCATCCGCTTCGAGAATGCGCCGCTGGCCTTCTTCATCGGCTCCATCGCGCTGGCGGTGATCCTGTTCGACGCCGGCTTCGAGACGCCCTGGCGCAGCTATCGCCTGGCCGCCGCGCCGGGGCTGATCCTGGCGACCGCCGGCGTGGTGGTGACCTCCTCGCTCGTCGCCGTGGCGGCGCACTGGGTGCTGCCGATCGACTGGACCACGGCCTTCATGCTGGGCGCCATCGTCGCCTCCACCGACTCGGCCGCGGTCTTCCTGCTGCTGCGGCTCGGCGGCATCGGCATCCGCGACCGCGTGCGCTCGACGCTGGAGATCGAGTCCGGTTCCAATGATCCCATCGCCGTGTTCCTGGTGCTGGGCCTGGCGGCACTGGCGGTCAATCCCGATCTGGAATCGATCCTCTCGCTGGTGCCGACCTTCCTGCTGCAGCTCGGCTTCGGC
>JAKOWB010000005.1 GCA_029781795.1 Pseudomonadota bacterium | reverse complement strand
CACCCACCCGCTGGTGCAGCACAAGCTGACCCTGATGCGCAACAAGGAGGCCAGCAGCACCAGCTTTCGCACCCTGCTGGGCGAACTGGCGATGCTGATGGCCTACGAGGTGACGCGCGACATGCCGACGCACCTGGTGGAGATCGAAACGCCGCTCGAAAAAATGCAGAGCCCCATGATCGACGGCAAGAAGCTGGTGTTCGCCTCGATCCTGCGCGCCGGCAACGGCATGCTCGACGGCCTGCTGCGCGTGGTGCCCAACGCCCGCGTGGGCACCGTGGGCCTGTACCGCGACCCGAAGACGCTGCAGGCGGTGGAGTACTACTTCAAGATGCCGGCCGACATGGCCGAGCGCGACGTGATCGTGGTGGACCCGATGTTGGCCACCGGCCACTCGGCGGCCGCGGCCATCGAGCGCATCAAGGCCTGCACGCCGCGCTCCATCAAGTTCCTGTGCCTGCTGGCCGCGCCCGAGGGCATCGCCACCCTGCAAAAGGCCCATCCGGACGTGCCGATCTACACCGCCGCCATCGACCGCCAGCTCAACGATCACGGCTACATCCTGCCCGGCCTGGGCGACGCGGGCGACCGCATCTTCGGCACCAAGTAGGTCGGGGCGGCCGCCGTCCCGAACGGCTCAGGGCTTCTTGCCGTCCTTGAGCGCCGCCAGCGCGGCAAACGGGTGCTGCCGCTGCTCCTGCGCGGCGTCGAAATCCGCGTCCTGCGCCGACAGCCTGACCGGCTGCGGGCACACCTCGTGGCGCGGCACCAGGGGCAGGGCCATCAGCAGCTCATCCTCGATCAAGGCGCGCAGGTCGATCTCGGGCGCCAGCGCCAGCACGTCGTCCTCGGACACGTCGTCCAGCGCCGCCGCGCTGTCCTCGTCCGCCGCGAACAGCACATGGCGATCGACCCGGACATCCACCCGCACCTCGCCCATGCAGCGCTGGCAGGTCAGCGGCAGGCGGGCCTGGGCCTGCACATGCAGCGCCGGCCGCGCCACGCCGTCGGCGGCGCTGCGCTGCTCGCCCTGCACCTGCCATTCAACCGTCAAATCGGGCTCTGGCCCGCGTACTTCAATCGCAAGCCGCTCGTATTTTTGCAGTGAATCGCGCGCCGACAGGTGGGCCTTGGCGCCTGCAAAGGCCGCCACATCCAGATGCTGGGGCTGAAACCGGAAACTCATGCGGGCAGTGTAAGAGAATCGCCCGCATGAGCGATGCCCCCTGCCTGCCTGCCGCCGACCGACCGCTGATCCTGGGCTCCACCTCGCGCTACCGGCGCGAGCTGCTGGCCCGCCTGGGCCTGCCCTTCGACGTGGCCGCGCCCGACGTGGACGAAACCCCGCAGCCCGGCGAAGCCCCGCCCGCCCTGGCCCGGCGGCTGGCGCTGGCCAAGGCGCGCGACGTGGCGGCGCGCCATCCGCAGGCCATCGTCATCGGCTCCGACCAGGTGGCCGACCTGGCCGGCCAGCCGCTGGGCAAGCCCGGCACGCACGAGCGCGCCGTGGCGCAGCTGCGCGCCATGAGCGGGCAGACGGTGATCTTCCAGACCGCGCTGTCCGTGGTGTGCCGGGCCACCGGCTTCGAGCAGAGCGACCTGGCCGCGGTGGAGGTGCGCTTTCGGCCCCTGAGCGACGGCGAGATCGAGCGCTACCTGCGCGCCGAGCAGCCCTACGACTGCGCCGGCAGCGCCAAAAGCGAGGGCCTGGGCATCGCGCTGCTGGAGGCCATCCACAACGACGACCCCACGGCGCTGGTCGGCCTGCCACTGATCCGCACCGCGCGCATGCTGCGCGCCGCCGGCCGGGTGCTGCCATGAGCCCAACCCCTGGCCGTCTGCTGCTGGTCCCCACGCCGCTGGACCATGGCTGCGACACGCAGGCGCCGCTCGCCGACGTGCTGCCGCTGGGCACGCTGCAGGCGGCCGCGCGGCTGACGCATTGGATCAGCGAAAACGCCAAGTCCACGCGCGCCTTCCTCAAGCGCGTCGATGCCGTCGTGCCGCTGGCGCAGCCGCTGCAGGCGCAGGCCATCGCCGAGCTGCCGCGCGCCGTGCACAAGAAGGGCGACCACGCCCGCGCCAGCGCC
>JAKOWB010000439.1 GCA_029781795.1 Pseudomonadota bacterium | reverse complement strand
CGGCTTCCTCGCCGCGCTGCTGCTGAACCTCTCTGCCGTGTTCGGGTTCAGCGCCGGCCTGCTGGTCCAGCCGGACGGCCTCTTCTTCCTGCTCTGGCTCCTTTCGGCCCGGGCGCTGTGGCGCGCCTTCGCCGCGCCGCGCGCGATGGCCTGGCGTTGCTGGCTCCTCGCCGGTCTGCTGCTCGGCCTCTGCCTGCTCAGCAAGTATCCCGGCGTGCTGCTGGCCGCCGGCGCGACGCTGGCTGAAGCATCCGGCGCCCTACGCCGCGGCGCTGCTGGCCATCGTGATCCAGGCGCCGACCGTGCTGTGGAACGCCGAGCATCACTGGATCTCCTTCGCTTTCCAGGGCGGGCGGGCTGGGCAGCAGGGCGCGCTGGACTGGCTGCGCTTCCTCGGCTCCATCGCCGGGCAGGCGGCCTGGGTGCTGCCCTGGATCTGGCTGCCGCTGGTCTGGGTCTTCGTGCTGGCGGTGAAGCGCGGGCGTGGGCAGGCACTGGACTGGTACCTCGCCTGCCTGGCACTGCCGACCCTGCTGCTCTTCACCCTGGTCGCGCTCTGGTCGCCGATCGGCCGGCACTTCCACTGGCAGGCACCGGGCTACCTGCTGCTCATGCCGCTGGCGGGGCGGCTGCTGGATCGTACGCTCGCCAGCCGGCGGCGCTGGGGCCGTACCTGGCTCTATGGCAGCGTGGCCGCCAGCCTGCTGACCTTCCTGCTGGCCGGCGGGCACCTGGTCAGCGGCTGGTTCACGCCGCTGCTGCCGCCGAACTGGGCGAAGGAAGACGACACCCGCGAGCTGATCGACTGGACGCCGCTGGCCGAGGCCCTGGCGGCCGAGGGCCTGCTGGACCAGCCGAAGCTCTTCCTGGTGACCAACCGCTGGCACCAGACCGGCAAGCTGGATGCCGCGGTGGAGGGGCGCCTGCCGGTCTTCTGCCTCTGCGCCGACCCACGCAACCTGGCCTTCGGCCGCGACCAGTCGCTGCATGTTGGCGACGACGCCGTTATCGTCGCCAACCCGGAGTTCCTGCGCGATCCGGGCTGGCTCTATGGCCGCTTCTTTGCATCGATCGAACCCTGGCGCGAGGTGGTGCTGGGGCGCAGCGGCCGACCGGAGATCCGCATGCAGCTTTGGTGGGCCCGGGGGTTCAAGGGCGGCGTCCCCATGCCCTATGGCCCCTGACCCAGCCAGGGCAACCTTGCCAAGGCGCGGCGAAGGGTCTAACGCTAGGGTGGCTTCCGGGGGAAATCAGTGAACATTCAGAACAAGTTGGCGCCCGTTCCCGTGATCGACCTGCAGGCGCAGCGCGCGCGGCTCGAACCGGGAATGAGCGAGGCCGTGCTGCGCGTGCTGGCGCATGGCCGCTTCGTGCTGGGGCCCGAGGTCGAGGCCCTGGAGCGCCAGCTCGGCGACTGGAGCGGCGCCCACTGCATCACCTGCGGTAACGGGACCGACGCGCTGGAACTGGCGCTCTGGTCGCTCGACGTTGGCGTCGGCGACGCCGTCGTCATGCCGGCCTTCACCTTCGCCGCGACCGCCGAGGCGGCGGTCAAGCGCGGTGCCACGCCGGTCTTCGCCGACGTCGACGAGGCCAGCTTCAACCTCAGCGCGGAGAGCTGCGCGCGGGCGCTGGACTTCGCGCGCCGTGCGGGCCTGCGGCCCAAGGCCGTGATCGCTGTCGACCTCTTCGGCCTGCCGGCGGACTACGCCGCCCTGGCGCCGCTGGCGGCCTCCTACGACGCCACCGTCATCGCAGACGCGGCGCAGTCCTTCGGCGCCACGCTGGACAACCAGCCGGTCGGCCGCCTGGCGCCGCTCAGCGCCACCTCCTTCTATCCCTCCAAGCCGCTCGGCTGCTACGGCGACGGCGGTGCGGTCTTCGCCACCGACGAAGGCGTGGCGAAGAAGATCCGGCTGCTGGCACGGCACGGGCAGGGCCCTGGGCGCTACAACCACGTCACGCTGGGGATGAACTCGCGGCTGGATTCGATGCAGGCGGCGGTGCTGCTGCAGAAGCTCTCTGTGCTGGCGGAGGAGCTGCCCAAGCGCGAAGCCGTAGCCAAGCGCTACGACGCGGCGCTGAAGGGCCGTGTCGAGCTACCGCCGCGGGCCGCCAACGCGGCCTCGGCTTGGGCCTGCTACACCATCCGCCACCCCGACCGCGACCGCCTGGGCGAGGCGCTGGGCCAGGCCGGAATCGGCACGGCCGTGCACTATCCGCGCCCGGTCAACCGGCAGCCGGCCTTCGTCGGACAGCCAGTAGTCCCCGGCGGCGTGCCGGTCAGCGAGCGCCTGGCGGCCGAGGTGCTGAGCCTGCCGCTCTGCGCCTATCTCTCGCAGAGGGCGCAGGACCGCGTGATCGAGGCGGTACTGGCCGCCGTTTAGGCCGCGGGCTTAGGCCTGCCGTCCGTAGTACAGCACCACGGTGTGGGTCGCCTCGGCGAAGAAGAGCCAGCGCTCGGTCAGGGTGCCGATCAAGGCGCCCAGCGCGGCGACCAAGGCCAGCGGCAGGTCCCACCAGCCGCTGATCGTCGCCAGCAGCAGGATCAGGGCGCCGAGCGGCAGCAGCAGGCCGGCGACGGCGGCGATGCGGCGCAGCTTGCCGGCGTGCTTGCGGGCGACTTGATAGCCCATCTCGCGCAGCAGGTAGTTCTCTTCCGTGTGCGGCGGCTCCAGCAGGCGCACCTTGCCGAGGCCGCCGAGGCCGGTGGCGCTCTCCGGCGTGGCGATCGAGCGCCCGCCATCGATGTCGCGCCAGTAGCGCAGCTTCAGCACCCAGGCGGCGGTCACCGCCAGCGCGGCGACGAAGCCGAACTCGTGCGCCGCCTCGCCCCAGGCGATCAGCAGCAGCACCAGCAGGCAGCCGCCGGTGGCCAGCGCGTAGAGCAGATAGAGCGCCGGCACCAGCGGGTGGTTCCATTGGCGAATGGTCTTCAGCGAGGCATAGATCATCGCTGTGCAGAAGACCGTCGCCACCGTCAGCAGGGCCAGCGGGATGGACGCGGCCAGCCAGGGCCGTCCCTCGATCACCCAGCCCCAGGCCAGCGCGGCGGCGGGCAGGAAGGTGATCAGGGCCAGCAGCCCCTCGCGCGAGAGCCAGGAGCTGCGCCACTGGCTCACGGCGCGCCAGGCGCGCTCCGGATGGCCGAGGTGCAGGGTGGAGCAGAGCAGGCCGGCGGCCACCAGCAGCAGGCCGAGGCCGAGGCCCAGCGCGCCGAACCAGGGCGCGTCCGGCACCAGGCCCAGCGCGCTGCCGAGGGCCAGCAGGAAGATCAGGCCGTAGCCGGCGCCCGACAGGGTGGTGAAGGCGATGATCGACTTGGCGGGATGCATGTCAGAGCTGGCTCAGCACGCGGTCGAGCCAGCCGAGCAGGCCGCCCTGCGGCGAAGGCTGGGCGGGCTCCAGCCGGGCCGGCGTCGGGCCGGCGGTGGAGGCGTCGCGCCTGGGGCGCGGCGGCAGGTACTTGTTGGTCGGCCTGTAGCCCATCTCGGACATGAGGTCATAGCCGCCGCGCTCGGCCACCAGGCGCGAGACGGCGGAGTCCGGGTCGCCCAGGTCGCCGAAGTGCCGGGCGCTGGCCGGGCAGGTGCGCACGCAGGCCGGCAGGCGCTCCGCCTCGGCGATGGTGTCGTTGTAGATGCGGTCGACGCAGAGCGTGCACTTCTTCATCACGTTCACGACCGGGTCCATCTCGCGCGCGCCGTAGGGGCAGGCCCAGGCGCAGAGGCCGCAGCCGATGCAGCGATCCTCGTCGACCAGCACGATGCCGTCGGCCGTGCGCTTGTAGCTGGCGCCGGTCGGGCAGACCGTGACGCAGGCCGGCTGCTCGCAGTGCAGGCAGGACTTGGGGAAGTGCACGACCCGCGCCGTCTCGCCCTCGCCGCACTCGAAGCCATGCACGCGGTTCAGCCAGGCGCCGCTGGGGCGCGCGCCATAGGGCTCGACGTCGGACAGCGGCGCCGGATGGCCGCCGGTGTTCCACTCCTTGCAGTTCACCACGCAGGCCTGGCAGCCGACGCAGGTGTCCAGGTCGATCACCAGGCCCAGTTTCTTGGCCGAGGGTTGAGCGGGCAGCGAGGTCATGCGGGGATCTCGTCCAGGGGCAGCGGCTCGATGCGCACGCGCAGGTCGTACCACGCGGCCTGGCCCGTCACCGGGTCGCTGTTGGCATAGCGGTAGCCGGCGCCGCGGTCCGGCAGCAGCTCGTCGATCAGGCCGTTCAGCAGGAAGCCGCGGGTGAACTCCGGCGCGTCGGGCGAGAGCGCCCAGGCGCCCTGCCGCTTGCCGATGGCGTTCCAGGTCCAGACCGTCTTGGCGTTCAGCGCGTGCTGCAGGCGGATCTGCGCCTTGATGCGGCCGTGGCGGGAGATGACGCGCACCCAGTCGTCGTCCTTGAGGCCCATGCCCTTCGCCAGCCCGGCCGGCACGTAGAGCCGGTTGGCGGCGTGGAGCTGCCGCAGCCAGGCGTTCATCGAGCCCCACGAGTGGTACATGGCCATCGGCCGCTGGGTGACGGCGTGCAGCGGGAAGCTGGCCTCGTCGTTGGTCTCGTCCTCGAAGGGCGCGTGCCACAGCGGCAGGGGATCGAAGTAGCGCCTGACCCGCGCGCGGTCGCGCTCGGGCGGCTGCATCTGGCCGTGGCCCTCGGCCGCCAGGCGGAAGCGCTGCAGCACCTCGCCATAGAACTGCAGCACGATGGGCTCGGCCTGGTCGATGAAGCCCATGGCCTTGGCCCACTCCAGGTAGGCCTTGTTGGCGTAGCGGAAGAAGCGGCCTTCCTCGGGAATCTCGGTGCGCCAGAAGCAGCCATTCTCGACATAGCGCTCGAGCTGCTGCGGGTTCGGCGCGCCCACGCCCTCCTGGCTGCCGTCGGCGCCGCGCCAGCCGGCCAGCGGGCCGATGCCGGGCTTGCGCTCGTGGTTGACGATGTAGTCGGCATAGCCGCCGGGGAAGCGCGGCTGGCCGTCCGCCGTGGTCATGCCCGGCAGGCCCAGGCGATAGCCCAGCTCCAGCAGCACGTCCTGGAAGGGGCGCACGTCACGGTCCGGCTGCAGCACCGGCTGGCGGATGGAATCCGCCGCGCCCTCGGCGTCGCAGATCGGCCGGTCGAGCAGCGAGATGCAGTCCCAGCGCTCCAGGTAGGTGGTGTCGGGCAGCACCAGGTCGGCGAAGTCGATCGTTTCGCTCCTGAAGGCGTCGACATAGATGATGCGCGGGATCTTGTATTCGCCGTCGGCCTCGCGCTGGGTCAGCATGGCGCGCGTCTCCTCGACGTTCATCGAGGAGTTCCAGGCCATGTTGGCCATGAAGAGGAAGAGCGTGTCGATGGCATAGGGCTGCTGCGCGCAGGCGTTGGTGATGGCCAGGTGCAGCAGGCCGTGGGCGGCCAGCGGCGCCTCCCAGGAATAGGCCTTGTCGAGGCGGCGCGGACTGCCGTCGGCCTCGACCAGCAGATCGGCGGGCTGCACCGGGAAGCCCAGCGGCGGCCCTGGCATGACCTTGCCGGCCTCGACCTGGCCGGGCTTGCCGGCGGGCCGCACCGGCGGCGGGCAGGGGCGAGGGAAGGGCGGCTTGTAGCGCCAGGAGCCGGGGCGGTCCACGGCACCCAGCAGCATCTGCAGGATGTGCAGGTCGCGGCAGGTGTGGAAGCCGTTGGCGTGGGCCGAGATGCCGCGCATGGCGTGCACCGCGACGCGGCGCGAGGGGAAGCTGCTGTGCTTGCGCCCCCAGGCGTCGGTCCAGTCCTGCCGGATGCTCTCGCTCTCGTCCGAGGCGGCGGCCCAGAGCTCGGCGGCGATGCGCCGGATGGTGGCGGCCGGCACGCCGGTGCGCGCCTCCACCGCCTCGGGCGCATGCGCCTCGTCCAGGATGCGGTTCGCCACCAGCTCGAAGGCCGGGCGCACCTGGCGGCCGTCGGGCAGCCGGAAGCTGCCCTTCAGCGCCGGCACGCGGGCGGTGGTGGCGAAGGCCGCCGGGGCGTCGCTGTCGCGGTCCCAGACCAGCGGCCGGCCCTCGCCGTCGCGCGCGATCAGGCCGTCGTCGGCCGTGCCCGGCGCCTCGACGACGAGCTGGGCGGCGTTGCTGTAGCTGGCCAGCCAGACCAGGTCGATCTTGCCCGCCAGCAGCAGCTCGCGGCAGAGCGCGAGCACGAAGAGGCCGTCGCCGCCCGGGGTGATGCCGATCCACTCGTCGGCGATGGCGGAGTAACCGGTGCGCACCGGGTTGACCGAGACGATCTTGGCGCCGCGCGCCTTCATCTTGCCCAGCCCGATCTTGATCGGGTTGGAGTCGTGGTCCTCGGCGACGCCCAGCAGCAGCAGGTAGTCGCTGCGTTCCCAGTCCGGCTCGCCGAACTCCCAGAACGAGCCGCCGATGGTGTAGAGCCCGCCGGCCGCCATGTTGACCGAGCAGAAGCCGCCGTGCGCCGCGTAGTTCGGCGTGCCGAACTGGCTGGCCCACCAGCCGGTCAGGCCCTGGCTCTGGTCGCGGCCGGTGAAGAAGGCGAGGCGGCGCGGGTCCTGGTTGCGGATGTTGGACAGCCAGGCCGTGGCCAGGGTCATGGCCTCGTCCCAGGAAATCTCCTTGAACTGGCCGGAGCCGCGCGGGCCGGTACGCAGCAGCGGCGCCGTCAGCTTGGCCGGTGCCTTCTGCTGCATGATGCCGGCCGAGCCCTTGGCGCAGAGCACGCCGCGGTTCACCGGATGATCGGGGTTGCCCTCGATGTAGCGCAGCGCGCCGTCCTTCAGGTGGACGCGGATGCCGCAGCGGCAGGCGCACATGTAGCAGGTGGTGTGCTTCACCTCGTCCGACACGCGGGGCGAGGGGTCGAGGCCACGCTCCTGCAGACCGCCTTCTGGCACTGGGCACCTCTCCTGACTGTCGCGGGAACTTGTATAGACAACTTCGGCCCGCGGCGCGATGGCAGGATCGCGCTGGCCAGCCTTGCAGGGGGCGAACCGCCCCAGGGCAGCTTTGCACTGCCCCTCCGGTCCCGATCGACTATTCTGGCCCGCAAAGCGACCGCATCACGGGGAGAAACGCAAGCGATGGCGAAGATCGGTTTCCTGGGCCTCGGCAACATGGGCGGCCCGATGGCGAAGAACCTGGCCAAGGCCGGCCACCAGGTGACGGGCTTCGATCCCGTCGCCGCCGCGCTCGACGCGGCCAAGGCCGGTGGCGTCACGCCGGCCGTGACGCCGGCCGCCGCGGCCAAGGGCGCCGAGGTGGTGATCACCATGCTGCCCGCCGGCCAGCACGTGAAGGCGGCCTATCTGGGTGCCGAGGGCCTGCTGGCGGGCGCGCCCAAGGGCACGCTGTTCGTCGACAGCTCGACCATCGACGTCGCCTCGGCCAAGACGGTGCACGAGGCCGCGGCCGCCGCCGGCCAGCACTTCGTCGACGCGCCGGTCTCCGGCGGCGTGGCCGGGGCCGAGGGCGCGACCCTGACCTTCATGTGCGGCGGCAGCGAGGCGGCCTTCGGCCAGGCCAGGCCGCTGCTGGAGAAAATGGGCAAGAACATCATCCACGCCGGCGGCGCCGGCGCCGGCCAGGCCGCCAAGGTCTGCAACAACATGATCCTCGGCATCTCGATGATCGCCATCTCCGAGGCCTTCGCGCTGGCCGAGAAGCTCGGCCTCGACCCGGCTAAGCTGCACGACATCTCCTCGAAGTCCTCGGGCTCCTGCTGGGCCATGCTGAACCACAACCCGGTGCCGGGCCTGGTGCCGACCGCGGCCGCCAACCGCGACTACAAGCCGGGCTTCGGCGCGACCTTGATGCTGAAGGACCTGAAGCTGGCGGTTGAGGCGGCGACCGGCGCCGGCGCCTCGATTCCGCTGGGGGCCGAGGCGGCGCAGCTCTACAACATGTTCGTGCAGCAGGGGAACGGCGCGCTCGACTACTCCGCCATCTACAAGATGGTGAAGGGGGCCTGACGGCGGCGGACGATGGCGCTGAACCGGACCGAGAAGGTACTGCTGACCGGTCTGCTGCTGGACACGTTGATCTCGATCCCGCTTTGTACCCTCGGTTTCCTCTCGGGCTCGGCGTCGGCCACGACCGAAGCGGTGCGCACCATCCTGCTGGAGGCGATCGACGTCTTCGTGCTGGCCGTGATGATGGCGATCAACCGTCGACGCTTCAGCCGCTTCGAGTTCGGCCTGGAGAAACTGCAGATCATGGTGCAGATCGTCATCGCCGTATCGATGGCGATCACCATGTTCTTCGTCGGCCGGAAGATCCTGCACCAGATGTTCCATCCGGTGCCGATGCCGATCTATCTCGACTGCCTGATCTTCGCCGGCTTCTCCTACGTCAATGTGCTGATCAACATCAGCCTGTTGCGGCGCCTGCTGCGCGAGATGAAGAGCGACCCTTCGCTGATCCTGCGCGGCCAGATGCGGAACCGCTGCATCATGCTGGCCAGTTCGGTGGTGGCTACCATAGCCGCGGCCTGCGCGGTGATTCCCGACCGCGTGCTGTTCCAGATCATCGACACCATCGGCGCGGTGCTGGTGTTCTCGGTCATCGTCTACACCGTTGCCAATATGCTTGGCAGTGGGCTGCGCACATTGCTCGACGCGCCGATAGACGAAAAGGAGAAGCTGGGCATCTATCACGAGGTCGTGGCGCACTACGACGACTGGGAGGAACTGGCCTTCCTGCGCACCCGGCGCCTCGGCCATCGCAAGTACGTCGAGATCGGCCTGGTGTTCGACGGCGGCCAGGCGCTGGAGGCCTCGCTCGCCGTCTGCAGCCGCATCGAGCAGGCGGTGAAGGCGCGGGTCGCCGACGTGCTGATCGCCGTGCGTCCGGCCGAGCGGGTGGCCGCGCCATGAGCATGCAGTCGGCCGAGCGCGTGCTGCTGAACGCCATCCTGGCCGACTGCTGCCTGGCGGTGCCGATCATCGGGCTCGGCTTCATGTCGGGCGCCGCCTCGGCGCTGAGCGAGGCGATCCGCGCCATCCTGCTGTTCTCGATCGACATCTTCTCGTTCCTGATGTTCCTGGCGGTCAACCGCCGGCGCTTCAGTCAGTTCGAGTTCGGGCTCGAGAAGCTGCAGATCATGGTGCAACTGGCCATCGCGCTGGCCATGTGCTTCAGCCTGACTTTCATCGCCAATCGTGTATGGAACGAGATCACCAACAATACCTCGCCGCCGAACTACCTCTTCTCGCTGGTCTTTGCCTGCTTCGCCTACATCAACACGCTTGTGAACCTGCACATGCTGCGCGGCATGCTCCGCGAGTACCGCGCCAGCCGCTCGATCATCCTGAAGGGCCAGGTGAAGAACCGCACGGTGATGACCGTCGGCTCGGTCGTGGTGACGTTGTCTTGCTCGGCCGTGGTGATCCCCGACATCTACGTGTTCAAGCTGCTCGACATTCTGGGTGCCCTCGTGGTGATGGGAGTGATCGTCGTCACCGTGGTCCGGTTGCTCGGCGGCGGCGTGGTCGCGCTGCTCGACGCGCCGATGGAGGAGCATGACAAGTTCCTGGTGCTGCGCGAGGTGGTGGCGCGCTTCGAGGATTGGGGCACCCTGGTCTTCCTGCGCACCCGCCGCATCGGCCACCGCCGCTATGCCGAGGTCGGCCTCAGCTTCGATGCCGACACGACGACCCGGCGGGCGCTTGAGGTCTGCCGCGAGATCGAGGCCGTCATCCACCGTGAGCTGACCGACGTCTATGTCGCGGTCTATCCGGTGGGCGAGGGCGCCGCGGCGGCCGTGGCCGAGGCTGCCTAGCCGAGCCCTTCGGCCAGCGCCGCGCCGGCAGCGGTGATGTGCCGGCGGAGCAGGGCGCAGGCTTCCTCGCTCCTGCCCGCCGCCGCGGCCGCCAGGAGGGCGTGGTGTTCCTCGTCGGAGCGGCCCTGCCAGTCGCGCTCCCGCCATGTGGCGATGAGGACGCGGCTGCTGGCGTGGTGCAGTTCCTCGACCGCGCGCAGCAGGCGGGGCAGGGCGCAGGGCCGGACCAGCGCCAGGTGGAAGCGGCGGTTGGCCGCGTCCCAGATCATCAGATCGCGCGAAGCCTCGCCCTCCGCCAGCGCCGCCGCGGCCTCGGCCAGTGTCGCGGGCGTCATCCGCTCCAGCGCATGGGCCAGGGCGAGCGGCTCCAGCGCCGCGCGCATTTCCGTCACTTCCATGATGCTCCGGGCGTCCAGCGCGGCGACGCGCACGCCGCGCCGCGGCTCGGCCGTCACCAGGCCCCGCGCCTCCAGCCGCCGGAAGGCCTCGCGCACCGGGACGTGGCTGGCGCCATAGGTCAGGGCGATCTCGTCCTGCCGCAGACGTGCGCCGGGCGCCAGTTCGCCCAGCACGATGCGCCGGGCGAGTGCCTCGGCGATCTGCCCCGCCACCGTGGTATCGGCCCTGCTCCGGATCACCCTCTGGACTCCCAGGTTGCTCACGAGTAACAGTAATTCAGGATTATAGATAATCGATAAAATGGGAGAGCCGCAATGGGACTGCTGCGTCGTCCGGAGCGTCTGCGCCATATCGCCGGGATCGGCGTAGACCGCATGGGATCGCTGGCCGATGCCCGACCCGAGCTGGATTTCCTGCGGCTGGAGAACCTCGACGTCGACATCCCGCCGGACCCCGAGGCGGTGGCGCGCACGCGGATGGCGGCGGGCAACGATGCCGACAACTCCTATCTTCCCTTCGTCGGCCAGCAGCGCCTGCGCGACGCGGCGGCGCGCCACGTCGGCCGCCTCAGCGGCGTCGCCTACGACGGCACGCGCAACTGCTTGATCTCGGCCGGCGGGCTCTCGGGCCTGCTGAACGTGCTGCTGGCCACGGTCGAGGTCGGCGACGAGGTGATCGTGACCGACCCCACCTACGCCGGGATCATCAATCGCGTGCGCCTGGCCGGCGGCGTGCCGCGCTTCGTGCCCTTCCAGTTCCGGCCGGGTGAGACCTGGCGGCTGGACCGCGCCGCGCTGGCCGCGGCGGTCGGGCCGAAGACGCGCGCCCTGCTGCTGATGTCGCCTTCGATGCCGAGCGGCGGCCTGCTGGACGCCGAGGACTGGGCGGCGGTGGCGTGGCTCTGCGTCCGCCATGACCTGCTGCTGATCCTCGACAGCGCGATGGAGCGGCTGCTGTTCGATGGCTGGCAGGTACTGCACCCCGCCGGCCTGCCGGGCATGGCGGCGCGCACCATCACGGTCGGCGCGGCCTCCAAGGAGCTGCGCATGATCGGCTGGCGCGTCGGCTGGATCGTCGCGCCAGAGGCATTCATGCCGGATCTGGTCGCGGTCTCGCTGGCCAACGTGGTGGTGCCGGTCGGCATCGCCCAGGATGCCGCCGCCATCGCCCTGGAGCGCTCGGCCGAGACCCTGCCGCCCTATGTCGCCGAGCTGGAGCGGCGGCGCGACACGGTGCTGAGGGGCCTCGCCGGGCTGCCGGTCGGCGTGCCCTCGGGCGGCTGGTCGCTGCTGCTGCGCACCAGCGACTATGGCCTGGACGGCGCCGATACCTCGCGGCGGCTCTTCGACCAGGGTGTCTGCGCCACACCGATGCGGGGCTGGGGCGAAACGCATGGCGCGCAGTACATCCGCTTCGTCTTCGCCAACGAGCCGGCCGAGCGCCTGGCGCTGCTGGGCGAGCGTGTGCGCCGCGTGCTCGGGGCCTAGAAGATGCGGTTCAGCAGCGGGTCGAGCAGGCCGATGCCGTCGAACTCGACCCAGGCGGTGCGGCCGATGTCGCAGAGGCGGTGCAGGCGGGCCTCGGGCGTCGCGGGCTCGATCTCGATCAGCACCACGGCGTCGTTGCCGCCCAGCTCGCCGACACGCGCGGCCAGGCCAGCTTGCGCCGAGACCTCGCCGGCCGAGCCATAGACCAGGCGGATGTGGCCGGGGATCTCCACGTGCGAGCCGTAGAGATGCACGGTCACAGGGTGGTCCGGCTGCAGGAGATCCACGGTCGAATCGTCGATCGCCGCCTCGACGAAGCGGCCGTCGCAGGAGAGGTAGGACAGCAGCTTGACGCCTTCGGCAATGCTGCTGCCGACACTCTTGTGCACCTCCCACACCACGCTGTCGTCCGGCAGCTCAAGCTCGACCGTTCCGACCTTGGCCAGGTGGCGCGCGGCGCTGGCCTGCTCGCCGCGCAGCGCGTCCAGCTCGTTCTGCAGCAGGTCGATCGCCAGCGCCGACTCACGCCGGCTCTGGCGCAGGTCGCGCAGGTCCCCGTTAACCGCGATAGCGTCGTCGGCCAGGTCGGCGATGAGCAGGCGGTCGGCGAGGTAGCCCTGCTGCTGCGCCAGGCGGGCAATCGTCAGGTCCAGCGCCTGCATCTCCGCCGTCGCCTCCTGCATGTCGGCGTCTGCCGCTTCCATGGCGGACTGCGAGGCGGCGCTGCCCTGCAGGCGCTTGGCACGCTCGTACTGCTTGGTCAGGTACTCGATGCGGGCGACCAGGCCGACGCGCTGCGCCTGCGCGATCTCCTGACGCAGCGCCAGGTCGGCGTGCAGGCTGTCCAGGGAACGGTCCAGCCGCTTGTCCAGCCCGTCGATCTCGCTGTCGAGGGCGGCGAGCTCGGCCCGTCGCGCGGCGAGGTCGGCCTCGACCCGGTCAATGCGGTTCGCCGTCTCCTCGACCTGCCGCTCGTCGCGCCGCGGGTCGCTGATGGAGACGACAGCCGTGCGCGCCGGCAGGTAGCTGCCGCGCCGCACGTCGAAGCGGGTGATGTCGCCGCTGATGGGCGCGCGCAGATCCACCAGCTCGGCTGTCACCACCGCGTTGCGGACGATGTAACCCTGCAGGCCGAAGATCAGCAGGCCGGCGGGGACGATCAGTACGGCAATGATGACGAGCAGGCGCCGCAGGCCTTTCATGCCTGGGCCTCTCTGCAAAGCGCTGCGAGCGATGGCACGCCGGCTCCCCCTAGCGACTCTTGCCGGACAGACTAGCAAGGAGCGCGGGCAGACTGAACCTCGGCCGTGCCGGGGGTTTCAGCGGCCGGTGGCGTAGACCGAGTTGGCGTTGATGCCGCCGCAGATCTGCGCGCTGTCGCCGGTGCAGGTCATGCTGCAGTTGTCCGCCGTGCCGAACTGGCCGTACTGGTTGCCGCAGAGGCAGCTTTCCGAATACTGCACGCCGGCAAAGCGGAAGCCCTTGTCGGCACAGGTCTGGAGGCAGCGCTGCGGCGTGTTCTGCCAGCTCCGCTCCAGGTAGCCATCCAGGTCGAAGGGCGAGTTGGGGTCGCGGAAGCAGCCGAGATAGGTGCCCGCGGCATAGCCGGACCCGCCGCCCGTGCTGTTGGCCGAGGCCACGGTCACCGGCGGATTGCTGGGAATCGTCACCGGCCCGGTCAGCGAGACGGGACCCGCGGGTGTGATGCCGACCAGACCGCCTGGCACCGACATCAGGCTGACACTGGTGCAGCCCAGCGGGTCGCTGCCGAGCGCCAGCGCCGCGTCCTCGCAGCACTGCAGCGGCATGTTGAGCGACGAGAGCTGGAAGCCGAACCCCGGCAGCTGGTCTTCCGGCATGATGACGGACTGGCCGGTCTGCGTGTTCTCCCAGATCTTCACCTGGCAGCAATGCTGCCGGAAGCTCGGCATCGAGGAACTGTCGCTCTGTGCCGTGCTGAGGCGCAGCACGTCGAGGCGCGCCGCCGCCTCGGCGAAGGTCGCGTTGTTCTGGGCGCCGGGCGCGAGCGCCCAGCCGAAGCCGGGATTGCCCTGGGCGATGGCGAGCCAGCCGCTGCGCGTCATGGCGCAGTGATTGAGGTCGATCCATTGGGTCCAGGGCTGCTGCGCCGGCGCCGGCGTCGGCGCGATCATCAGGACGGCGAGGAGGGCGAGGAGATGGAGCGTTGCACGGGCCATGACGAGAGCTCCCCCACGGTGCTCGAACGCGCTTGGATAAGCCGCAACAACTGCGAGGACTTTGCCAGGAGGCGCGGCCGGCGTCGTCACACAGATTGGATACGTTCCGGGATGGCACAGTTAATAGGACGAGGCGGTATATTCCGCGCTCATCGGGAATGAATACACTCAAGACATCGGACAACAAGGAGCCGTCCCATGGACAGCGCACCCCTGGATCTCGCCGGTGTCACCGGCACCCTGACCTACCTGGCGCCGACCGTGGAGCGCCCCTTCACCTACCAGTATCCGCCGCCGGCCGGCCGGCCGCAGCGCTTCGCGCCCGAGCATCTGGTCACGGCCTTCATCCGCAACGGCCGCCTGCTGGCCGACGAGCTCTCGCTCGACCGCCAGGGCTTCCGCCTGCTGAAGCATGCCACCGCCGTCGACCTCTATGACGACGCTGCCATTGAGCGTGACTACTACCCCGAGATGGAGCGCCTGGTGGCGGCGGAGACCGGGGCCAGCCGGGTGCTGGTCTTCGACCACACGCTGCGCACCGCTGGTGGCACCAAGCCCGACGGCACGCCGGTGCGCGAGCCGGTGCCGCGCGTGCACAACGACTACACGCTGAAGTCGGCGCCGCAGCGCATCCGCGACCTGCTGCCGGACGAGGCCGAGGGCTTGCTGCAGCGCCGCTATGCCTTCATCAACGTCTGGCGGCCGCTGAAGGCGCCGCTGCTGCACTTCCCGCTGGCGCTGGCCGACGCACGGACCATCGCCTTCGAGGACGCGGTGACCAGCGACCTGATCTATCGCGACCGGGTGGGCGAGACCTACCTCTTCCACCACAGCGACCGGCACCAGTGGTTCTACTTCCCGGCCATGGCGACGGACGAGGTGGTGCTGATCAAGTGCTTCGACAGCGACGCGGTGCGCGCCCGCTGGTCGGCGCACACCGCCTTCCCCGACCCGACGACGCCGGCCGACGCGCCGCAGCGCGCCTCGATCGAGATCCGCACCATCGCGTTCTTCTAGAGGGGCCCGCCCGCTACTTCAGGACGGCGTCCCTGATCTCCTCGCGCACGCGCCCGGCCCAGGCCTGTTGCTCGGGCGCGGCGCGATAGGCGGCGAGCAGCGCCGGCGTCCACTGGCCTTCGCGCAGCACCACCCAGTCATACTCAAGGGTGCAGCGCACGGCGAGCGTGGGACAGAGTTCTTCCTTCTCCCAGCGGATGGCGATGCCGCCCGCCAGCGTGTCGCCGGGGCCGCCGCAGGCCACGACGCGCTCGATGGCGATGGTCGGCCAATCATGGCCAAGGAAGCTGTAGCTGCCCTGGTTCACCACCTGGGCGCGCACTTCGCAATGGCTCAGCGGCTTGGTCTCCAGCGTCTCGTACTGGCAGTAGGACGTGGCGTCGAAGTCGACGTTCCAGGTCGAGCCGGTGCCCATTGGCCAGCGGTAGCGGCCGTTGTCGGGCACAGTGACATTGCGGCAGTGACCAAGTTCCTGTTCCAGGGCGTTGTTGTCGCGATCGAAGGTCCAGACGCTGCTGGTCGGCGTGCCGTTCAGCAGCTCGTCGACGCGGATGCGGTGGCCGCTGTCGGTCGACTCCAATATCTCCCAGGTCACCTCGCTGCGTTCGGTCTGCTTGCCGGTGGCGTCGTACTTCACCCGCTCGTAGGTGAAGCTGTCGCCGGCGATGAAGGCAGGGTCGGCCAGGACTGCGGTGGCGGCGAAGAGGGGCAACAGGACCGTCAGGCGGCGAAGCATCGGCGTTGCTCCAGAGCGGTTGCGTCCTGCTAGCCTCGCCGCCTTCGGTGCCGGCCGCAAGCCGCCTTGCCGGCCGCGCCTGGGTCCGCTAAGCAGGCCGGGAACGGTCGCGGGGGGCCATGCTTTCCATCGTCATACCCGTCTACAACGAGCGCGCCACGCTGGGCCGCGCCCTGGTGGAGGCCGCCGCGGCCCTGCCTGGCGTTCCCAAGGAGATCGTCGTGGTGGACGACGGCTCCAAGGACGGCACACGCGAGTGGCTAGGGCGCGCGGCGCCGGACGGTTCGCGCCGGGGCGGCGCCTTCGGCCTCGACGCCGAGGGCGAGCTGACGGCGACGCCGGGCGAGGAGGTGACGCTCCGCGTCATCCTGCACGAGAAGAACCGGGGCAAGGGCGGGGCGCTGCGCACCGGCTTCGGCGCGTTCACCGGCGAGATCATCGTGATCCAGGATGCCGACCTGGAGTACGACCCGGCCGACTGGACGACGATGTACGACCTCATCGTGCGGCGCGGCGTGGCCGACGCGGTCTTCGGCTGCCGTTTCGCCGGCCTGCCGCATCGCGCCCTCTACTACCACCACTATCTCGGCAACAAGCTGATCTCGGGCCTGTTCAACCTGCTCTACAATCAGCAGCTCGTCGACATCGAGGTCTGCACCAAGATGTTCCGGGCCGAGGTGCTGCGCTCGCTGCGCCTGACTTCGGACGACTTCGGCATCGAGGTGGAGCTCTGCGCCCGCGTGGCCCGCGCCAAGCGCTGGCGCATCTACGAGAGCCCGGTCAGCTACTACGGGCGGACCTATGCCGAGGGCAAGAAGATCCGCTGGACCGACGGCATCAAGGCGCTGTGGTACCTGCTGCGCTTCCGCTTCGATCGCCTGCGGCCGGTGGCTTCTCCCCCGGCAGCGGGAACGATGACACGGTGACGGCCGCGCCGCAGCGCAGGCGGCGTTTCGATCCCTCTCCTCTGCTGCGGCGCGACAATAGAAGGTTATGCATTTCGCTTGCTTTGCAGCTCGCCGCGACCGCGCTGCTGGCGACCTTCTTTGCCATCCTGCCGATCCGCCATGACAGCGACAGCTACCTGGCTGTACCGGTGAGCTATGCCCTGCTGACCAGCGGATCGCCGGAGGTGACGCGCTTCGTGGAAACCTACGAGGCGCACCACGCCATCCAGTGGCAAGGTGCGCGCGCCTTGCCCTTCTATCCGCTGGGCGCCTCGATCCTGGCGTTGCCGCTTGTCGCGGCGCTCGCGCCGTTCGATCCCCTGCTGGACGAACCCTCCTTCCTGGCGCGCGAGGAATGGGCGCGCGTCTCCAAGCTCGCGGCTTCGATCATCGGCGCCTTGACGGCGTGGCTGCTGTTTCGGCTGCTCAGACGCCTGTCCGGCCGGGTGATACTGGCCGCCGGCTTGACCCTGGTCTTCGTCCTCGCGACGCCACTGCTGTCCAGCGCGACCCGGGGGCTCTGGCAGCACGGGCCGGTGATGCTCTGCTACAGCGCCACCCTTTGCCTGCTTCTGGCGGGCCGGACACGGCCCTCAGCCCTTCTCTGGTCCGCCGTTCCCGTCGCCTTCGCGGTGGTTTGCCGGCCCTGGGCGGGGGCCTTCGCCATCCTGGTGTCGGCGCACCTGCTGCTGCATCACCGCCGCCAGCTGCCGGGATTCCTGGCGATCGGCGCGGTGCTGGCGCTGGCCTGGGGGGCCGCCAACTGGGCGATCTACGGGGTGCCGCTGCCCGACTACTACCAGCCCGGCACTTTTCACTGGCGCCCCTACATCACCGCGAGCGAGACGATCTGGGGGCCGCTGCTCAGCCCCTCGCGCGGTCTTCTGGTCTGGTGTCCCTTCCTGCTGTTCTGCGCGGCCGCCCTGATCGACCGTGCGGCGCGGCGCGATCCCCTGGTGCACCTGTCGGCGGCGATGCTGTCGGCGCAGTGGATTCTCGCCGCTGCCAGCCCGAACTGGTTCGGGGGGCACAGCGTCGGCCCGCGCCTGATGAGCGACGCGCTGCCCTTCTGCTTCGTGCTGCTGCTGCCCGCCGCCTCGCGGCTGCTTGCCGGGGCGTCGGCGCCCTGGCGCCTGGCCCGGCCGCTGGCGCTGGCGATGCTGCTCTTCGCCGGCTGGGTGCATCTGCGCGCCGCGGCCGAAGTCGATCAGGTGGCCTGGAACTACCTGCCGAACGACGTCGGCCGCCGCGAGGGCTATGACCGGCTGTGGGCCTGGCAGGATCCGCAGTTCCTGCGCGGCACGGCCCTGAGCGGCCTGGAGTGGGCGCGGCGCACCTCTGATCCGCCGCCGCCGCCGCCGCTGTCAGGCAAGATGACGATCAGCAGCCGCCATCCCAGCGCCGGCGAGCTGCTGCGCGACGGCTGGTCCCCGCTGGCGGACTGGGGGGCCTGGTCCGTCGGCGCCCAAGCGCGCCTGGCGATACCCTGGTCGGCCATCCCCGCGCGGGCGGAGACACTGTCGATCGCGGTCAGGCCGTTCCTGGCTCACGGCCTCGCCCGGCAGCGGATCGGGATCGCGTTGGGTGACGGCGGGCCGCAGTGGTGGAGCCTGGAGCGCGGCGGCCAGACGGAGCTGTCGTTGCCCCTGCCGGCCCGGCCGGCCGGGCAGGGGGAACTCGTCGTTCTGTTCGACCTGCCCGACGCGCGCAGTCCGGCCAGCCTGGGATTGAGCCAGGACCGGCGCCAACTGGCGATCGGGCTGCTCGGCCTTCGGTTCGATCCCGTCTAGGCTCCGGCCGACCCGGCGCTCGACGGCGCGGGTCCGGCATGATCTGCTCCGCGCCATATGAGCACTACCCCGACCGCCCGCAGCCCACTGACCGGCATCGCCATCATCGTGCTGGGCTTCTTCATCATCCCGGCGATGGACGCGCTGGGGAAATGGCTCTCGGCCAGCTATTCGGTCTGGCAGATCTCCTGGGCGCGCTTCTTCTTCCACTTTCTGTTCCTGGCGCCCTTCGTGCTCTGGCGCTACCGGCTGAAGGCGATCCTGCTGCCCAAGCAGGGGCTGCAGGTGATCCGCGGCGCCTTCCTGCTGGGCGCCACGATCTGCTTCTTCGGCGCCCTTTCCCTGCTGCCGCTGGCCGACACGCTCGCACTCTCCTTCGTCAGCCCGCTGCTGGTGACGCTGCTGTCGCCCTGGCTGCTGCGGGAGAAGGTCGGCTGGCGCCGCCGCCTCGCTGTCGGCGTCGGCTTCCTCGGCGTGCTGATCATCGTGCGCCCGGGCTTCCAGGACGTGGGGCTCGGCTCGCTGCTGGCGCTGGGCAGCGGCTGCAGCTTCGCCTTCTACGTCATCGCCACCAAGAAGCTGGCCGGCACCGCGCCGCCGCTGGTGACGCTGACCTACACCGCGCTGTTCGGCAACGTGGTGCTGAGCGCCGTGATGCTGACGGGCGGCGAGGGGGTCTGGCACTGGCCGGACGCCGAGGCCTGGACCATGATGGCCGGCATCGGCGCCATCGCCGTGGTCGGCCACTTCCTGCTGATCCGCGCCTACGACTACGCCGAGGCCTCGCTGCTGGCCCCCTTCTACTACAGCGAGATGATGATGTCGGCGACGCTGGGCTATCTCGTGTTCGGCGACTTTCCCGATGCCTGGACCTGGGCCGGCATCGCCATCATCGTCGCCAGCGGTGTCTACATCGCCCTGCGCGAGCGCAAGGTGCAACGCGCCCGCCGCGGCGTCCCGGCGGCGCTCTAGGCCCAGTACCCTAGGCGTAGCGCAGCCGCGCTTCTTCCGTCAGGCCCAGCGCCACCGACAGCAGGTCGTCGCCGCGCGCGAAGCGGGCCGGGTCCACGACGCTGGCGATGGCCTTGCGCAGCACCGGCACGCGGCTGGAGCCGCCGGTCAGGAAGACGCTGCCGATGGCGTCCGGCGGCGTGCCGGCCCGGCGCAGCGTCTCGCGCACCGCCTCCGCCAGGCGCGACCGCTCGCCGGCCACCGCGTCCTCGAAGCCATCGCGGGTAGCCGGCGCCGTCAGGCCGGGCTCGATGAAGGCCATGTCGATGCCGGTCGCGTCGCTGTCCGAGAGGTCGATCTTCGCCTGCTCGACCGCCAGGGCGAGGCGGTGGCCGAGCTGCTGCTCCAGCACGCGGCGCAGGCGGGCCAGCTTCGCCGGCTCCTGCGCGTCCTCGTGCAGCTCGCGCGCCAGGCGGCGCGTCGCCGGGGTATAGAGCTGGTTGATGCTGGGCCAGTCCGCCAGCTCGCTGTAGAGGCCGCGCGGCAGGGGCAGGCTCTTGTTGTGCAGCAGCGAGCCGAGGCCGAGCAGCGGCATGGCGGCCTCCAGCGACAGCAGGCGGTCGAGGTCGGTGCCGCCCAGGCGGATGCCGAAGCTGGCCAGGATGTCGTCCTTGCGCGCGGCGGCGGCGCGACGCCGGGGGCTGAGGCGCACGACGGAGAAGTCCGAGGTGCCGCCGCCCAGGTCGCAGATCAGCGCCAGGGTCTCGGCCGTCACCGTCGCCTCGTAGGCGCGCGCGGCCGCCAGCGGCTCGTACTGGAAGGAGATCTCGCCGAAGCCGGCCTGGCGGGCGATGGAGGCCAGGGTGTCCTCGGCGAAGCGGTCGCGCGCCGCATCGCCGTCGACGAAGTGCACCGGGCGGCCATGCACCACGGCGTCGAGCGGCCGGCCCAGGGCCTCCTCGGCGCGGCGCTTCATCTCGCCGACAAAGAGCACCACGACCTGCTCCAGCGTGATGCGGCGCCGGTTCAGTTGCGTCGATTCCTTGATCAGGCTGCTGGAGAGGATCGACTTCAACGCCCGCATCAGGCGCCCCTCGGCGCCGGCCATGTAGCCGGCGATGGCGGCCTTGCCGAAGACCGGCCGCCCCAGCTCGAAGTCGAAGAAGATGGCGCTGGGCAGCAGCGCCGCGCCGTCTTCGAGTTCGGCCAGTTCCGCCCGGCCCTGGCGGATCACGCCGAGGGCGGAGTTGGAGGTCCCGAAGTCGAGGCCGCAGGCGTTGGTCATGGGGTGCTCCCGTCGCGAAGGAGCCGTTCACCTATAGCCCCGCGCCCGATCTCGCCAGTCTGTTTCTTTTCCCCTATGCTGGGCGCGCCTCGCGGGATGGCCGCGGGGCATTCCCTAGACCTTCGTCCGCGCCAGCTTCTCCTCGTCGAGCACGAGGCCGAGGCCCGGCGCCGTGCCGAGGTCGATGTAGCCCTCCGCGTCGGCCAGCACCGGCTCGGCCAGCGGGAAGTCGCGGATCGTGGGCAGCCACTCCGGCGGGTCGTAGGGGAACTCCAGCAGCTTGGTGTGCGCGCCGGCGGCGAGCTGGGCATTGGCGAGGAGGCCGATGCCGTCGCCCCAGGTGTGCGGCGTGAAGTCCAGGTTGTGCTCGCGCGCCAGCGTGGCGATCTTCCTGAGGCCGGTGATGCCGCCGGTGCAGACCACGTCGGGCTGCAGCACGTCGAGGCAGCCGGTGGTGACGAGCTCGCGCAGCTCGTGCAGCTCCTTGGTCAGCTCGCCGCCGGCGATGCGCACCGAGGTCGCGGCCCGCAGCGCGCGCATCCCGGCATAGTCGCCGCGGTGCAGCGGCTCCTCCATCCAGTAGACGTCGAGCTCTTCCAGGTGCTTCGCCACGTTTAGCGCGTCCTTGAAGGTCCAGGGCACGGCCTGGTCCCACTGCATGCGCCAACCCTGGTTGCAGTCCACCATCAGGATGAAGTCGTCGCCCACCGCCTGGCGCACGCCGCTGAGTGCGGCGATGTCGTCCTGCCAGCGGGCACGCTGGAAGCGCACCTTCATCGCCGGGAAGCCTTCGGCCCGGAAGCGCAGCGCGATCTCGGCGAGCTGCTCGGGCGTCTTCAGCGAGCCGGAGGAGGCGTAGCAGCGCACCCGCCCGGAGCCGCCGCCCAGCAGGCGCCAGACCGGCTCGCCGGCGAGCTTGCCGTAGAGGTCCCAGAGCGCCAGGTCGAGCGGATAGAAGCGGCCGTAGTGGAAGGAGATGTTGTCGATGATGCGGAAGTGCCGCTCCAGGTCGCGCGGATCGCGGCCGACGAAGAGCTCGGCGAACTGCTCGATGCCGGAGACGCCATAGCCGGCGCCGATGCCGGTCACGCCCTGGTCGGTCTCGACCCGCACCAGGTCGCAGTTGAAGGCGGTGCGCGGCCGGGTGTCCCACGAGGGGCGGAAGGCCGGCTCGAAGCGGATGGTGTGCTGGCTGTGGCGGACGGCGGTGATCTTCATCGCGTGGCGGCTCCTCGCTGGGGCGGGAGGCACTGTGGCGCGGCGCTTCCGCCGTCGGCTCGCCAGCGACGCGGCGCCGACTATCCAGGATTCGACAAAGCGGCCGGCAGGCGCCGCGCCCGCCGCTGGATCCAGATCGCCAGGGCGCCGCTGGCCAGGATCAGCGCGGCGCCGGCGAAGACTTCGGGCCGCGGCCAGTCGCCCCAGACCAGCCAGCCGAGGACGAAGGCCCAGAGCAGCGAGGTATACTGGAAGGGCGCCAGCACCGAGGCCGGGGCACGGCGCAGCCCCTCGAACATGAAGAACTGGGCGATGCCGCCGATGCCGCCGACAGCCAGCAGCAGCCAGAGCTGATGCCAGCTCGGGGTCTGCCAGAGCCACAGCAGCACGCCGCCGCAGACCACGACGAAGAAGCCGTTGGAGTAGAGCATCTGCACCAGCGTGGACTCGCGCAGCGCGATCTGCCGCACCTGGATCGTCGCCCAGGCCCAGAAGCAGGCGGCGACCAGCACCAGCGCCATGGGCCAGGCAAAGCGCAGCTCGACCAGCCCGCTGGCCACGATCACGCCGACGAAGCCCAGCACCACCGGGATCCAGCGGCCGTGGCGCAGCGATTCGCCCAGCAGCGGGATGGCCAGCAGCGAGACCAGAACCGGGGTCGCGAAGTAGAGCGTCGTCACCTCGGCGAGCTGCAGCTCGCGCGCGGCGTTGTAGTAGCAGAGCCAGGCGCCCAGGATCACCACGCCGCGCAGCAGCAGCGGCCCCTTCGAGGGCGTGGCGACGGCGCGCTCCAGCAGCCTGCGGCGGCCGATCGCCAGGCTCGCCACCACGATGGTCAGGCTGCGGAAGAACATGATCTGCCAGACCGTGATGCTGGCGGTCAGCAGCTTGATCACCGTGTCGTGGCAGGTGAAGAGGCCGTAGGCCAGGATGGTGCAGCCGATGCCCAGCATCACCGTCCGCTCCGGCGCATGCAGCGGCGCGACGACGGTCGTCATGGCTGGGTGGGACCGGCGGACATTGGCGGCAGGCTGCCAGAGGGCGGGCCGGCGGCCGCAACGCTATTCCTGCATGGGTAGCCGGAGGTCGACGATCAGCGCCCGGTGGTCGCTGCCGGGCCAGGTCTCGGTCCGGCTGGCGATCACGGCGAAGCCCGGGGAGACCAGGACATGGTCGATCGCCAGCGAGGCCCAGCGCGGGAAGCGCGACGGCCACGTACCCAGGCCGTCGCCGGTCCAACCCAAATGGCCCTTGGCCATCAGCGCCGCGAGGCGGGGCGACCAGGGCGTGGCGTTGAGATCGCCGATCACCAGGAGCGGCCGCCCGGGCGGTACCTCGTCCAGCGCCGCCTCGGCGGCTTCGAACCAGGCGCTGTGCACCCGGTTCAGGGCGGAGTTGGCGGCGGGCAGGGGGTGTCCCAGGAAAAGTTCCAGCGGCCGGCCGGCAGCCTCGGCCTGGACGATCCAGAGGCTGGCGGACTCGGTAGCGCGGCGGCGGATCATCTCGCCCAGCGGCAGGCGGCTGAACAGGGCCTCGCCCTGGCCGCCCTCGCTGCCCGGCAGCGCGTGATAGGGATAGGCGGCGGCCAGCGCCTGGATCAACGGGGCGTGGCGGGCCAGCACCTCGCTGAGCAGCACCAGGTCGGCGTCGCTGGCAAGGATGCGCCGGCGGACTTCGTCCAGATGGTCGTTGCCGTAATAGAGGTTGAAGGTCAGCACCTTGATCTGTCGGCCATCCGAACCGGCGTCCAGCGGTGCGCGGGCGTTCCAGGCCACGGCCACGGGCCAGGCATTTGCGACGAGGCAGAGCAGCAGCGCCAGGACCCACCAGCGCTGCCGCAGGCCGAGGGCCAGAAGCGTCAACAACAGCGCCGCGGCGGCCATCCAGGGCCGGAAATGGGTGAGCAGCAGGAAGGTCCAGTGCAGCGGGCCGGCCAGCGCCGCCAGGCTGACGCCGGCAAGTCCGACACCGGCAAGCCAGAGGAAGGCGACGAGCACCGCTCGCAGCAGGAACCCTGTCTCGCTCCTCTGTGGCGCCTGACTGCCGCCGCTCATGGCCCCTCCCGCCGCCGGATCATGCTAGCAGGGCAGGGAACCTCGGCGGCAGTCGGGCGCCATCGCGGCGGAACGGTGGGCCTTACGAGAAGGCCTGCAGCCCGGTCTGCGCGCGGCCGAGGATCAGCGCGTGGACGTCGTGCGTGCCTTCGTAGGTGTTCACCGCCTCGAGGTTCATGACGTGGCGGATGACGTGGAACTCGTCCGAGACGCCGTTGCCGCCGTGCATGTCGCGGGCCTGGCGCGCGATGTCCAGCGCCTTGCCGCAGGAGTTGCGCTTGATCAGGCTGATCGCCTCCGGCAGCTCCTTGTGCTCGTCCATCAGGCGGCCGACGCGCAGGCAGGACTGCAGGCCGATGGCGATCTCGGTCTGCATGTCGGCCAGCTTCTTCTGGATCAGCTGCGTCGCCGCCAGCGGGCGGCCGAACATCTTGCGGTCCAGGGTGTACTGCCGCGCCGCGTGCCAGCAGAACTCGGCGGCGCCCAGCGCGCCCCAGGCGATGCCGTAGCGCGCGCGGTTGAGGCAGCCGAAGGGACCCTTCAGGCCCTCGACGTTCGGCAGCAGGTTCTCCTCGGGCAGGAAGACGTCCTGCAGCGCGATCTCGCCGGTGACCGAGGCGCGCAGCGAGAACTTGCCCTCGATCTTCGGTGTGGTGAAACCCTTCATGCCGCGCTCGACGACGAAGCCGCGGATCTTGTTGTCGGGATCGCTCTTGGCCCAGACCACGGCGATGTCGGCGATCGGCGAGTTGGTGATCCACATCTTGGCGCCGTTCAGGACATAGCCGCCGTCGACCTTCTTGGCGAAGGTGCGCATGGAGCCGGGGTCGGAGCCGGCATCGGGCTCGGTCAGGCCGAAGCAGCCGACGAACTCTCCGGTCGCCAGCTTGGGCAGCCACTTCCGCCGCTGCGCCTCGGTGCCGTAGGCATGGATCGGGTGCATGACGAGGGAGGACTGCACCGACATGGCCGAGCGATAGCCGCTGTCGACCCGCTCCACCTCGCGCGCGACCAGGCCGTAGCAGACGTAGTTCACGCCGGCGCAGCCATAGGTCTCCGGGAGCGTCGCGCCCAGCAGGCCCTGCTCGCCCAGCTCGGTCATGATGGCGCGGTCGAAGGTCTCGTTGCGGTTGGCCAGCTTGATGCGCGGCATCAGCTTGTCCTGGCAGTAGGCGCGCGCGGCGTCGCGCACCATGCGCTCGTCCTCGCTGAGCTGCTCTTCCAGCAGCAGCGGGTCCTCCCAGACGAAGGCGGCGCGGTGGGAGGTAGGCTTCAGCTTCTGCGCGGTCTCGGCGGGGCTCATGGATGGCGATCCTCTGTCAGGCAGGCCGTTCTGATTGCGGCAGGCGCTTAGCATAGCGCCTCCGGCGGGTTAAGCGCTGTCTTGTCTCAGCCGGCCCTCGCTTCAGGCCGGGTCGGTGGCAAAGTCGGCCGGGCTGGTGATCTCCAGCAGCTCGCAGTCGGCGCTACAGCTTACCAGCTCGTGGGCGATGCCCGGCGGCTGCAGCACGCTGTCGCCGGGGCGGAAGGTGACCCGCCCCTGGCCCTCGTACCAGAAGGTGACCTCGCCCTTCAGGACATAGACGAACTGGAAGGCCAGGGTGTGGCGGTGGCGGCCGGTCCCGGCGCTGCAGGCCTCCTTGGCGCGAATCACCTGGGCGTGGAAGGCGCCGTCCGTGGCGCCGGCAAGGCCGAGGTCGCGATAGGCGAAGAAGCTGCGCAGGCCCTTGGGGTCGAAATGGGCCCCCTCGGCCCGGCTTACGGTGAAGCGCTGGGCGCTTGGCGTGGCTCGGTCGGGCAAGGCGGCCTCCCTGGCTGTTGCCCGCGAGTCTACGCCCCAGCCTGTGGCTTGCTCCAGATCAAGGTGCCGGCCGGCTCCGCTGTCATGCTGACCACGAACGCCATTGGGAGCCGGTCGAATGAGGATCCTGGGTCGGACTCTGCTGTGCTGCCTGCTGCTGGCCGGTCTCGCGGCCTGCCAATCGAAGGGGTACCGGGCACCGGCGGATACCCTGGACCGCTGTTTCTGGGAACCCTGGCGGCCCAACTGCTGACAGCGCGCTGGCGCGGCTGCGGGCGGAGCGGGCATGATGCGGCGGGGTGCCGCACCATCGGGCGGCTGGTGCGGAGGGAAAGCCATGACTCGCGTTCTGCTGCTGGCCTTGCTGCTGACCGGCCTCGCGGCCTGTGCCGACAGCAGCTACCAGAGCCCGGCCTTCAGCCTCGATCCCTGCTTCCTGGAGCCCTGGCGGCCGAACTGCTAGGCCGCCGCGCCGCGCCGGCGCCGCAGGCGGCGCTGCTTGGCGCGGTTGCCGCAGACGCTCATCTCGCACCAGCGGCGCCGCTTGTTCTTCGTCTGGTCGAAGAAGAGCCAGCCGCAATGCTGACCGCCGCACTGCTTCACGCGGCTGAGGTCCATGCCCAGCAGCAGGCCGGCGGCTGAGAGGGCGATGGGGCCGAGGACCGCATGCACCAGGTTTCGTCCCAGGTCCCAGCCCCAGGCAAAGCCGCCGCTGGGGCGCGGGACGAGCCCCGCAGTCGAAAGGCAGTCGGCGTGGATCGCCGAGAGGGCCGCCAGGGCCGCCGCCGGCGGCAGGCGCTGCTCGGCGAAAGCCAGCGCGATGTCATAGACCGCCTCGCGCAGGGCACGGGCCGCCTGAAACAGCTCCACCGCGGCTGCGCTGCCGGGCGGTGCCAGTCGCGCGGCCTCGGCCATCTCGGCGTCCGTCAGGCCGCCGGCGTGATGCACCCAGGCCAGCACGTCGCCGGCGGCTTTGAGATGCTCCAGGTGCTCCGGTCCGCCCCGGCCCGAAGAGGTATTGGTGAAGTTCAGCGCCAGGATGCCGGCCACCAGGTCCAGGCTGTGGGCGCGCGATCCCGGCGAGCTGAGTGGCGACGGAGCGGCGGACGGGTGGTGCGGCTGGTCGTGACGGTGCATATAACCATCTAAATCAATTTAGATGGTCTTGACAAGACGGCGGGGCGGAGCCGACCATCCGCGCCATGTCGCCGGTAGCGTTGCCCGCCCATTCCCTCCGGTCCCACCGCCTCGTCTGGTCCTGTGCCGCGGTCCTGCTCGGGCTGTTGCTGCTGCTGGAGAGCGTGGCGCCGGCCTCCGCGCTGCCGCCGATCGAGCCGCTGCGCCGCTGCCAGGCGTTGCTCGGCGGCTTCGCCAAAGACCCGGTGGACCTCGCCAGCCAGACGCAGATCGGCCGGCGGGACGAGCCGGCGGCGGTGCGTTTCGATTGGACCCGCAAGGAGCCGGCGGGGGCCGCGCCGCGGGGCTGGATCATCTGCTGGTTCCTGCCGCGCACCGAGACCCAGGGCCAGTGGCAGATCAACCAGCTCGACAGCGACGAGTACGGCCGCCTCACGCGCTACGACATCCAGCAGCTCAACAAGTTCCTGCGACAGGAATTCCGCGGCCTGCAGCGCCATGCCAAGAACGCCGCCGCGGACCCGGTGGTGGTGGCGCTGCTGCACCTGGCCCAGCAGGTGATCAACGCGCTGTCGCTCGGCGCCCTCTATGGTCTCATCGCGATCGGCTTCACGCTGGCCTTCGCTGCCTCGGGCGTCTTCAACCTGGCCTACGGCACGATCTTCACCATCGGCGCCTTCCAGGCCTATCTCGCCTACCTGGTGGGCGACCACTGGTTCGGCGCGGGCTGGTTCGCCGTGGTGCCGGCAATCCTGCTGCTGGCGCTGGCGGGCGGTGCAGCGGCGAGCTGGGCGAGCGACCGCGTGGCCTTCCGCCCGATCGGCCCGGTCGCTGCCTCGGCGCGCGGGCGACAGAGCGCGCTGGTCGCCGCCACCGGCCTGCTGATCGCCATGCAGGAGGGCCTGCGGCTGGTGCAGGGTGCGAAGACCCGCTGGCTGCCCTATCGCGACGGCAACACCTGGACGCTGGTCTACGCGCCGGGCTTCCAACTGGTGCTCAGCCGTGGCCATCTGGTCGTGCTGCTGGCGACGGTCGTGCTGGTCTTCCTGCTCTCGCGCATCCTCACGCGCACGCGCTTCGGCCTGTCCTTGCGCGCGGTCAGCGACGATCCGCGCGGCGCGGCGCTGATGGGGGTATCGGTTCCCCAGGCGATCGGCTTCGCCTTCCTGCTGGGCGGCGGACTGGCAGGCATCGCCGGTGGATTCGCCTTCCTGCACTACGGTGCGGTCAACTTCCACATCGGCCTGCTGACCGGCTTCAAGGCGCTGGCGGCGGCGATCCTGGGCGGCATCGGTTCGGTTCCCGGCGCCCTGCTGGGCGGCCTGGTGATCGCCCTGGTCGAGGCCGCGGCCGCCGCGCTCGGCCTCTCGGCCTGGAAGGATGTCCTGGTCTTCCTGTTGCTGGTGGGGGTGCTGGCCCTGCGCCCGGACGGCCTGCTCGGGCGAAGCCGCCAGGCCTCGCCCGAGTTCAAGCCGGTCTAGCGGCCGGATGAACGGGGATCGGATGAACGGGGATCAGACCGGTGGCGCGCGCCCGCGCACGGCGTGCGCGATCAGGCTGATGACCAGCAGCGCCAGGAAAACGAAGAAGAGGATCTTGGCGATGCCGGCGAAGGCCACGGCGATCCCGGTGAAACCGAGCAGCGCGGCGAGCAGCGCCAGGATGAAGAAAGTGAGGGCCCAGGTGAGCATGGTGTCGCTCCCGCTGTTGTGTCTGTCCAGTCGGACGTCTTGCCCAGGAGAACGCGTGCAACCTCCGGCGGTTCCGCCCGGCGCGACGTCTCTGGGCGCGCGGCCCTTGCCGTGGCGGAATGTCTCTTGCCGACCCCGGGTGGCTTGGCTAGGGTCGCCAGCAAGCAAGAACGGTGCCGGACACTGCCACACGCGCAGGGACCGGCTACCGCCAGGGATGGGGAAGGACTTCAGCGGGGGACTGTCCCGGACGCAATCGGCCTGTTCGCGGCCGGCGACCGGGCGGGGCGGCATGAGGGCATCGCGTTGTGCCCTGGCCCCGACCGCGTTCCAACCCCTCCAGCGCCCTGGGCTCGGTCGAGGGGTAAGGCATGGACGCCTTTCTGCAGTTTTTCATCAACGGCCTGACGCTGGGGGCCATCTACGGCCTCATCGCCATCGGCTACACGATGGTCTACGGCATCATCGGCATGATCAACTTCGCCCACGGCGACGTTTACATGATCGGTGCGTTCCACACGGTCATCACCTTCCTGATCCTCGGCTGGCTGGGCATCACCTGGATACCGCTGGCCCTGGCCGTGGTGCTGATCGTCTCGGTCGTGCTGACGGCGATGTACGGCTGGACGGTGGAGCGCATCGCCTACCGGCCGCTGCGCGGCTCCTTCCGCCTGGCGCCGCTCCTCACCGCGATCGGCATGTCGATCGTGCTGCAGAACTTCGTGCAGATCGTCCAGGGCGCACGGGTGAAGCCGCTGCAGCCGATCATCCGCGGCGGCTATTCGCTCTTCGAGAAGGGCGGCTTCGTCGTCCAGCTCTCCAACATCCAGATCATCATCATCGTGACGACGCTCGCGCTGATGGTCGCCTTCACGCTGCTCATCTCGCGCACCGCGCTCGGCCGCGCCCAGCGCGCCTGCGAGCAGGACGCGCGCATGGCCGCCCTCCTCGGCGTCAATGTCGACCGCACGATCTCGCTCACCTTCGTCGTCGGCGCCGCGCTCGCCGCCGTCGCCGGCATGATGTACCTGCTCTATTACGGGGTGATCGACTTCTATATCGGCTTCGTCGCCGGCGTTAAGGCCTTCACCGCGGCCGTCCTCGGCGGCATCGGCTCGCTCCCCGGCGCCATGCTCGGCGGCCTCCTCATCGGCATGATCGAGACCTTCTGGTCGGCCTATTTCTCCGTCGAGTACAAGGACGTCGCGGCCTTCTCGATCCTCGCCATCACCCTCATCTTCCTGCCCTCCGGGCTTCTCGGCAAACCGGAAGTGGAGAAGGTCTGACATGGCGGCCGACACAAATCAGCCGACCGCCGATTTCCGCCCCGAAGGCGCCGAGCTCATCGACGAGGAACGCAAGGCCGCGTTCGCCGGCGAGCCGCCCGCGGTCGAGCCGCCGCCGCCGCGGAACCTCTTCGCCGCCTCGCTGAAGGATTCG
>JAKOWB010000437.1 GCA_029781795.1 Pseudomonadota bacterium | reverse complement strand
CAGCTCCGCCGGCAGACCCGCCAGGTGCTGGCGCGCGTAGCTCAGCAGCGCGGTGCTCCGCTCCGACTCAGGTGCCTCCGCGTCCGGCAGCGCCAGCACCGCCGCCACCGCCGCGTCGGACTCCGTCCGGTCCCAGATCCGCAGCTCGCCCTCCGGCACACCCGCCCGCCGTTGCTGCTCCACCAGCAGACGGCGATAGAGCGGGCCGCCGCCGGCGAAGTCCTTCAGCTTGCCCAGCAGCGGGTTGCGCTCCACCAGACCCAGAATGGCGTCCTGCTTCTGGTGCCAGTCCTCGGCCTCCTGCGCCGCCGCCTGGCTGAGCCCCGGCAGCTCCCCCTCCAGCGCCGCCGTCTGCTCCGCCGTCGGCGCCCGCCCCGCCGCCGCGCCGCTCACCGCACCCTGCAGCACGCCGCCGAGGCTCTCCGTTCGTCGCGCCGCCTGGCGCGCGCGCTGCACCCCCTCCAGGTGCATCAAGGTCTCCGGCTCCAGCAGGCCCGCCTCGGGCTGCTCGGCCAGCGGCAGGTCGGCGTCCCTCTCCAGCCGACCCAGCAGCCAGTTCCCCGCCAGCTCCTCGTCCCAGGCCCGCTCCAGCGCCGCCCGGTCCCCCGCCATCAGCCCGTCCGCGTGCAGCCGCTCGATCTGTCCCTTGGCCACCGCCCGCAGGGTGGAGAGCGGCGCCCCCAGCAGCGCCAGGCGCCGCAGCACCGCCTTCTGCTGCGTCAGCGCCCCGGCCACCGCCGCCACCCCGGCCTGGCGACGCCGCTCCTCCAGCGGCGCCACCACGGAGGCGGTCACCGGCCCCACCGCCTCCAGGTAGCCGCGCGCTCGGCCAGATCCAGCAGCACCGCTGTGCCGCTCTCCAGCCCGGCCGTGGCAGCCTGCCCGCGCCGGTCGAAGGCCAGGCTCTCGGCGTCGACGAAGGCCTGCGGCACCAATGGCGGGCGCGACGCGCTCGCCCCAACCCGCGTGTTGAAGCGCTCGTATGTCCGCATGTCGATCGTCATCAAGTCCTCCATCGGGGGAAGGCGCGCGGAAGCGCCCGCCTGGACCGGCGGCCGGCGAAACGCCTCGCGTCGTCGCGGCAGCGTCCGGAGGGACGCTCGCTCAGGTCACTCGGCGGCTTCGGGCAAGCGCAGGTCCTGCAGCGCCAGGCTGTAGGCCTGCACCAGGTTGCCGCGCTCCAGGGCCAGGGCCATGGCGCGCAGCAGCCCGGGCCGCCGCCCGCCGAGGCCCAGAGCCTCCAGCGTGTCCTGTGCCGGCGGTCGCAGGCGCGGCGGGAAGGCCAGCAGGTGCTGGCGCAGGAAGGCCAGGCGCACCCGCGCGCGTGCCAGGCTGCCGGCCATGCCGGGGGCCACGGCGTGCTCGGCTTCCAGCATCAGCCACTCCTCCACCAGTGCCTCGCATTCCGCCGGCGTCCAGGGGCTGCGCCGCCCCTCGGGAATGCCGAGCGCCGCCTGCGCGCCCAGCAGCAGCTCGGCCGCCGCCGTCGCGTCCGCGCAGGCGGCGATCGCCGCGCCGAGGCCCGGCGACCAGGCCAGCGCATAGCCGGCCGGATCGGTCAGGAACCCCGGGCCGCCCACGCGCGGACCGCCACCAGCCGCCGCCGTCTGCCGATCCGCCGACAGCGCATCCTCGGTCGAGGGTTGGTCTTCCATGGACAGCCCGGCCAGGGGCTGCGGCGCAGTATCGTCTTCCATCATCCTTGCTCTCCCTGTTTCCCCCAGAAACCAGGAGCCCGCGCGTTCGCCGCCGCCGCGCCCCAGTCATCAGCCCGGCGGGTCCCGCGGGTCCGCCGGGCGCCGCGCGGATCGGAGCCCGCCGAGGCCACGTGCCGCGATCGCCCGCTCACCCCAGCAGGGCCTTCGTGGCCGAGGTGCTCGCCACCTGCTGTCCGAGCGGGCTGGTGAGCCGCGTGGCATCGCGCGCATCGCCCGCGGCGGCGAGGCGGCTGTTCGAGATTGCTTCGTCCGCCAGCTCGTCGGCCGGCTTCGGCTCGGGCGGCTTCGGTGGCTTGGGCTGCTTGAACATGCACATGGTCCTGCTCCTTCTTTCCTGGTTGCTCACGCACCGCTGTCATGGGTTTCGCTTTTCTGGCTCTCGTCGCGCGCCGCGCCCGCCGGGCGATCGCCAGGCCGCGTGATGCCGGTCACGACCTCGATGACGAGGGGTCCGCGCTGCTTGTCGCGGCCGGACTCATCGGGCTCTCCGCCGCGCCCGGCCAGGCGGGCGATCAGCCACTGCCGCACCTCGATGCGCAGCTTCACGCGCGCCACGGCGTCGCGGTCTTCCTCGGCACCCAGGCCGTCGGCCAGGGCGACGATCTCCTCAGCCCAGCTCTCAAGCTGCTGCTGCCGCGCCTCGCGGTAGAGGCCGCGGAAGACCGCATGGGCCTCCAGCCAGTCATAGACCGTGCGCCGCGCCGGCATGCCGGCCTCGCGGCAGATCGCGACCAGCGTCTCGCCCTCGGCGAGGCGCCGGCAGAGGCGGCGCGCGATGGTCTCGTCGAAGCGGCTTCGTCTGGCCATGGGCCTTCCTTCAAATTCAGAGCGGCAATGGGCCGGCGGCGTAACCCCGCCCTGGCCAAGGCCGGAGGGCGGAGTGCGTCGAGTATCCAGTATTTGTAACCAAAAACTGTTAGAATTGCAAGCTCAAAGATTGCACTTTCGGTTATTTATGCGGGCTAGGGTTGCGCATTGAGGCGCTGCACGATGAGTTCCAGGCCGTTGCGCTGCCAGACCGACACGGTCTGCCGCGTGATGCCCATCTCGCGCCCGACGCGGCCCGGCTTCAGGCCAAGTGCCAGGGCCCAGAGCACGCGTGCGTGCCGCCGGTCGTCCAGCCAGCCGATCCAGGACAGGGCCTCGTCCATGGCGTCGATCGCCGCCGCGCGAGGTGCCGCGCGGCCAAGCTGTTCCTCGTGGCGCGCCTCGGCATAGCGCTGGCGCGCCGACTCGCCGTCCAACGCGTTCCAGACTTCCCAGAAGCCGCGCACTACCGCGGGCCAGCGCGCGGCCAGCCGCTGCGGAAAACAGCCCGTGGCCGGCAGGGCCTTCAACGTGCGCGCGGCTTCGGCGAGGCGCAGGGCCACCGCCTCGCGGCTCCAGACCGCCACCTCGCGGCCGTCGGCGAAACGCGCCACCCGGGCGCCAACGGTCGCCGCGCTCATCGCCAGTGGCTCCGGCGCCAGCGCAGACGGTTTGCCTCGAGGCGCCAGGCCAGGTGACTCCAGGGCAGCGGGCGCACCAGGCGCAGGCGTTCGGCCTCGGCGCGTGGCAGGCGCAGAACCTGGGCGATCGTGCCGCCGCTATGGCCTTCCGCCTGCAGTTGGGCTAGGTGGTCGAGAAAGCGACTCTGTGGCGCTGGCATCGCGCGAACCTCTTGGCTGCGGCAACAATGCCAATATGGTTACCAACGCCGCAGAGGGTTGTCAAGACAGTAGTATCCAATTATATACAATATAGTTACGATTTCGGTTAGGAGTCGCCCCATGAAGAATCCGCTTCCCGAACCACAGGGCAGTTCGCCGCTGCCCAACCGCATTCGCGAGCTGCGCGAGCGTCAGCACATGACCCAGGAGGAGCTGGCGGCCGCCATCGGCACCAGCAAGATGCAGGTCTCGCGCCTCGAACGCGGCGAGCGCCGCCTGACGCAGAGTTGGATGGAGCGCATCGCCCAGGCGCTGCAGATCCACCCGGCCGAACTGCTGCCGGCGGTGCAGACCTTCCCGATGGGCACGCCGCGTGGCGCGCCCTCCTTGCGCGAAGCGGCGGCGCCCGCCAACGAGGTGACGCCGGCCGAAGATCACGCGCTGATCGCCGCCGGCGCGCTGGCGCGGGACATTCCCGTGCTCGGCACCTCGCGCGGCGGCAGGGCCGATGGCGGCGCCGACTTCGAGCTGAACGGCGAAGTGGTGGACTTCGCCCGCCGTCCGCCGGGTATCAGCCAGCTGCGCGACGTCTTCGCGCTCTATGTCGTCGGCGAGTCCATGGCGCCCTGGCGCCAGCCTGGCGACCTGGTCTACTGCACGCGCTCGCGCCATCCGCGACCCGGCGACTACGTCGTGGTCGAGCTGCAGGCCGAGGAGGGCGAAGCGCAGGCCGCGCTGCTGAAGCGCATGGTCGGCCTGCGCGGTCAGCGCCTGGTGCTGGAGCAGTACAACCCGCGCGAGGAGCTGAAGATCGACCAGGACCGCATCAAGCAGCTCTACCGCGTGATCGACTGGCCGGAGCTGCTGGGGGTCTAGCGTCGCGGGATCGGGGGCGGAGAAAGAAGAAAAACACTGGACGGCAGTAACTTTTTTGGTTACCGTCCGGTCAAGCTGCGGCGACTGCGTGACGGCAGGCCGGCGGCCCTCTTCTTCCCCAACGGAGACTGCCATGCCCCGCCTGCTGCGGATCCTCTGGCTCGATGCCTATGCCGAGAACGACTGGTGCTTCGAGGCGCCGGAGATCCAGCCCCAGCGCTGCGTCACCGTCGGCTACCTGATGGCCGAGGACGACGCCTACCTGCTGCTGGCCGCCACGGTCGGCCTGGGCGACGAGCAGTCCAACGCCCGCTTCGCCATCCCCAAGGGCTGTATCCTGCGGCGCGAGGACCTGGGCGCCCTGCCCGCCTGATCGCCATCGTCACCTGCGAGGACCCCGCATGACCCAGACCTCCGAGACAACCGTCCGCCCGGCCACCGCCGCCGACGTGCCGACCTTGCTGCGCCTGATCCGCGAGCTCGCGGCCTTCGAAGAGGCCGAGGACCAGGTGCTGGCCACCGAGGAACTGCTGCTGGCCGAGGGCTTCGGCCCCCGCCCCGCCTTCGAGTCGCTGCTGGCCGAGGTCGGGGACAAGGCCGCCGGCTTCGCCCTCTTCTTCCACAACTTCTCCACCTGGCAAGGTCGGCGCGGCCTCTACATCGAGGATCTCTATGTCGCGCCCTGGGCCCGCAAGCTTGGACTCGGCGAGAAGCTGGTGCGTGCCTGCGCTGCCATCGCGGTAAAGCGCGGCTGCCCGCGCCTCGATCTGCAAGTGCTGGATTGGAATCCCGCGCGCGGCTTCTACGAGCGCCTGGGTCTGGAACGGCTGACCGAGTGGCTGCCCTATCGCGCCACCGGCGCGGTGCTGCACCGCTTGGCCAAGCCGGAGAAAGGCTAGAGCGACTTGGCGAGTTCGGCCGCGGCCGCCCGCTGCTCGGCGCTCGCCGCTGCTTCGAGGTCCTTGGCGATCGCCGCCGCGCCGGGCGTGTCCATGTCCACCGCCTTGCTGATCCAGGCCAGCGCCCGCACCAGGTCCGGCTCGCCCAGCTTGCTGCCGGCATAGAGCAATGCGATCTGCGCCGCCGCCTGTCCGATGCCGCCGGCCACCGCCTGCCGGTAGTGATCCAGCGCCGCGGTCAGGTTGACCGGACCGCCCGTGCCGGTTTCCTCATAGAGCGCCGCGTTGAACGCGGCGGCCGCGATTCCCTGCGCCGCCGCCGACTGGAACCAGTAGCGCGCCAAAGCCGGGTCGCCGCCGCTGCTGTCCAGAAGCTGCGCCAGGCGGAACTGCGCCTCGGCATGGCCGGCCTCGGCGGCCTGGCGATAGGCCTCGATCGCCCCGGCCGTATCCGGCGGGATGCCGATGCCCTGCTCCTTGATGATGCCGATGCGATACCAGGCCTCGGCGTCGCCCTTGGCCGCCAGCTGCTCAAGCCAGACAAGATCGCCAGCCACCGGATCGGCGGCCTTCGCCGCCGCCGGCACCGCCGCAGCCAGCACGAGCGCGGCGAGCGCGCCCCGGAACCAAACCGCCATCCAGCGTGCCCCCCGGCCCCTGGTGGAACGGGCGAAAGCCCGATGTTACGGAACTGTAACCCGCCTAGGCGCGAACGTCGATCACCGTGCGGCCGCGCACCTGACCCTTCAGGATCGCATCGGCCAGGGCTGGCAGGTCCGCCAGTCCCTTGGTCTCGGTCATGGCGTCCAGCTTGCCCAGCGGCAGGTCGCGCGCCAGGCGCTGCCAGGCCGCCTGCCGCTCCGCCGCTGGTGAGAGCACCGAGTCGATGCCGAGAATCGAAACGCCACGCAGCAGGAAGGGCAGCACCGTGGTGTTCAGCACATTGCCGCCAGCCAAGCCAACGGAGGCCACCGCGCCGCGGTACTTCACCTGCGTCAGCAGGCGCGCCAGCATGGTGCCGCCGACGTTGTCGACGCAGCCGGCCCAGCGTTCCTTGTCCAGCGGCCGGGTCGGCGCCTCGGCCAGCTCGGCGCGCGGCACGATGACCGTGGCGCCCAGATCCTTCAGATAGCTCTCCTGCTCCGGCCGGCCGGTGACGGCGGCGACGGTGAAGCCCGCCTTGGCCAGCAGCGTCACGGCGACCGAGCCGACACCGCCCGAGGCGCCGGTCACCAGCACCTCGCCGTCGGCCGGCTTCAGGCCGTGGGTCTCCAACGCCATGACCGCCAGCATGGCGGTGAAGCCCGCCGTGCCGACCGCCATGGCCTGCTTGGTGGTGAGGCCCGCCGGCAGCGGCACCAACCAGTCGCCCTTGACGCGCGCCTTCTGCGCATAGCCGCCCCAGTGCCACTCGCCGACCCGCCAGCCGGTCAGCACCACCTTGTCGCCGGCATTCCAGCGCGGATCGCTGCTGGCGCTGACCGTGCCGGCGAAGTCGACGCCCGGGACGTGCGGATAGCTGCGCACCAGCCGCCCGATGCCCTTCAGCACCATCCCGTCCTTGTAGTTCAGCGTCGAGTATTCGACGTCGACCGTGACGTCGCCGGCCGGGAGCTGGCTCTCGTCCAGCTCCGTCAGCGCGCCGCTGACCTTCCCGTCGGTCTCGTTCAGCAGATGGGCCTTGAACATGGCATCGCTCCCTTTGAATGGCGGGGGGAGCCTAACCGCCCCCCAGCGGGCAGGTCCAGCCGAACTCCCGGTCCCTACTCGGCAATCCACTCCTGCAGTACCAGCTCCAGCGTGATGCAGATGGGGTTGCCGCCCTTAAGGAAGCGGCCGCCGTAGACCCGGGCGCTGGAGTCCGAGATCGTGCCCCGCAGGTCGGCGGCGCCGCCCTTCAGCCGCCCGCCCAGGGTCAGGATCTCCACGCCCGGTCCGGCCACCTCGACCCGCTTGTCCGCCCCGAAGCCCAGGGCCGCGTCGACCAGGCTGCCGACGGCGGTGCGCACCACGGCGTCGCGGATGCCGTCGGCCGCGGCGGCGGCCTCCACGCCTTCGACCAGGTCCTGGTTCGGCTTCAGGCGGATCACCGCGATGCGCCCCAGGCGGCCGCGCTCCAGGGTGGCGCTCATGCTGTTCTCGCGGGCTGGAAGATCGGATAGTTGGTCTCGGCGTCATAGGCCACGGCGAAGCCGCCCTCGCCCAACGCGGTGACCCAGCCGCCGAGGCCCTCCGCCCCGGCGATGCAGGCGCCGGGCGGCAGGTGCCCGCCGTGCAGCGCGCCCGCCCTGTCCACCACCACGGCATGGCAGTGCAGGATCGGCCCGCCGTCCTCCTTGGCGCCCAGGATCGCGTTGGCGCCGACCAGTGTGACTGGGCCCTCAAGGTGCGTCGGCGCGCCATAGGTGGCGAGCCTGGCGCCGGTCGCGTCGGGCTGGCCCGTCAGGTAGTCCATGCGCGCGAAGCCGCCGCCGTCGAGCTGGATCGCGGCATGGCGGATGCCGCGCGCCGTCAGCGCGGCGATGATGCCGGCGTGCAGCTCCTCGCCCTCCGCCAGGGTCAGGCGCAGCTCCGCCACCACGTTCGCGGGCACCGCCAGTCGACGCGGCTCCAGCGGCGGACCGGGTTGCTTCAGTGTCCTCATGGGCTCTCGTCCTTCTTCACCTCGCCCCGGGCATAGAGCTCCTGGCGGATCAGGTGCTTGGGTACCTTGCCATAGCCCGATTTCGGCAGCTCGCTCCAGAAGAACAGCCGTCGCGGCCACTTGTACTTGGCGAGCTTGCCGTCCAGGTGCTTCAGCAATTCGGCTTCCGTCGCCGCCTTGCCCTCGTTCAGCACCACGACGCCGACGCCGCTCTCGCCCCACTGCGCGTCCGGCACGCCGAGAACGGCGACCTCGGCCACGGCAGGGTGGGTCAGCAGCACCTCCTCCGCCTCGCGCGGATAGACGTTGCTGCCGCCCGAAATGTACATGTCCGAGGCGCGGCCCGTGATGTAGAGGAAGCCTGCCTCGTCGAGGTAGCCGAGGTCGCCGGTGTGGAACCAGCCGCCCTTCAGTGCCTTCGCATTGGCCTCCGCGTTGTCGTAGTAGCCGGCGAAGACCGCCGGCCCGCGCACGCAGATCTCGCCCTTCTGGTTCGCCTCCAGCCGCTTGCCGTCGGGGTCCTTGATGGCGATCTCCATGCCGGTGCGCGGGAAGCCGCAGGAGCCGATGCGCATCTCGTTGTCATTCAGGCTGTGCTGGTCGCGCGGCAGCACAGTGATGTTGCCCGTCACCTCGCCCAGGCCGAAGTACTGCACCAGCACCTTGCCGATCTTCTCCAGGCAGTGCTTCTGGTCCGCGCGGTACATCGGCGCGCCGGCATAGATCACGTACTTCAGCGAGGAGTGGTCGTAGCGGTCGACGGCGGGATGGCGGCAGAGCCGCGTGATGATGGTCGGCACGGTGAACATGTTGCTGACGCGGTGTTCCTGCACCAGGCGCCAGGCCTCCTCCTCGTCGAACGAGGGGTTCGCCAGCAGCACCGACTTGGCACCGCGCGCCACCTGCGGCAGCAGATGCGCGCCGGCACCGTGACTCAGCGGCGCGACGACCAGCGAGGCATCGTCCGGCCCGGTGTCCGGCATCAGGTCGGCGATATGGTTGGTCACCACGAAGGCCATCTGCCCATGCGTCAGCACGCCGGCCTTCGGCCGCCCCGTGGTGCCGGAGGTGTAGAAGAACCAGCAGGGATCGCCGCGCCCCACCTCCTCCTCCCAGGCCGGTGCGCCGGCGCCCTCGGCCACCAGAGCCTCGAAGTCCTCCTCGCCGGCCCGCGGGCTGCCGATGACGATGACACGCTCCAGTCCCTTGGCCTCGGCCTTGCTCGCGTCGACGTGCGCCTGGAAGGAATCGTCGGCGATCATCGCCCGCGCGTGCGAAGAACTGGCGAGATAGGCCACCTCCGGCGGCGTCAGGCGGAAGTTGCAGGGGACCCACACGGCGCCCAGCTTGAAGGCGGCGAACATGCTCTCGAACAGCTGGTTCGAGTTCTTCGCCTGCACCAGGATCTTGTCACCCTTGCCGAGGCCCCGCTTCCGCAGCGCCTGGACCAGGGCATTCACCCGGTCGTCGAGCTGCCGCCAGCCCCAGCTCCGCTCGCCCCAGACCAGTCCCGTCCTGTCGGGCAGCCGCCGCGCCGTGTCGCTCAGCAGCCGCCCCAGGTTCATCGCGTCGTTCACCTGCTCGCCTCCGTCCCCGCCCTTGTCTTGCCGGCTGGCACAAAGACCAGCTTGCCGCTTTGCCTCTCTATACAAACCCCGCGGACTCGCCGCCACCGAACAGCCTCGATCCTGCGCCAGCCTGACCGCCATGCGCACGCTGATTCCAACCTTCGCCTTGCCGCTTCTCCTGCTGGTTGCCCCGGCCCTCGCCGCGCCGGTCGACTGGCGCTGCACCGCCGCCGTCCGCACCTGGTGCGATGCCGGCCAGGACTGCGGCCGTGCCGAGGTAACGCCCTTCGTCCTGATCCTGCAGGGCTCGACCGGCAACGCGGAGTACTGCGAGGGCGAGCATTGCGAACGCGGTGTCTTCCAGCGGGCCGACGGCCCGCGCGACGCCGACCGCGACCTCGCCTTCGGCTGGGCAACGCTCGAGCCAAGCCCGCCGCCGGTCGGCTACGTCGGCCGCGTCTATGCCGTCAGCATCGACAGCGAAAGCGGCTCTATCGACCTCGCCCGCGCCGTCTCCGGCAGCATCGAGGTGATCCAGGCGACCGCCTGCACGCCGGACGAATGAAAAGCGCCGGCAGGCCCGTGGCCTGCCGGCGCTCCTGCCATCCGAAACGATACTCAGCCCTTCAGCGGCTCGAGGATCGACACGTAGTTGGCGACGGCCGAGCCGCCCATGTTGAAGATGCCGCCCAGCTTGGCGTTCTTCACCTGCATGTCGCCGGCCTGGCCGAGCAATTGCATGGAAGACAGGATGTGCATCGAAACACCGGTGGCGCCGATCGGGTGCCCCTTGGCCTTCAGGCCGCCGGAGGCATTGACCGGCAGCTTGCCGTCCTTCAGCACCCAGCCTTCCTTGATCGCGGTCGCGCCCTGGCCGGGCTTGGTCAGCCCCATGGCCTCGTACTCGATCAGCTCGGCGATGGTGAAGCAGTCGTGCGTCTCGACGAAGGAAAGGTCGTCGATGGTGGTGCCGGCCTCCGCATGGGCCTGTTTCCAGCCGCGCGCGCAGCCGTCGAACTGCAGGATGTCGCGCTTGCTGAGCGGCAGGAAGTCCTGCACGTGCTGCATGGAGCGGAAGGCCACGGCCTTCTTCATGCGCAGCGCCGTCTGCATGTCGGTCAGCACCACGGCGGCGGCCCCGTCCGACACCAGCGAGCAGTCGGTGCGCTTCAGCGGCCCGGCGACGAAGGGGTTCTTCTCCGATTCCTGGCGGCAGAAGTCGAAGCCCAGGTCCTTGCGCATCTGCGCCCAGGGATTGCTCACGCCGTTCTTGTGATTCTTGGCGGCGATCAGCGCCAGGGCGTCGGACTGGTCGCCGTACTTCTGGAAGTACTGTCCGGCGATCTTGCCGAACACGCCGGCGAAGCCGCCCTGGATGCTGCCTTCTTCCTTGAGGTAGGAGGCCTTCAGCAGTGTCTTGCCGATCTCGTCGCCCGGCAGCGCCGTCATCTTCTCGACGCCGACCACCAGCACGAAGCGCGCGTCGCCGGCCTTGATGGTCTTGATGCCCTGCATGATCGCGGCCGAGCCCGTGGCACAGGCATTCTCGATGTGCGTCGCCGGCTTGAAGCGGAAGCCGTCGTGCGCCTGCAGCACCAGCGAGGCCGGGAAGCCCTGCGGCGAGAACCCCTCGCTGTAGGTGCCGAGCATGATCTCGTCGATGTCGTCGATTTCGAGGCCGGCGTCGGCCACCGCCTGGGTGGCGACCTTGGCGATCAGGCTCTCGACGTCATCGCCCTCGTGCTTGCCGAAGGGGGTGTGGCTCCAACCAACGATGGCTGCGCTCATGCTAGGCTCCTTCCGGGGAGGCCGGTCGCCCTGGGCGCCGGCGATCAAAGGCAGAACTGGGCTTTCACATAGACCCGGGAGGCGCCGGATGCAACGTCATGAGACCCCTTTGGCCGGCAGGGTTGCGCTGGTCACGGGCGCGGGCTCCGGCCTCGGCAAAGCCATCGCCCTGGCGCTGGCTGCCGAGGGCGCCCAGGTCCTGGCGCTCGACCTGCGGCGCGAGGGCCTGGCGGAGACTCTCGCCGCCGCCCGCCATCTGCCGGGCCGGATCGAGCCGCACGTGCTGGATCTGACCAGCACGGCCAGCCTCGACCGCCTCTTCGCGCTCGAGTTCGGTCCCGACCGGCCTTTGCACATCCTGGTCAACAATGCCGGCATCGGACAGCAGACGCGCTTCCTCGATATGTCCCGTGCGGAATGGGACTCTATCCTCGCCGTCAACCTGACCGCCGTTTTCGAACTGACGCAGCGGGCCGGCCGCATCATGCGCGATGCCATCGCCGCTGGGCGCCAAACGGGCGGCCGCATCGTCAACATCGCCTCGGTTTCGGGCCTGCGCGGCAATGCCGGCCGAGCGGCCTATGGCGTCTCCAAGGCAGGCCTCATCTCCCTGACCGAGGTCTTGGCTGTGGAGTTCGGCCCCCTGGGCATCACCGTGAACGCAGTCGCACCCGGCCCGGTGGAGACGCCCCTGACCCGGCGCGTTCACAGCCCGGCGACGCGTGCGGCCTGGGCGGCCACCGTGCCACTCCGGCGCTACGGCCTCCCTGAGGAGGTCTCGGCCGCCGTCGCCTATCTCTGCTCCGACGGAGCAGCCTATGTCACCGGTCACACGCTGGTGGTCGATGGCGGCTTCACCAGCGCCGGACTGATCTTCGATCCGGAAGACGCCCCGGGTTGAGCGCCTCGTGGCGCAGTCCGGCAACGGCGGCGGTGCCCGTGGCGCCATTCTCCGCCTGGACGCGAAGGAGGACGAGCATGAGACCCACGTTGCTTCCCCTGGCCGCGCTGCTCGTCGCCGTGCCGGTGGCGGCTGGGGCTGCGGACCCCTCGTTTGATTGCGCCAAGGCTGAAAGCTCAGTCGAAAAGCTGGTCTGTGCCGACTCGCAGCTCGCCGCGCTCGATCGAGAGATGGCGCGGCTCTATGGCCTGGCGCATGACGGCCCACGCTCGACCGCGCCTGCCCGGCAGGACCTCGTCGCCTTTCAGCGCGGCTGGACGAAGAGACGCGACGACTGCTGGAAGGCGGAGCACCTGCGGCGCTGCGTCCTGGACCGCTACGTCGAGCGGATTGCCGACCTGCGGGCCGGCTACGCCGACGCCCGCGCCGCGGATGACGAGGGCAGCAGCCTCGGCCCGTTCGAAGTCACCTGCGACGGCATCGAAGCTGCCATCGCTGGCACTTTCGTGAACATTGACCCCTCGTTGCTGCTGCTGCGCTGGATCGACAACAGCGTCATCCTCAACCAGGCGATTAGCGGCTCCGGCGCACGCTACGTCGGGACGGAGGACGGCGACACATACGAATTCTGGATCAAGGGGGACGAGGCCCGTTTCACCCGGCCGGGCCAGGCCGCCGCGCAGTGCCTGATCGCCGAGGGAGAGGACTAGTCGCGCTCAGAACTTCTCCTGCCCACGCACGCGCTGCGGATCGGGGAAGTCGCGATAGAGGGCGAAGAAGAGATCGGTGACGCGAGAGTTCACCGCGTGGTGCAGGCTCTCGATCGGGTCGGCCCGCGTCGCCACCTGTGCCAGAGCCCCGTCAAGCTGCGCCAGACCTTCGACCTCGATCACCAGGTTGAATTCGGGAAGCTGTGGCGGGCCGAGACCCAATGTCCGCCGGGTCAGTCGCCAGCCGGCGATGTGCCCGCCTTCCTTCAGGTGCCCCAGGTAGCGAGCCAGATGCTCGGCGAACTCCACGTCGCCGACGCCGGGCCTCAGGTTGAACCAGCCGTGATAGAGGATCATGCCGGCGCCACCGTCGAGAGGTCGATCTCCACCAGCAGGGCGGCGGCCTCGTCGGCACAGACGATGCGCCAGTTACCAGTTTCGCCCACCGCATGCTCGATCAGCAGCGTGTCGAGCGGCGCCAGCGCGGTGTGGACGGCGCCGCTCTCCACCACCACCTCGCCACTCAGCAGCAGCAGGGCCGTCACCTCGTTCTCCAGGCTCTCGGTCAGCGTCTCCCCGCTCAGCTTCACGAAGCGAACGCGGTGCGCCACGCCGGGCCGGCGCGTCATGACATTGAAGTCGGTAATGGGGCCGCCGATGAGCCTCCCTTCGCAGGCCCTTCCTCCGTCGAAGCTGGCCGGCCGCCACTTCACGTCGATCACCAGGTCGTCGCCCTCGGCGAAGTCCAGCTTGATGCCGGCGCCGTCCAGCACCGTCAGCGTCCGGTCGATGCCGGGGAAGACCGAGAAGGGGCCAGAGGTCGCGACCTCGGCGATCGACAGCCGCCAGAGGAACTCGCCGCCGACGCCGGCGCCCTCCGGGCCGATGGCGATCTCGCGCGTCACCCCGCCGCCGTTCTTCCAGGGCGCGGGCTTCAGGTCGGCATAGCGGATGTGGCGCGCACGCAGCATCAAAGGGTCTCCAGGAAGCGGACGGTCTCGCCGGCCGGCGGACCGGCCAACTCGTCCTCGCGCATCACCACGCGCCCGCGGATGATTGTCGCCTTGGGCCAGCCGGTGACGCTCATGCCCTCGAAGGGCGACCAGCCGCACTTGGAGGCGAGCCAGGACTTCTCGATGGTGCGCCTGGCCTTCAGGTCGACCACGGTCACGTCGCCGTCGTAGCCCGGCACCAGCCGGCCCTTGCCGGCGATATTGTAGATGCGCTGCGCTCCGGCGGAGGTCAGATCCACCAGCCGCGCCAGGCTGAGCCGGCCCGCGTTCATGTGGTCGAGCAGCAGCGGCAGCAGCGTCTGCACGCCCGGCATGCCGCTGGGAGTCGCCGGATACTCGCGCGCCTTCTCCTCCAGCGTGTGGGGCGCATGGTCGCTGCCGATCACGTCGACCTGGCCGCTGGCGATGGCGGCCCAGAGCGCCTCGCGATGATGCGCCTCGCGAATCGGCGGGTTCATCTGCGCCAGCGTGCCCAATCGCTCATAGCACTCCGGCGCCGCCAGGGTCAGGTGCTGCGGCGTCACCTCCATGGTGACGAAGTCGTGGGCCGAGGCGATCAGCGGGACCTCGTCCGCCGTGGTGACGTGCAGGATGTGCACACGCCGCCCGGCCTTGCGCGCCAGCCGCAGCACGCGCTCTGTCGCCTTGCGTGCCGTCTCGACGTCGCGCCAGACCGGATGCTGCTTCGGCCCGCCCTCGCGCGCCAGCGGCAGGCGCTCGCGCAGACGCGGCTCGTCCTCGGCATGGATCGCCACGCGCCGCTTGCCGTTGCGCAGCACCTCCAGCAGCAGTTCGTCGTCCTCCACCAGCAGGCTGCCGGTGGAGGAGCCCATGAAGACCTTCACGCCCGAGCAGCCTGGCAGCAGCTCCAGCGTGCCCAGGTTGGCTGCGTTCTCGTCGGCCGCGCCGATGAAGAAGGCATAGTCGCACCAGGCACGCCCGACGCCGCGCTTAACCTTGTCGGCCATGTCCCCTGCGGTCAGCGTCGCCGGCTTGGTGTTCGGCATCTCGAAGATCGCGGTGACGCCGCCCAGCACCGCGGCGCGCGTGCCGCTCTCCAGATCCTCCTTGTGCTCCAGGCCCGGCTCGCGGAAATGCACCTGGGTGTCGATCACCCCCGGCAGTGCCACCAGGCCTTTGAGGTCCAGGCGCTCGGCCGCGTCGGCGCCACCCAGCGCGCCGATGGCCGCGATCCTGCCACCGCGAATCCCGATGTCGGCCTCGACAAGACCGCCCGGCGTGAAGGCCTGGCCGCCGCTCAGCAGCAGATCGAAGCGTTCGCTCACCGTCTTTGCTCCCTGGCTGTGTGGATCAGGCGCCGGAAGAGGGCCAGATAGTGGCCGACCACCGCCCGTTCCGTGAAGTCCTTCTCCAGCGCGGCGGCTCCGCCGGCTGCCAGCGCCACCGCCCGCGCCGGGTCCGCCAGCAGCCCCTGCACCGCCGTGGCCAGCGCCTGCGGCGCATCGACCGGCACCAGCAGGCCGCTCTCGCCGTCCTTGATCAGCCATGATGGCCCCTGGCTTGCAGTGGCGACGACGGGCCGCCGTGCCAGCCAGCCTTCCAGCACCACGGCGCCCAGCGGTTCGTGGCGCGAGGGCACGACGAAGACATCGGCGGCGCGCGCGGCGGGCTGCACGTCGTCCTGCCAGCCCGGCATGCGCACCCGCTCGGCGATGCCGAGATCGCGTGCCAAGGCCTCCAGCGCCGGCCGCTCCGGGCCCTCCCCCAGCAGCCAGAGCCAGGCACTCGGCACCAGCGCGACCGCGCGCAGCAGCGTATCGAAGGCCTTGTTGACGTGCAGCCGGCCGGCCGCGACCAACAGTGGCACGCCCTCCGGCGTGTTGAAGGCACTGCGCGGCAAGGTCGGGCCCGGCCGCGCCTCGACGAAGTTGCTGATCAGGCTGGCGCGCTCCCGCGGCCAGCCCTCGCGCACGAAATACTCCACCAGGTCCGGCGTGTTGCCGACCAGATGGTCGGCATGGCGGTAGTACTTCAGGTCGTAGTAGCCGCCGAGGCGCGCCACCAGGATGTAGCCGCCGCGCGGCGTCAGCTTGGTCGCGCGGCTCATGTAGCTCAGCGCGATCTGCGGCCGGAAGGCCCCGGCGACCGTGCGGATGATGCGTCGCGTCGAGAAGTCCAGCGCACCGCCGAAGCGGGCGAAGGTCACCGGCACGCCGGCCGCTTTCAGCCGGCCGACCATGCCGGGATGATTGCGCATCACGACCTGCTGCTGCACGCCGGTCCGCGCCAGCGCCTCGGCCAGCCGCACGAAGAAGAGCTCGGCGCCGCCCTTGTCGGCGCCGGCCAGGGTCTGCAGCAGCCGGATGCCGCTTCCGTCGTTGGCCTCTTTCACCCCTGCCTTGTAGCGCAGCGCGGTGACGGGCGACAGGGCGGCTGGCATAGTGCCGCGCGCATGGCCTCCATCCTCGTCATCAAGCTTTCCTCGCTCGGCGACCTCTTCTTCGCCCTGCCGGCCTTCCAGGCGATCCGCCGGTATCACGCGGGCGATCGCCTCGTGCTGCTGACGGCCGAGCGCTTCGTGCCGTTGATGCAGCGTACCGGTTTGTTCGACGAGGTCTGGGGCGACCGTCGGCCGCGCTGGTGGCAGATCGGGCGCCTGCTGGACCTGCGTCACCGGCTGCTGCGGGGCACCTTTTCCCGGGTCTATGACCTGCAGTGGTCGCAGCGCAGCGACCTCTATCTCGGCCTGCTGAAGAAGGCCGAGACCTTCGGCGTTACGCCGCAGGCCCGGGTGATCTATGCAGGCCGTCGCGACCGCAAGCCGATCCGCCAGCGCCAAGCCGAGTTCCTGAATCTCGCCGGCATCGACGAGGTACCGCTGCCCGACCTGTCGTTCCTCAGGGCCGACATCGCACGCTACCGCCTGCCACCCCGTTTCGCCCTGGTGGCACCAGGCAGCTCCAAGGCGAACCTCGACCGCCGCTGGCCGCTCGACCACTTCGCCGCCCTGGCCCGCTCGCTCCAGGAGCATGGCCTCGCACCGGTCCTGCTCTGCGGTCCGGACGAGCGCGACCTGGCGACGGCCTTGAAGAGCGCCGTGCCGGGGGTCCACGACATCGACTCCAACCTCGACGAGATCGCCAGCCTGGCGCGCCATGCGGCCGTGGTGATTGGCAACGACAGTGGCCCGACGCACCTTGCGGCGCTCGCCGGATGCCCCGTCGTGCTGCTGGTCGGCCCTGCCACCGACCCGGTCAAGCAGCGCCCGCTGGGGGAAGCGGTGCGTGTGCTGCACCGCGTACCGCTGGCCGAACTGCCGGCCGGCGAGGTGCTGTCGGCCGCGCTGGAGATCGCCCGCCAATAGGCCCCGGCTAGTAGGCCTTGTAGGACTTCTCTTCGGTCATGGCCGAGCCATAGAGCTGGTCGATCGCCTTCTTGGTCGCCGCGCGCCGGTCGTTGGTATGATAGACGCTGCGCGCCAGCTCGACGAAACGCGGCCCGAAGCTGGCCTCGCGCTCGCAGTCGCGGATGGCGTCCTCGATGTCCCACAAGGCCTCGTTGGCGGACTTCAACGCGGCGGTCAGCAGCGCCAGCTCCGGATGCGCCGGCAGTTCGCACTCCTGCGTCTCGCGCAGCCTGCGCAGCGCATAGTCCACATTGGCGCGCTTGGCCGGATCGGTGATGCGCGCCTGCTTGATCTCCAGGATGGTGATCTTGTCGATCAGCTCGCCGGGCGAGATTTCCGCCAGCAGCACCCGCTCGCTCATCTGTCGCTCCCTCGTTCTGCCAGCAGAGCCTCGGCCGCGTTGATTACACGCTCGACGCCCAGGCCTGTCATGTAGCTCCTGTCGGTATCGATGCGATAGTCCGGCCGGACCCTGATCTCGGCCAGGCTTTCTGGCGTGCGCAGTGCCCGCGCATACCGTCCCCAGGGTGCGTAGCGCAGGTCCGACGTTGGCCCAAAGAGGCCCAGCGTCGGCACGCCCGCCGCCGCCGCCATGTGCATCAGCCCCGAATCGTTGCCCAGGAACAGCGCCGCCCGCTCCAGCGCGGCGCTTGCGACCAGAAGCTCCGTCCGTCCGACCAGGTCGACGACGCCACCCGGCAGCGCCGCGCACAGCAGCGGCTCCGCCATGGCGCGTTCGCTCGCGGCGCCGAACACCACCACCGGCCGACCGGCAAGCGGCGCACCGGCGGCGGTGAGGGCTGCGGCCACGGCCGCGAAACGCTCAGCGGGCCACTGCTTGCCCAGCCAGTTGGCCGTGGGGCCGACAGCCAGGAAATCCCGCGCTCCGCCCAGCAGCCGGCCGGCCGCGTGCCGGTCCTCCTCGGCCAGCCACAGCCGCGGCGCGGGCGGCGGCTCCACCGCAGCCAGGCGGGCCAGTTCGACGACGCGATGCAGGCCCTCATCGGCACGGCCGGCGATCAGCCGCCGCCGCGCCCATACCAGCCGCGTCAGGGCCGAGGCACGCAGGTCCACCGCCAAATCCCAGCGCGTTGCCGCGATGTCGCGCCATAGTCGCAGCCAATGCCCGCCGCGGCGCTGCTTCTGCACCACGATCAACCGTTCGAGGCCAGGTAGACGCTGGAACAAGGGTGCCGCCGGCCGCCCCACCGCCAGGGTGACCCGCGCGCCCGGATGGCGGTCGAGCAGGTGCCCCAGCAGCCCGCTGGACAGCACCGCGTCGCCCACCCGCGTGGCGGTCAGGAAGAAGAGCCGCATGGAGCCGGCTTATAGGCAGCGTCCCCAGCCTTGCCAAGCCATCGCCCCCGGGCCATATCGAGCGGCATGACGGAAGCCACCCTGCTCGAGGACCGTGGCGTCCTCCGCCTCTCCGGCCCCGACCGCGTCGCCTTCCTGCAGGGCCTTGTCTCGAACGACGTGGCCCGCGTCGCGCCGGCTCGTGTTCTGTGGGCCGCCTTCCTGACAGCGCAGGGCAAGTACCTGCACGATTTCTTCCTCGTCGCCGCCGGCGAGAGCCTGTTGCTGGAAGGCGAGGCCGGGCGCCTCGACGACCTGCTGCGCCGCCTGAAACTCTATCGCCTGCGCTCCAAGGTCGAAATGGCCGACGCTACCATCGACTACGCCGTTGCCGCGCTCTGGGGGGCCGACGCCCTGGCCCGGCTGGGCCTGCCAGCCGACCCTGGCGCTGCCGCGCCCTTCGCCGGCGGCATCGCCTACGTCGATCCACGACGCTCGACGCTGGGCGCCCGGGCCATCCTGCCCCGCGCCGCCGCCGCCGCGGCCCTGGCCGAGGCCGGCTTCGCCGCAGCGCCCCGCGACGGCTACGATCGCCTGCGCCTGGGCGAGGGCGTGCCCGACGGCAGCCGCGACCTGGTACCGGAAAAGTCGATCCTGCTGGAGAACGGGTTTGACGAGCTGGCGGGCGTCGACTGGGACAAGGGCTGCTGGATGGGGCAGGAGCTGACGGCCCGCACCAAGTACCGCGCCCTCATCAAGAGACGCCTGCTGCCGGTCACCCTCGAAGGAGCGGTCCCGCCGTCGGGTTCGCCGGTCCTCCAGGGCGAGCGCGAGGTGGGCGAACTGCGCTCCACTTGCGATGGCCAGGGGCTCGCCCTGCTTCGCCTCGATGCCCTGGCGGCCGGAGCACCGCTGCGCGTGGGCCAGGCACAGGCCGTCGTGCATCTGCCGGCGTGGATCCGCCTGCCGCCCGAAAGCTAGGCGAGCCGCCGGCGCAGGCGCTCGGCCAGGGCTGCCAGCGCGCCGTGGTCGCCGGGCTTCAGGCCCCAGTTCATCAGCAGGCCGTCATCCAGGCGTCGCGGCAGCACGTGCAGGTGCAAGTGGAACACCGATTGCGCCGCGCCCGGGCCATTCGCCTGCAGCAGATTGAGACCATCCGGACAGAGTTCTTCCTGAATCGCCTGCGCCACCCGCTGCGCCGTGGCGATCACCCGCGCCAGCAGCGCCGGCGGTGTCTCCAGCAGGTTCGGATGATGCGCCTTGGGAATCGCCAGGGCATGTCCAGGATTGGCCGGATTGATGTCGAGGAAGGCCAGGGTGGCCTCGTCCTCGAACAGCCGGTGGCAGGGGATCTGCCCCGCGACGATGCGGCAGAAGACGCAGGCGGGATCGTTCGTCATGCGTAGCCACCCTCGCCTTCGATCTCGCGGCCCAGCACGGCAAGATGCGCGAAAGGCGAGCAGCCGCCGCGATCCTCCAGCCGCCCGGCGACCCGGGCGAGGCCCCAACGCCCATAGACTTCGCGCAGCGCGGTCGTCAGCCAGGCCGTGGCCTGCCGCTCGCGCCGCTGCAGCAGGCGCTGCTGCTCCCGCAGGTGGTCCCAATGCTGGGACGCCACGTCCAGCAGCCGCCCAGCCGCGCCGGGCGCCCGCGCCGAAAGTGCGAGGCAGGTGACCTGCCAGGGACCAAACTGCCGGCCGAGGCTTAGTGCGCCTTTCAGGTCGCTGAGGGCCCGCTCGGCGGCACCGCCCAGGTCGGCCTTGGTGACAACGGCGATGTCAGGGATCTCGGCGATGCCGGCCTTCATGAACTGCACCGCATCGCCGGACGCCGGCTGCACGCAGAAGATCACGGTATCGGCGAGTTCGGCGACGTCGGTTTCGGACTGCCCGACGCCGACCGTCTCGACCAGCACCAGGTCATAGAGCGCTCGCAGCAGCACGACCGCCGCGAAGGTCTCGTGCGCCAAGCCCCCCAGGCGGTCGCGCGCCGCCATTGAGCGGACGTAGCAGTCGGGGTCGTCCGGATCGCTGTCCAGACGCAGGCGGTCGCCGAGCAGCGCGCCACCGCTGATCTTGGAAGAGGGGTCGACGGCCACCACGGCGACGCGCAGTCCGCGCCGCCTCGCCTCGGCGAGCAACGCGCCGGTCAGGGTCGATTTGCCGACTCCGGGCGGGCCTGTGACCCCGATGACCTGGGCACGGGGCGACTGCCACGCAGCCTCCAGCAGCGCCAGCGCGCGTGGACCGCTGGGGTCGGTTTCCAGCAGTGCCAGGGCGCGCGCCACGGCGGGCTTGCCGCCCTGGGCGACCACTTCCAGGCCCTGGGACAGGAAACTCATGCCTTGATCAGGGCGTCGGCGCCGGGGCTGGAACCGGAATGGGCATCGGCGTGGTGCGTGGTGCCGGCGTCGGCTCCGGCATCGGCGTGACCACGTGCATCGACGGGCTGCTGATCTCGAAGATCAGCAGCAGCAGAACGACGCCAAGGCCGGCCAGGCCCAGCAGCACCTGGTTGCGCGACAGCTTCGCCTCGACCTTGTCGCCCGCTTCCGCCGCGCCGGTCGCCGCCGCCTGCTTGCGAATCAGGCGATAGCCGAGCAGCAGGCCGAGCGAGATGGCCAGCAGCATGGCCAGCACGAAGACCACGGTGAAGAAGCCGTAGCGGCTGGTCAGGAAGACGACGAGGCAGTAGAGGCCCCAGGCCAGCGTCGCCAGGCCCAGGACGCCCTGCGCCAGTTTGAGCTGCAGTTGCGACTTCTGGAAACGGGGCGAGGCCATCAGCCGCTGGCCGCCCAGCACAAGGGCGCTGGACAGCAACAGCAGCACGAAAAGGATCCAGTCCTGCCAACTCATGCCTTGGCGCTCCCTCGGCTGGGCGAATTCACACGCTTCTTGATGGGATTTTAGGCATGTCTCGGCCGCCTGCAAGCTGGCCAAAAGACGAAGGGCGGCCCGCCGGGGCCGCCCTTGCCAGGAATCCTATGGAAAATCCTTGCGCGCCGCGTCAGATCGCGATGCCAAAGACCGTGAAGATCACCAGCAGCAGCGCATCGATGATGGTCAGGATGCCAAGCGGCCCCTGAACCCGCGCCAGCTTCGCCAGCGCCGCGCCGCCCTCGGCCTTGCCGGTCACCTTGGCGATGAGACCCCAGCCGAACAGCAGGCCCAGCAGGATCATCAGAACGCAGGCCGCGAGACTGAGCAGCATCAGGATCGGCACGTAGCTGAAGAGACTCAGCATGCCACTGGTCAGGAAGTTGATCAGCGACCAAACACCCCAGATCAGCGCCAGGACGCCGATGATGCCCTGGAAGGGCACCAGCTTGTTGATGACGGCACCGGCATCGGGCCGCTTCGCGGCGATCATACCCGCAGCGGCCAGCACGCCGGTGAGGATGAGGAAGATGATCGTTACCCAGAATGCACCACCCATTTGACCCCCTTTTCCCCGCAAAGCGTGCGGTTGTTGCAGACTACACGAAGGCGGCCCGCCCCGGCAAAGCGCCTCTGCGTCAAAATGAGCCGACCGAAACGAGTCGCGCCAGCTAAATACAAGCAAAATTTGAATCTTTTGCGATGCGCCTGGAAGGATCGCCGACCTGGGCCGGCAGCTTCGGCTCCGATCCGGGCCGGAATTCCGGGGGCGACTCGCGAGCAACGCTCACCAGCTGTAGCGCAGCCCGACCAGGCCCTTCACCCCCTGGACGTCGTGACCGAAACGATAGAGCAGGTCGGTATAGACCGAAAGATTGCTGGCCAGGTCAGCCGCATGGGCACCGATGCCGACCTCATAGCTGGTGCCTTGGAGCGAGGCGTCGAAGGTGAGGTCACTCACGCTCGCCACGCTGTCGCCCAGGAACTCATGCAGGACGCTGGCCTGTACATAGGGGGCAAAGCGCCCCCGCTCGCCGCTCCTCATCACGGTCCCCGCCCGGAAACCCAGGCGGCCGATCAGGCTGTCGTTGTCATCCAGGGTGACCTCCACCCCCGCCCCGTCGCGGAACGCGTCGCCCCAGGTATGGCTATAGGCCAACTGGAGTTGCGGCTCCACGAAGTTGGCCGCGTCGAGCATGTAGGTGTAGCCGGTCTCCAGGCTGACGCCGGCGGTCACCCGGGTCACGTCGGCCAGGGTGCTCGACGCCGGCGCCACGAAAGTGCCGTCGGCCCAGTCCAGCTTGGCCACGCCATCGAGATAGAAGGGCCCGTCGAAATAGACCGCGTAGCCGCCGAAGCGATAGACGTCGAGCGAGAGGGTCGAGGCGCTGCCGTTGAACTTCACCCGGCTGCCGGCGATGCCGAGGGTCGGGCCGAACAGCAGCATGTCGCCGTCGCTGAAGGTGTTCTCTACCCCCAGATCGTAGCCGGCGATGCCGCCATAGGTGTCCTGGCCGAAACCGCTGCCCGCCGAGATCTCGAACTCGCTGCCGTAACCCTTGACCCAGGCGCCTTCCGGTCTGCCCGGACCCGCCCCCGGTCGGACGGCGACCTGTCCGTCGCTGGCCCCTGCCGCAGCCTCTTGGCCCGCGAGGCTCGCCTGAACCTGGCCCGGCTGGACCTGGTAGCGGAAGGGATCGTCGATGACCACGCGCAGCTCGCCCATGCGGCGGTGCAGGACGTCCAGATCGGTCCAGAAGAGCTGTTGCGCCGCCAGGCCGATCAAGGGGTACTCCGAGGTCCCGGCGAAGATCCGGCCGGTGCTCTGCAGCCGGAAGTCCCAGAAGTCGGTCGCTCCAAGCCGCGGATCGATCTCGCTGTCATCCGATGCCGAAGGATCGAAGGCGTTCAGCTCATAGAGATAGGCGCCGCCCACCACCTGGCCGCCGAGGACGAAGGACGTCGCCGTCGCCTGGCCCGTGACCTGGATGATCGAGATGCCTTCGTTCGCCGCCGTGCCGGTCAGCGCGCCGAGCCCGCCGGCATTGCTGACGAAGACCCGCGTCGTGCCGCTGGCATCGCCCCGCACCAGGAAGCGATCCGTCAGCTGATTGCCTGGCCCGCCGGCGTCGAGCCGGGAATCGAGCCGCACCACGCCGTCGAGGCTTTCCAGGTTGCCGACCAGCAGCAGCCGGTCGCCGGCCACCGCCGACCCGAAACCCGTCGCCGCGTCCGCCATCGTGATCGTGCCGGCGTTGCGCAGCAGCTCCAGGTCGCGAATCTCCGCCTCCTCGACGCCGGCACCGCCGACATCCGTCCCCGGGCTGCTGAGCAGCGAGATCACGCCATTCGCCTGGTTGGTGAAGAGGTCGTTGTCGCCGCCGAAATAGCTGAGCGCGACCCGCTCGCTGTCCCGCACGCCGTCCCCGTCGCTGTCGGCAAAGCCGCGGATCGCCCAGAGGCCGCTGTTGGTGAAGGTATTGTCTTCGCCGGCCGAGCGCAGCTCGAGCACGCCGGTGATGGTGCCGCTGTTGATGATGTCGACTCCCACCCGCTCACCGTCCAGGTCGGTCACGATGGCGAGATCCGACAGGGCACCGATCTGGCCGCGATTTTCGATATCCACCAATAGGGGATCGACCAGGAAGGTCAGTTGGGGATCGACGATGGAGATGCCTGCGCCGCGCGATCCGATGCTGTCGGTCTCGTAGCCGCCCAGCACGAAGCCGTCGATCACGATGTCGCCGGCATGGCCAGGCTGGCAGGCAGGCGTCGGTGCCAGGGACGACGCTTGCGTCGGCTCAGGCGGCGCGAACCCGCCGCCGTTGACATCGGACAGGGTCAGATAGATGCCGGCCGAGCCGTCACCCGTCGCCTCCGCCCGGCCGGCGACGTCGATGCTGCCGCAGTCAGACACTTCGGAACGGATCGCGTCCGCGCCGTCGCCATGCGTGATGACGATGCCGGCAACGCTGAAGAAGGCATCGGCCTCGCCCATGAGGTGGACGCCGTGAGCGAAATCGCCGGAGGTGGTGATGCGGGCCGCGGTCGTCAGCGAGGCACTCAGCAGGCCATCGCGCGACACCCGTTCGAAGATGCCCGTCGCACCGTCATTGCTGGTGGTGATCGACCCGGACATGCCGACATAGACCGAGCCATAGGAGGTGACCAGGTTCATGCCCTTGCCGGCATCGCCGCTCGTCGTGATCGCACCGTCGTGCTGGACCGAGATCACGTCGCCACCGAATACGAAGATGCCATCGGTCGTCTCGGCGAACGTGTTGATGATGCCACCGGTGCCGATCGTGATCTCCACGTCGGCATTGCCGGCGAAGACATTGATGCCGGCGTCGCCACCACCACCGGTCGCCGCGATGGTCGCCCCGTCCAGGCCGATGGTGATCCTCGGCGCCCCCATGGCGTTGAGGCTGGTGAATCCCGGCCCGCCACTCGTGGTGGCGAAGACGCCGGACCCCATGCTGGTAACGTTGCCGGTGACGGTGATGTCGATGTCGCCGACGAGGCTGTAGGCCGAAATGCCGATGCCGCCCACCTCGGTGGTGATGCTGCCGCTGTGCCGGATGGTCAGGTCGCCGCTGCCGTAGCTGAGGCTGGCCTCGATGCCGTTGGCCTTGTTGGACTTGGTGATGATCAGGCCGGTATTGACGATCTCGCTGCCACCGCTGCCATAGAGCAGGGCGATGCCGCGGACGCCGGTACTGTTCGTCGTAATCGATCCATCGTTGGTGATGGTCACCGCGCCGTCGCTGCTGGATGCGAAGATGCCCGCTTCCGTTCCTCCCAGGGTTTCGTTGATCGAGGCGCCGGCGAGACTGGTGATGGTCAGGGTCCCGAAGGACGAGAAGGTCCCGCCGGAACGGATGAACTGGGTGCCGGCGCTGCCGCCGCTGTGCAGAATCGTCAGGTCGCTCGTTTGATAGGTGATGCCGTCGGCATCGTCATAGGCGCCCGGTGCCGCCTCGTTGGCGACGTTGCAGGTGGCGGTACCGCCTGGTCCGACCGGGCCGCAGTCCTCGAAGGCGCGTGCCGCGCCCCCGCCAAGGGCAACCGACAAGGCCAGCAGGGAAACAGCACCCGCCAGATGAAAGCGGAGTCTGCCGCACGGGATGTCGCCCAACCCCAGGCCCACACCCGGACGCCCGCCGGCAATCCGGGGAATCGCACATGACTTCAAGCGCTTCACTCCCCCAAGTGAAGTGCCTCACCTAGCACACTCGCGTACTAGGGGAAATATATTTCGATCAATTCACCTAATAGGTTATGCCAACACGCTCAGACGTCCCGTTCCAGCGGCGCCAGGGCGGCCTGCGCCGCCGCGAGCCGGGCGATGGGCACCCGGTAGGGCGAGCAAGATACGTAGTCGAGGCCGACCTTGTGGCAGAAGACGACCGAGGCCGGATCGCCGCCATGTTCGCCGCAGATGCCGAGCTTCAGCGTTCCGCGGGCCGCGCGGCCGCGCTCGGCTGCCATGCGGACCAGCTGCCCCACGCCCTCCTGGTCGAGCGAGATGAAGGGGTCCTGCTCGATCACGCCCTTGCCCTCGTAGGCCGGCAGGAAGTTGCCGGCGTCGTCGCGGGACAGGCCGAAGGTGGTCTGCGTCAGGTCGTTGGTGCCGAACGAGAAGAACTCCGCCTCCTTGGCGATCTCGCCCGCCATCAGGCAGGCGCGCGGCAGCTCGATCATGGTGCCGACCAGGTACTTGATGGCGATGCCGCCGCTCTTCGACACCTCGCCGGCGACCCGGTCGACCACCGCCTTCATCAGCTCCAGCTCCTTCGGCCAGGCGACCAGCGGGATCATGATCTCGGGCTCCACCGTGTCGCCCGACTTCGCCACCTCGGCCACGGCCTCGAAGACCGCGCGCGCCTGCATCTCGTAGATTTCGGGATAGGTGATGCCCAGCCGGCAGCCGCGATGCCCCAGCATGGGGTTGGATTCCGCCAGCTTCATGGCCCGCGTGCGCACCTGCTCCACCGGCACGCCGGCGGCCTCGGCCACCTGCTCCATCTCGCTCTCGGCATGCGGCAGGAACTCGTGCAGCGGCGGGTCGAGGAAGCGGATGGTGACAGGCAGGCCGCGCATGATCTGGAACAGCTCGACGAAGTCCTGCCGCTGCATCGGCAGGATCTTGGCCAGCGCCTTGCGCCGCCCCTCTTCGCTGTCGGCCAGGATCATCTCGCGCACCGCGACGATGCGGCTGGCATCGAAGAACATGTGCTCGGTGCGGCAGAGGCCGATGCCCTCGGCGCCGAAGCTGCGCGCGGTGCGCGCGTCCAGCGGCGTCTCGGCATTGGTTCGCACCTTGAGGCGCCGCGCCTTGTCGGCCCACTCCATCAGCGTGGCGAAGTGGCCCGACAGCTCCGGCTCCACCGTCGGAACGGCGCCGGCGAAGACCTCGCCCGAGCCGCCGTCCAGCGTGATCACGTCGCCCGCCTTCAGCACCTTGTCGCGCACGCGCAGCTGCTTCTGCGCATAGTCGATGCGGATCTCGCCGGCGCCGGCGACGCAGGCTCGGCCCATGCCGCGCGCCACCACCGCGGCATGGCTGGTCATGCCGCCGCGCGTCGTCAGGATGCCGGCCGCCGCGTGCATGCCGTGGATGTCCTCGGGGCTGGTCTCGATGCGGCAGAGAATCACGCGCTCGCCGCTCGCCGCCTGTGCCTCCGCCTCCTCGGCGGTGAAGACGATCTTGCCCGAGGCGGCGCCGGGCGAGGCCGGCAGGCCGCGCGCCAGCGTGGTGCGCGGCGCCTTGGGGTCCAGCGTCGGATGCAGCAGCTGGTCGAGCGAGGCCGGGTCGATGCGCTGCACCGCCTCCTCGCGCGTGATCAGGCCCTCGTCGACCATCTCCACGGCGATGCGCAGGGCGGCCGGCGCGGTGCGCTTGCCGCCGCGCGTCTGCAGCATGTAGAGCTTGCCCTGCTGCACGGTGAACTCGATGTCCTGCATGTCGCGGTAATGCTTCTCGAGCAGCCCGCGCACCTCGTCGAGCTGCTGGAACACTTCCGGCATGACCTCTTCCATCGCCGGCAGCTTGGACTTCTGCGCCTGCTTGGCGGCGACGGTCAGGTGCTGCGGCGTGCGGATGCCGGCGACCACGTCCTCGCCCTGCGCGTTCACCAGGTACTCGCCATAGAAGCTGTTCTCCCCGGTCGAGGGGTTGCGGGTGAAGGCGACGCCGGTGGCGCAATCCTCGCCCATGTTGCCGAACACCATGGCCTGTACGTTGACCGCCGTGCCCCACTCGCCTGGGATGCCATGCAGCTTGCGGTAAGTGATGGCGCGCTGATTCATCCAGCTGCGGAACACCGCGCCGATGGCGGCCCAAAGCTGTGCCTGCGGGTCCTGCGGGAAATCCTCGCCGGTCTCCTCGCGCACCTTCTTCTTGTACTGCTGGATCACACCCTGCCAGTCGGCCGCGGTCAGCTCGGTATCCAGGTGCTTGCCCTTGTCCTCCTTGGCGAGTTCCAGGATGTCCTCGAAATGGTGGTGCTCCACACCCAGCACCACGCCCGAGAACATCTGGATGAAGCGGCGATAAGAGTCGTAGGCGAAGCGCGCGTCGCCCGATCGCTTGGCCAGGCCCTCGACCGTCACGTCGTTGAGGCCGAGGTTCAGGATCGTGTCCATCATGCCCGGCATCGAGGCGCGGGCGCCGGAACGCACCGAGACCAGCAGCGGGTTCGCGGCGTCGCCGAATCCGGCGCCGACTTCCGCTTCCACCGCCTTCAGGCCGGCCGCCACCTGCGCGGCGAGCTCGGGCGGATTGCTGCGCTCATTCGCGTAGTACCAGGTGCAGGCCTCGGTGGTGATGGTAAAGCCCGGCGGCACCGGCAGCCCGATGGCGGACATCTCCGCCAGGTTGGCGCCCTTGCCGCCCAGCAGCTCGCGCATCTTGGCGGTGCCGTCCGCCCTCCCGCCGCCGAAAGCGTAGACCCACTTCGTCATAGGCTGTCCTGCCGCTCCGCTCTGCTTGCATCCGGGACCCGCGGCCCCCGGGCGGCGCCACCTAAGCGGCAACGACCCGCCGGGGCAATAGTTTTCCGCACTGCAGCAGGGCATGATGGCCCTGGCCACCCCGGCGGATAGGGCGCGCCCCGCACGCTCGTGGGGCAATTTGCCCCAGACGGTTATGCTGCGCCGCAACAGGACCTACATTGCCCTCGTTACCCCAAGGAGGTTTCCCTTGGCCGCCCGCAAGTCGAAAGCCAAATCAGTCGCCCCGGGCCTGCCCTCGGCGAAGGCCGCCTCGGCCGCCCAGCACAGCCAGCCCGAGCAGCAGGTCCTGGTGCTCCAGGGCGGCGGCGCGCTCGGCGCCTATCAGGCCGGCGCCTATGCCGCGCTGCATGCCGACGGCTACCGTCCGGAGTGGATCGCCGGCATTTCCATCGGCGCCATCAATGCCGCCATCATCGCCGGCAACCCGCCGGAGCGCCGGGTCGAGCGGCTGCATGACTTCTGGCACGGCGTCTCCGCCAATCTCGAGGGCACGCCGCTGGCCGACGGTGACACCAGTCGCCGCCTGTTCAACGAGGGCAGCGCCTGGATCACCACGGCGCTCGGCATCCCCGGCTTCTTCCAACCGCGCGTCCCCGCCACCCTGCTCTGGCCGGCCGGCGTACCCCAGGCGCTGAGCGTCTACGACACCGCGCCGTTGAAGGCGACCCTCGAGCGCCTCGTCGATTTCGACTATCTGGCCGACAGGGGACCGCGTCTCAGCGTCGGCGCCGTCGCCCTCTCCACCGGCAACTTCGCCTACTTCGACAGCGCCAAGGAACGCCTGAGGCCGGAGCACATCATGGCCTCGGGTGCGCTGCCGCCCGGCTTCCCGCCGGTGACCATCGGCGAGGAGTGCTATTGGGACGGTGGCCTCGTCTCCAACACCCCGCTGCAGTACGTGCTGGAATGGAGCGGCGGTCCGCGCCGCGACATGTGCATCTTCCAGGTCGACCTCTTCAGCGCCGAGGGCGCGCTGCCGAAGACCCTGTTCGAGGTGGCTCTGCGCGAGAAGGCGATCCGCTACTCCAGCCGCACCCGCCTCAACACCCATGTGTTTCGCAAGCTGCAGACGCTGCGCCGCACGGTGCGCCGCGTCCTGGAGCGCCTGCCGGCCGAAATGCAGGACGATCCCGACGTGCGGGAGCTCGAGGCCTGGAGCTGCGACGCCGCGGTCACCATCGTGCACCTGATCAACCGGCCCGAGGCCTATACCCTGCACTCGATGGACTACGAGTTCTCGCGCATCTCGGTGCAGGAGCACTGGGCCGAGGGTGCGCGCGACGTCGAGCGCACGGTCACCCATCCCGACTTCAGGAATCGCCAGCGCCCCGCCGAGGGCGTGGCCGTCTTCGATCTCACCCGCGACTAGGAGTTCGCCTCATGGATCTCAAGGACAAGGTCTGCATCGTCACCGGCGCCGCCAGCGGCCTCGGTGCGGCCATCGCCAAGCGCTACGTCGCCGCCGGCGGCAAGGTCGCCATCGCCGACCTGAAGCTGGAAGCGGCCGAGAAGGCCGCGGCCGAGCTCTGCGCCATGGGCCCCGGCAGCGCCATGGCGGTGGCGATGGACGTGACCAGCGAGGAGCAGGTGAACGCCGGCGTCGCCGCTGTCATCAAGGCCTGGGGCGGGGTCGACGTGCTGGTGGCCAATGCCGGCATCCAGATCGTCGCGCCGGTGAAGGACTACGCCTTCGCCGACTGGAAGAAGCTGCTGGCCATCCACCTGGACGGCGCCTTCCTCACCACCAAGGCCTGCTGGGCCTCGATGGAATCGCGCGGCGGCGGCTCGATGATCTACATGGGCTCGGTCCACTCCAAGGAGGCCTCGCCGCTGAAGAGCGCCTA
>JAKOWB010000408.1 GCA_029781795.1 Pseudomonadota bacterium | reverse complement strand
CCGCAGGTATCCGATCGGGGCCGGCAGGCGCGAGTTGGCGTGGTATTGATGTTACCGCCAAGGGTCGACATTGGGCGATCCCAGGTTTTCTAAAGCTGTCAGCGGCCAACACACTCGAAGCGTTAGACGAGCTCGACAAGTTAGGGCGCTTGCATTGGCCTAAGAGCAAGGGCGGGATGCCAATGTTGAAGAGGTATCTTGAGGAAAGCCCTGGGATAGCTGCGCTCGATATCCTCTTGGACATCGCCCCGCTGAACAATGTCGCGAAAGAAAGACTTGGCTATCCCACACAAAAGCCTCTCGCTCTTCTCGAACGGATTGTTCAGGCGTCAAGCAATCCAGGCGATCTTGTGCTGGACCCCTTTTGTGGTTGCGGCACAGCTGTGCACGCGGCGGAAAAAATGGGGCGGCAATGGATCGGCATCGACGTCACGTGCCTAGCCATCAACTTGATCGAACGGCGGTTGATGGATGCCTTTCCCAAGGTTGAGTTCGAGGTCGTTGGCACGCCTAAGACGCTGCAGGATGCACAAGAGCTGGCACGGCGCGACAAGCATGAGTTCGAGCGCTGGGCCGTCTATGCCATCGGCGCGCGGCCGGCCAAGCCGAAAGCCAAGCAGAAGGGTGCCGACAAGGGCATCGATGGGGTGCTCTTCTTCCGGCCCGACAGCAAGACGGTGGAGACCTGCATCGTCTCGGTGAAGGCAGGCGAGAACATCGGCGTCGCCATGGTGCGCGATCTGGTTGGCACCATGCAGCGCGAGAAGGCGCCGCTCGGCGTCCTCATCACCGCCGCCCTGCCGACGCGCAACATGGAGGCCGAGGCGATTAGCGCCGGCTTCTTCGAGTACGAGAGCCACAAGGGTAAGGCGCAGGTACCTCGCGTGCAGATTATAACCCTGGCGGAAATCTTCCAGGGCAAGCGCCCCCGCATCCCGTTGGCCGACGCCGCCAGCACCTTCAAGACCGCCGCGCGCGAGCCTCGCGAGAAGCAAGACGATCAGCGCAAGCTGCTGTAAGCGCGGTCCCCTATTTGCTTTCGCCGCCGTCTGATTTGATCAGCTGAATCTTTGGTCGATCTCTGCCCGTTCGAACCCGTCGCGCCTCGTCGAACCTCGCGCGCATTTCTGGCTCTGCTTCGAGTCTTTCGGTCAGGAACTTCTGCAGAGCGGCGCGAATCACAGCAGTTTCTGACGCCCCATAATGGGCGGTGCAGAAATCAGCCAAATCGCTCGCCAGGGGTTCACCTAGGTTGAACCGTGAGCCAGTGGTCCGTCCTCTGGGCATCGTGGTACGTTTGTACATCATTGTACAAATATGTACAAACCTCTTGACGGTGGGCTATGCCCAGGGGCAGTATGCCAAAAGAAAAAGGGCTCCCGAAGGAGCCCTGAAGTGAAGAGGAGGCGGTGGGATTCGAACCCACGGAACCCCGGTCCCCAGCAAGGTTAGGAGGTTCTCTGGATTTTGAGTCCAGCGCTATAAACCACTCAGCCACACCTCCGAAGGTGCGCAATGGGCCGGCCGCAAGCCGGCCCTACTTCTTTTAGGACTCCATCTTGGCTCGATTTTTGATGGGGCGCAATAGGGTGTGGTCGCCACTGAGGCTTACCTACGAAATCTAGTAAACTAGATGTAAATGAGACAATAATACTGACCTATATCTTAAACCTCTCTGCCGCCATCGCGACGCAGCGCGCGAAGGCGCCAAGCTCGCTGTAGAGCCGCTCGGCCGGCACCTCCTCGACCAGGAAGGCGCCGCTGAGCGCCGCACCCTCCAGCATCAGGTTGTCCTTCAGGCCGAAGTCCTCGATGGCAAGGCCATGGTGATCCTCGGTCGCGGCCGCGTGCGGCACCAGCGCGCCGCCCAGCCAGCCGCGCACGCGCTCCGGATAGCTGTGGGTGACGTTGGCATAGGCGAAGACCGGCTTGCCCAGCGCGCGCATGAAGCCGACCTCGAAGGCCGTGCCGGCGTCGGCGCTGGGCCCGCGGAAGGGCGTGAGATTGGCGATCAGCAGGTCCGCCGCGCGCATCATCGCGACGTTGCCGTCATAGATCCGCCACGCGGCCTCCGGCCCGCCGAGGTCGCCGATCTCGTTGTCCAGCGGGAAGAGGCCCTGGAGCCCCGCCGCCGCGCAGATAGCCTGCTTCGCCGCGCCGACTTCCCGCGCATTCGGCAGGAAGACCTCGGGACCGGCGAGATAGACCTTCGGCACGCACACACCTCCATTGCAGGCGCGCCAGTGTGGCACGGTTTGCCCCGGCCCGCGGCCTGCCCTAGCGTTCGCGGCAGGGAGGATCCTTCATGCCCGACAGCCATGCCCAGAGCCTCTACGCCAGCGCCATCGTGTGGGACAACGTCTTCCCGCTGGAGCCCTGGGTCGGCAACGACCTGGACGCGCTGGGCAAGCTGAAGGCGGCCGGCTTCACCGCCGTCTCGCTGACCATTGCCGGCGACAACCACTCGATCGGCGAGGCAGTGCAGCGCGTCGCGGCGGCGCGGCGGCAGATCGCGGCGCGGCCGGACTTCCGCCCGCTGCTGTCGGTGGAGGATGTGCGCGCCGCCAAGCGCGAGGGCAGGCTCGCCGTCGGCCTGCACTTCGAGGGCACGCGCTGCCTGGAGCGCAACCTCGACATGATCGCCGTCTATCGCGCGCTCGGGGTGATGCACAACCTGCTGGCCTTCAACCAGGGCAACTCGGTCGGCGGCGGCTGCGGCGAGGCGGGCGACGGCGGATTGACCCGGTTCGGCCGGCGCGTGGTGGCCGAGATGCAGCGTGTCGGCATGCTGGTCGACCTCAGCCATACCGGCGCGAAGACCTCGCTCGACGCCTTCGCCATGGCGACCAAGCCCATGGTCATCAGCCACTCCAACTGCCGCGCCGTGCACGAGCACTGGCGCAACGTGACCGACGAGCAGATCCGCGCCTGCGCCGCGACCGGCGGCCTGGTCGGCCTCTCCGGCTCCAGCGAGTACCTGGGCGACCCCGCGGCCTCGACCGAGGGGATGCTGCGCCATGTGCAGCACGTCGCCGACCTGGTGGGACCGGCGCACCTCGGCCTGGGCTTCGACTTCGTGTTCGACAGCGACGCGCTGAACACCTGGATCCGTGGCCGGCCCGAGGAGTGGCCCGGCACCGATTCTCCGGACTGGCCCGGCTTCCGCTACGCCAGGCCGGCGCAGGCCGAAGAACTGGCCGAGGCGCTGCTGGCGCGCGGCTGGCGCGATGCCGAGGTGCTGGGCCTGCTGGGCGGGAACCACCTGCGCGTCTGCGACGCCGCCTGGCAGCAGGGGTGAGGGCGATGGACTATCCCCGGTTCGATCCCGCCCGGCGGATCGCCATCCTCGGCGCCGGCGTCATGGGCACCAAGGTCGCCTGGGCCTGCGCCCGCGCCGGCATTCCCACCGCGCTCTACGACAGCGAGGCCGGCAAGCCGGCCGTGTCGCGCGACCTGGCGCTGACCTGGAGCCAGGGCGCGGAGCGCGAGCGGCTGGCCGCGAACCTGCTGCCGTGCGACGACCTGGACGCGGCGCTGGCGGGCGCGCAGCTCGCCTTCGAGAACGTGCCCGAGGACCTGGCGCTGAAGCAGGCGGTCCTGGCCGAGGTCGGGCGGCGCCTGGCGCCCGGCGCCATGATGGGCTCCAACGCCTCTTCGCTCACCTGCTCGCCGCTGGCCGCCGCCTCCGGCCGCGCGGCGCGCTTCTTCAACATGAACTTCAGCGACCCGCGCGACGGACGGCTGGTGGAGATCATGCTGGCGCCGCAGAGCGACTCGCGCGCCGCCGACTTCGCCCGGGCCTGGGCGAAGGCCATCGCCATGGTGCCGCTGCTCTGCCGCAAGGAGCAGATGGGCTATTCCTTCAACCGCCTCTGGCGCGCCATCAAGAAGGAGGTGCTGCGCCAGATCGAGGAAGGCTATGCCACGGCCGAGGACATCGACCGCGCCTGGATGCTGATCTTCGGCACGCCGGTCGGACCCTGCGGGATCATGGACCAGATCTCGCTGCCCAGCGTCGCCAAGGTGGAGCACCAGTACGCGCTGGCGAGCGGCGATCCGGCCGACGAGGCGCCGGCCTTCCTGCAGCGCATGATCGCCGCGGGCCTGCACGGCGAGCGCACGGGGCGGGGTTTCTATCGCTACCCCGACCCGGCCTGGCGCCGCCCCGGCTGGCTGGAAGGCGAGGACTAGAGCGGCTGCTCGCCGCTCCTGGCGAAGCCCAGGTAGTCGGCGCTGAGCTCCTTCACCGCGGCCTTGTAGAGCTCCTCGCCGGCCTCGACGCTGGCGAGGGCCGGGTTGGAGCCGATGCGCCCGTCCGGGAAGCGGCGGCGGTAGTCGGCGGCGTCGTAGATCGGGCCGGTCGGCGCGATCTCCGGCGACAGCGGCACGCGCTTCTGGTGCTCCGGCCAGCCGTAGTAGGTGAGCGAGACCTCGGAGCAGGTGGCATGGCTGCCCTCGGCGCCGCCGAAGCGGCGCTTGGAGATGGCGCCGACCGAGGGCACGTCCCACCAGTTCTTCAGCTTGCACATCAGCGGCTGGCGGTTGCTGTCGGCGGTGCCGAGCGAGGACTCGGCATAGATCTCGGAAAAGGCGGCGGTGACGCTGGCGATGTTGCCGCCGTGGCCGTTGAGGAAATAGAAGCGGTCGAAGCCGTGGCGGGCCAGCGAGTTCACCACGTCCTGCACCACGGCGATCAGGGTCGTGGGCCTGAGCGTGATCGAGCCGGCGAAGCCCAGGTGGTGCTGCGCCATGCCGATCGACAGGGTCGGCGCCACCAGGCAGCCGGTCTCCTCGGCGATGCCCTTGGCCAGCAGCTGCGGGCAGAGCGCGTCGGTGCCGATGAAGCCGTTCGGCCCATGCTGCTCGGTCGAGCCGATGGGAATGAGGCAGGCGGTCGAGGTCTTCAGGTAGGCCTCGACCTCGGGCCAGGTGGAGAGTTGCAGGAACATCGTCTCTCTCGCATGGTGAGGGGAGCGGGAGCATGGCGCCAAGGGCGCGGGAGAGGCAAGCGATGGCGAACCACTGGCTGATGAAGTCCGAGCCCGACGCCTATTCCTGGCAGCAGCTCCTGAAGGACAAGCGCACGCACTGGAACGGCGTGCGCAACCACCAGGCGGCACTGAACCTCAAGGCCATGAAGGTCGGCGACCTCGCCTTCTTCTACCATTCCAACGAGGGCAAGGAAGTGGTGGGCATCTGCCGCATCGCCAGGGAGGCCTATCCCGATCCGACCGACACGGCCGGCCGCTTCGTCATGGTCGACGTGGAGCCGGTGCAGCCGCTGCCGACGCCGGTGACCCTGGCGCAGATGAAGGCCGAGCCGAAGCTGGCCGACATCGGGCTGATCCGCCAGTCGCGCCTCTCGGTCATGCCGGTCTCGGCGCCGCACTGGGCGCTGATCTGCAAGCTCGGCGGGCTGAAGAAGGCGCCATGAAGCGGCTCTGCGACCGGGCGGAGATCCCCGACGGCGAGGCGCGCGGCTTCGACCTGGGGCGGGGCGCCGAGCCGCGCGAGGTCTTCGTCGTGCGCGAGGGCGCAAGGCTCTATGGCTACGTCAACGCCTGCCCGCACATCGGCACGCCGCTGGAGTTCACGCCCAACCAGTTCCTCACCGCCGGCGGCGAGTACATCCTCTGCTCGACGCATGGCGCGCTGTTCCGCATCGAGGACGGCTACTGCGTCGCCGGTCCCTGCGCCGGGATGCGGCTGGCGCCCCTGGCGCTGACGGTCGACGACAGCGGCGCGGTGCTGCTGGACGAGGCCGGCACCTCAAGCCGGTAGAGGCCGTAGAGCCACTTCGGCTCGGGCCCGAAGCGCGACAGCGTGCTGCGGTCGAGCAGCGTGATCGACCCGGCCTTGCGCAGGTTCTTCTCGTGGTCGCCGCGGGCGACGACATAGAGCGTCTCGCCCGGCGTCACGTGGCGGCGGAGCTGCTCGCTCCACCAGTAGCCCTCGCTCGGATGGTCCAGATAGAAGGTGAAGCGCGCCACCTCCTGCCCGCCGGTCAGCACCAGGCGGGCACCCGGCGGCAGCGCCGCCTCGGCACGGGCGAAGAAGGCCGTGTCTTCGGCCGAGGGATCGTTGCGCGGGATCAGGCCCGAGCCGAAGACCCAGAAGAGCGCGAGGAAAGTCCCGGTCAGCGCCAGCCCGGCCAGGCCGCCGCTCCCCTGGCGCAGCGCGATGGCGAGCAGCAACAGTCCGGCCAGCAGCGGCAGGCCGAAGGGCAGCAGGAAGGGCGCCGCCTCGGGTACCCACGCGCCACCGAAGGCCAGCAGCACTGCCAACCCGGCGGCGGCGGGCAGCAGCAGCAGCGCCGGCAGCGCGTGCCGCAGCAGCGCCGGGCGCGCCGCCAGCCACTGCCACAGCAGCGGCAGCGCGGCGGCGATCAGGATCGCCTGCGCCGGCAGGGTCGGCAGGGCATAGTGGTGGTGACGGTGCGGCGCCAGGCTCAGCAGCAGCAGCGGCGCGAAGGCCCAGCAGAAGAGGAAGCGCGCGGCGTTGAAGGCCGGGCGCGGCGTGGCCTTCGCGGTGTCACGCTGGCGCCGCCACGCCAGCGGCCAGGCCAGGAGCAGCAGCGGCGACCAGGGCAGGAGCTGCCAGGTCAGGCTGAAGAGGTAGTACCAGACCGGCTGCGTCTCGCCGTAATAGGATTGATCGAAGCGGCCCTCCATCTCGCCGAACCACCAGTGCAGCAGGGTGTCGATCTCGCCCTCGCTCCAGATCCACAGCGGCCAGGCCAGTGCCAGCACGGCGAAGCAGACGATGCCCAGTGGCGAGATCAGGCGCAGCGGCAGGCGCCAGTCGCGCTGCCAGACCATCCAGGCCAGAGCCACGCTGCCGACCAGCAGGTCGCCGTAGAAGGGCCCCTTGGTGAGGTTGCAGGCGCCGAGCAGCAGCCAGAGCAGGAAGCGCCAGCGGCGGAAGGTCGAGCTGCCGGGTGTCGCCTCCAGCGTGCGCGCCAGCGCGGCCAGCGATGCCACCACCAGCAGGCAGAGCACCATGTCGTTCTCGGCCAGGCGGCTGTAGAGGAAGAGGCTGTGGCTGGCGATCGCCACCAGCCCGGCCAGCAGCCCTATGCCGGTGCCGAACCAGCGCCCCGCCAGGGCGGCCAGGATCAGCACCACGCCGATGCCTTCCAGCAGCGAGGGCAGGCGCACCACCCACTCGCCCTTGGCGCCGAAGATCGCAATGGAGAGGGCTGCCAACCAGTGCGGCAGCGGCGGCTTCTCCAGCCAGTCGCGGTCGCCGATGTAGAGGTGTCCCCAGGTGCCGTCGCGCACCATCTGCTTGGCGATGCCGCCGACCACGATCTCGTGCTCGGTCAGCGCGCCGAAGTGCTGCAGGTTGTTGCCCAGCACCAGCGCGCCCAGCAGCGCCAGCAGCAGCCAGTGCCCCAGCGGCAGCGCCCCGCATTGGCGCCCCAAGGCACCGGGCCAGGCGATTCCCGGATGCGTCATGCCTCTCCCCTCACGGCCAGCCGTCTCTACCTAGCCGGACGGCCCGCGCCCGACCAGGGGCCTGATCGCCGCGTCGTCCCGGAGGCGCATCTCGATGAAGTCCGCGCCGCCCAGGCGACCTTGCGGCAGCCAGCCCGGCAGGCCACGCGGGCCGGTCAGGCTGCCAGGGCCTGCTGTGTCAGCCGCTCCAGCCGGCCCAGTGCGGCGGCGGCGCGGGCCTTGCGCTCGACGGCGTCGGCCAGGGCCAGGAAAGTCAGGGTATCGAGCGCGAGCTGCGCTGCCTCGTGGCGCAGTGCCAGCGGCGCCGCGGCGCTGCCGACCAGGCGGTCGAACAGCGCGCAGGCATGGCTGACCGCGGGGTCGGCCTGCTCCCGCGCGACACGGTCGATGGCGTCGCGCATGGCCGCCAGATGCAGGGTCTGCGACTGCGGGTCAGCGGTCAGGCGCGCGCTGGCGAGCTCGTCCGCCAGGTCGGCCAGGGCCAGGCGCCAGGTATCCTCGAAGCGCAGGCTCCAGGCCTGGCCGGCCGGTGTCGCATGCGCGCGCAGCGGGGCCTGGCCGCCAAGCGGGCGGCGCAAAGACTTGGTTGAGCGGCGGCGGAACCAGGACAGCGCCATGGACATCACTCCTGCGGCGGGGCGGTGGCGCGCGGTCGACGGCGTCGCCTAACCCATTAGGCCGACATCCTACCCGCCGCGGCGCCGGTTCGCGCAAGCGCGTATGCAAGGTCCGGCTGCGCGGCAGAGCCGTGCCACCTCGCCGAAACGCCTCGCGGGGCGGGGGAGTTGCGCCGTGCCATTGCCAGCGCCGCGATGTCTCTGCCTAACTCGGCCCCATGCCCGCCGCCGCGCCCCTCCTCACCCTGCCGCGCTGGTTCTGGCCCGCCGGCGCCGGGCTCTTCGCGCTGATCTACGCGGTGCTGTTCGGCGGCCTGCTGCAGTCGCCCTTCCCGCCGCCGCCCAAGGGCACCGGCGACTTCTTCCTGCTGGAGAGCGGGGCGCAGCGCCTGCTGCACGATGGCGTCTATCCGCACAACCAGTTCTATCCCCTGCCGGCCTATCTGCTGGCGCGGGCCGCGCGCTGGCTGGGACAGCCGCTGGACTACCTGGTCTGGACCGCCGTCAGCCTCGGCAGCCTGATGGCGATGGCGGTCTGGTCCGCGCGGCAGGGGCGGCCGCTGCCCGGCTGGCTGCCGGGTTTCGGCAACGGCCTGCTGGTCGTGCTGGCGATCCTGGCGGCGCACTTCGGGCTGCAGTGGGACTTCCGCGCCCACAACGTCAACCTGATCCAGCTCCTGCTGCTCTGGCTGGCGCTGCTGGCCGGTCCGTCGCGGCCCTGGCTGGGCGGCTTCTGGCTGGCCGCCGCCGGTGCGCTGAAGCTCTATGGCCTGGTGCTGCTGCCCTGGCTGCTGTGGCGCGGCTATCGCCGCTGGTGCGCCGCCACCGCGGCCTGGTGCCTGCTGTTCTTCGCCGTCCTGCCGCTGCTGGCACTGGGGCCGGCCGAGGCCTGGCGCCTGACCGGCAATTGGCTGGCCCAGACCCTGGCGATGAGCGACCCGGCGGTCGAGGCGACGTTCGTCGCCACGCTGGCGACGCTGCGCAGCACGCTGGCGGCAGCCCTGGACCTGCCGCTGACCGCTCCGGCGCTGAGCCTGCCGCTCTGGCTCTGCCGTGCCGTGCTGGTGGCCGCGGCCGCCTGGGCGCTGTGGCGCCTTGCCCGGCACGAGCGCCATGCCGACTGCCGGCTGTTCGGCGAAGGCGCTGTCCTGGCGGCGCTGCCGCTGGCCTTCAGCCCGGTGGCACAGCCGCACCACGCGGTGGTGGCGCTGCTGGCGACGCTGTGGCTGGCGCTGCGCCTGCCGTTGGCGCGGCGGGCGCAGATTCTGGGCGCCGGCGGGCTGCTGCTGCTGCTCGTCGTCGCACCCTACCTGTCCTACCTGGCGCCGGGCACGCTGCATCGCGGCCTCATGCTGCATCTGGGCGATCTGCTGCTGGCGCTGGCCATCGGCTGGCTGGCCGGCCTGAACGGCGGACTAGGCGAAGGTAGCGTTGCCGCAGCGCGGCGAAGCGTTCAATAATCCGGTCCAAGAACCATCAAGGCCGCGACATCAGCGCGGCCGGCAGCCAAGGGGACGAAGCCCGATGAGCGAGACGCTGATCCCGGTGTCGCCGGACACCGCCGCCAACGCCTGGATCGATGGCGCCACCTACCAGAGGATGTACGACCACTCGGTCCGGGACCCCGAGGGCTTCTGGCGCGAGCAGGCCAAGCGCATCCACTGGTTCAAGCCCTTCACCCAGGTGAAGGACGTCTCCTACGGGCCCGGCGACGTGCACATCCGCTGGTTCGCCGACGGCACCACCAACGTCTCATACAACTGCGTCGACCGGCACCTGCCGGCCAAGGCCGACGACACCGCGATCATCTGGGAGGGCGACAGCCCCTCGGAGCATGCGCGCGTCACCTACGGCGAGCTGCACGGCTTCGTCTGCCGCCTGGCCAACGTGCTGAAGGCGAATGGCGTCAAGAAGGGCGACCGCGTCACCATCTACATGCCGATGGTGCCCGAGGCCGCCTACGCCATGCTGGCCTGCACCCGGATCGGCGCGATCCACTCGGTGGTGTTCGGCGGCTTCTCGCCCGATTCCATCGCCAACCGGTTGGAGGACTGCCAGTCCGACTTCGTCATCACCGCGGACGAGGGTCTGCGCGGCGGCAAGAAAGTGCCGCTGAAGGCCAACGTCGACGCCGCCATCGCCAAGGTCGGCGGCGTGCGCAAGGTGCTGGTGGTGCGCCGCACCGGCGGCACCATCAAGTGGGAGGAGGGCCGCGACCTCTGGTACCACGAGGAGATGGCCAAGGCCTCGCCCGACTGCCCGGCCGAACCGATGAACGCCGAGGACCCGCTCTTCATCCTCTACACCTCGGGCTCGACCGGAAAGCCCAAGGGCGTGATGCACACCACCGCCGGCTATCTGGTCTACGTCTCGATGACGCACCAGTACGTCTTCGATTACCACGACGGTGACGTCTATTGGTGCACCGCCGACGTCGGCTGGGTCACCGGCCACAGCTACATCGTCTATGGGCCGCTGGCCAACGGCGCCACCACGCTGATCTTCGAGGGCGTGCCGAACTATCCCGACGCCTCGCGCTTCTGGCAGGTGATCGACAAGCACAAGGTCAACATCTTCTACACCGCCCCCACCGCGATCCGCGCCCTGATGCGCGAGGGCGAGGGACCGGTGAAGCGCACCAGCCGCGCGTCGCTGCGCGTCCTGGGCTCGGTCGGCGAGCCGATCAACCCCGAGGCCTGGCTCTGGTACTGGCGCAACGTCGGCGACCAGCGCTGCCCCATCGTCGATACCTGGTGGCAGACCGAAACCGGCGGCATCCTGATCACGCCGCTGCCCGGTGCCACGGACCTGAAGCCCGGCTCGGCGACACGGCCCTTCTTCGGCGTCAAGCCGGTGGTGGTCGACGCCGACGGCAACCACCTGGAAGGCGCCTGCGAGGGCAACCTCTGCATCGCCGATTCCTGGCCGGGGCAGATGCGCACGGTCTATGGCGACCACGAGCGCTTCGTGCAGACCTATTTCTCGACCTACAAGGGCAAGTACTTCACCGGCGACGGCTGCCGCCGCGACGCCGACGGCTACTACTGGATCACCGGGCGGGTCGACGACGTGATCAACGTCTCGGGCCATCGCATGGGCACGGCCGAGGTGGAGAGCGCGCTGGTCGCCCACCCCAAGGTCGCGGAATCCGCCGTGGTCGGCTATCCGCACGACATCAAGGGCCAGGGCATCTATGCCTATGTCACCTTGAAGAGCGGCGAGCAGCCGAGCGACGAGCTGCGCAAGGAGCTGGTCGGCTGGGTGCGCAAGGAGATCGGCCCGATCGCCACGCCCGACCTGATCCAGTGGGCGCCGGGCCTGCCGAAGACACGCTCCGGCAAGATCATGCGCCGCATCCTGCGCAAGATCGCCGAGAACGAGTACGGCAACCTGGGCGACACCACGACCCTGGCCGATCCCGGCGTGGTCGAGGACCTGATCAAGAACCGCATGAACCGGGGCTGAGACGCCGGCGGCCCGCCGCCCGGCCGATAGGGTCGCGGGCCCGCGCCACCCGGCGCGGCCGGGCCCGGCGCCTGTCAGGCAATGGCTTGCCAAGCCGGGTGGCCGCGCAACAGAGTGATCCGGGACCGGGTGCCGGAAGGGCGGGCAGATGGGGTTTGGCGAGCCGATCTTCCTCTTCGCTTTCCTGCCCGCCCTGCTGCTGATCTTCCTTCTGGTCCCCGCCGCCTGCCGCAACGCCCTGCTGCTGCTCGCCAGCCTGCTGTTCTACGCCTGGGGCGAGCCGTTCTTCGTCCTGGTCGCCCTGGCCTCGGCTCTGTTCGACCTGCTTTGCGCCAGGCTGCTGCTGGCGCGCCCGGCCGCCAGCTGGCGACGCGGCTGGCTGACCCTTGGCATCGCCGTCAATCTGGGCCTGCTCTGCTGGTACAAGTACGCCGGCTTCCTCTATGGCGAAACGCGGGGCCTGCTGGTGGGCTGGCTGGCGCTGCCCGACTTCCTCGCCCCGGCGCTGCCCATCGCCGTCTCCTTCATCGTCTTCGAGAAGATCACCTATCTGGTCGACGTCGCGCGCGGCACGACGCCGCCGGCGCGGCCCGGGCAATACCTGCTCTACGTCTTCCTCTTCCCCAAGCTGCTGGCCGGCCCGATCCTGCGGTACCACGAGCTGGCGCCGCAGCTTGGCCGCCGGCCGTTGCTGCAGGAAGATCTGGTCGTCGGACTGCAGCGCTTCGCCTTCGGCCTGGCGAAGAAGCTGCTGGTCGCCGACCTGCTGGCACCGCTGGTCGAGGATGCCTTCGGCCGGCCGGCCGGCGGCCTGGAGTGCTGGTACGCCTGGCTCGGCCTGCTGGCCTTCACGCTGCAGATCTACTTCGATTTCTCCGGCTATTCGGACATGGCCATCGGCCTCGCCCGCTGCTTCGGCTTCCGCCTGCTGGAGAACTTCGATCGTCCCTACCTGGCCTTGAGCCCGCGCGACTTCTGGCGGCGCTGGCACATGTCGCTGACCCGTTTCATCCGCGACTACCTCTACAAGCCGCTGGGCGGTGACCGGCGCGGGCCGGCGCGCACCTACCTCAACCTCTGGATCTGCTTCCTGCTGTCCGGCCTCTGGCATGGCGCCGCCTGGACCTTCCTGCTCTGGGGCGCCTGGCATGGCCTGCTCCTGACGCTGGACCGCATGGCGCCGGGGCGGCTGCTGGCCCGGCAGAGGGCGGCACTGCGCTGGGCCGTCACGCTGCTGCTGGTGATGCTCGGCTGGGTCCTGTTCCGCGCGCCCGGCCTGGCCGCGGCGGGGGACTACCTGCTGGCGCTGGCGGGGGTGGGGAGCGGGCCGATGGAGTTCCTGGTGCTGCCGCGCGACGCCCTGGCCGCGCTCGCCGCCGGCACCGTGCTGCTGCTGCTGCCGGCCGCGGCGCCGCTGGAGCGCTGGCGCCGCGGCCTGCTGCAGGGCCCAGCCGGCGCCGGCGGCATGGCGCTTGCCCTGCTGCTGCTGTCGCTGTCGCTGGGGCAGAGCCTGACCGTCAGCTTCCAACCCTTCCTCTATTTCCGCTTCTAGCCGATGCGAAGCCTGCGCCGCCTCTTCCTGCTGATCGCCTGGCTGCTGCTGGCCCTGCCGGGCCTGCTGGCGCTGGCGCCGGCCGACTGGCCGGGCGCCGGCTGGGCGCGCGGGCTGGTCGCCGCGCCGGCCCTGGTGGGCGAGGCGCCGCCGCCGCCGCTGCCCCGGGACCGGGTCCTGCGTGCCTGGTCGGACGGCACCCTGCAGGCCGCGCTGGCGGCGCGGCTGCCGCCGGCGCTGGCCGGCCGGGCGTTGGCGGTCCGCACGTTCAACCAGCTCTACTACGATCTCTTCCGCCGCAGCCACGGCAGCGCGGACCCGATCCTCATCGGTGCGTCGGGCACGCTGTTCAGCTGGCCCTATGTGAAGGTCTACTGCAGTTCGCTGGATCCTGGCCGCACCGCCTGGCTGCAGGAGGTCACGCCGCGGCTTGCCGCGGTGTCGGCCGCGCTGCGCGCGCGCGGCGGCGCGCTGCTGCTCGTCGTCTCGCCCTCGAAGCCTCACGTCCGGCCAGGTGACCTGCCGGTGGCGCGCTGCCGCCACGATCCGGCGCAGGAAGAGCTGCGCTTGGCCTTCGTCGCGGCGCTGCGGTCGGCGCGGGTACCGGTGCTCGACGGCGCGGCCCTGGCCGCGGCCGCCGACGCCGCCGGCCCGCTGCCGGCCTTTCCGCCGGGCGGCGTGCACTGGAGCCTTCTGCTGCAGTGGCAGGTGGACCAGGAGGTGCTCCGGCTGCTGGCCGCCGAGAGCGGCCTCGCCCTCGGCACGCTCGACATCCAGGCCGTGGACGAGGCCGCGCCGCCGCAGGAGAGCGATGCGGACCTGGCAAACCTGCTGAACCTGCTGCGGCCGCCACTCGACTACCCGACGGCACGTCCCGAGGTCCGCTGCGAAGCTGGGCCCGATGGCGCGGCGCGCCCGCTGTTGGCCGCCGGCACCAGCTTCGGCCTGGGCCTGTCACGGCGCATCGCGAGCTGCGGACTGTTCCAGCAGGTGCTCTACTTCAACCGCTATGACAACTGGCAGCGCGCGCTGAAGCGCGACGGCACCCTTGGCGCGGCGCTCTATCCCTCGCCGCGCGCTTCACCGGAGGTCTGGCGCGACCGCCTGCGCGATCGTCCCCTGTTGATGATCGAGGTGCAGGAGACCGCGCTCTACGCCGGCGACACTTACCTGCGGCGCCTCTTGGCCGATCTGGCGGCCGCGCTCGACCTCTAGGCGCCAGGCCTCGACCCGGCAGATGCGAAGGGGCCGCGCAGCCGACGCCGCGCGGCCCCTCCGGTCATGCGACGATCAGATGTTGAGCTGCTTGACGAAGTCGGCGACCGCGGCCTGCGCGGCCTCCACTTCCTTGCGCTTGGCCTCGGCGTCGGCGCGCAGCTTCGCCAGCTCGTCCTCCTGCTGGCCGAGCTGCTCCAGGTAGCGGCGCTGCAGGTCGCTCTCGGCCGGCACCGACTGCAGGTTCTGGCGGATGCGGCCCTGGTCGGCGACGATCTGGTTGATCTTCGCCTCGATCGTCTGCAGCTCGCGCCGGCGGTCGGCCAGGTCGCCACGCAGGTTCACCAGCAGGGCCAGCTGCTGCTTCACCTTGTCCGGCATGTAGCTGGCTTCGAGGTAATAGGTCAGCGTGTTGTCGTCGATCGACGAGAGGTAGACCGCCTGCGAGACCGGCCGCTCGAAGCCGAAGGTGAAGGTCTTGGTCTCGCCGGCCGGCACCTTGACCAGCACGCGATAGGTGTCGGGCGTGGTTTCGAGCTCGCTCTCCTTCGGCTGCGTCAGGGTCCAGCCGCTCCAGCGCGGGTGCTCCAGCAGGACCGTGCGCTCCTCCTTGGCGGCGCCTTCGATCTCGTAGCTGTCCTCCGCCACCTCCTTGCTGATCAGCATCATCACGCCGTTCACCACCTTCACCTGGTTCACGGTCTGGGTGTCGCGGCTGTCCTGGCGCACCGTCACCTTCTGGTCGAGGGCGTAGGAGACCAGGCGCGTCTCGCCGGCCGGCAGGGCCGCCAGGCGCGCGTCGCCGACGTAGGCCACGCTGCCCTTGGCATCGCGCTCGTAGAGCGTGATGACGCCGGGCGGCAGGCCGGTCTCGCCGTCGTTCTCCAGGATCACCGTCGCCAGCGGGTGGCTGGGATGTGTCGCCGGATCGAAGTAGGCCACGGCCTCGGCCGGGATCTCGCGGCTGGCAAAGGGCACCAGCAGCGAGTGGCCGCTGGCCACGGTCACCGGCTCGGGGAAGGTGAAGATCACCTGCGTCGTCGCCTCGTTCGAGGCGGCGGCGACGATGCTGGCCTCCTGCGGCTGCGGCGACACCGTGCCGCTGGATTCCGCGTAGTAGGGCGACGAGGCGGCCGGCGGCGCCGGCGCCGCGTCGCGCGCCCGGTCGTCGTACTCCCCCTCGCCCTTGGCATAGCCGCCCGCCAGGTCGCCGGCCATCTGCTTCTCCTCGTCCACCGGCGGCAGCACGCGGCCCAGCACCTCGACCGGCACCTCGGGCCGCTCGACGTAGTAGGTATTGTAGAGCGCCTGGCGGAAGGTGACGGGGTTGCCCGAGACCAGGGTCAGCTCGACGTCGTTCCAGTCCTCGCCGCTCATGTTCTCCAGCACGGCCCAGCCCTGCAGGTCGGCGGTCTTGGCGCCGGGCGTGGAATCCAGCGTCAGGCGGTAGCTGGTCTTCCACAGCGGCGCCTCGACGACATAGGCGACATAGACCGTGCGCTCGCCCTGGCCGAAGGTCTGCAGCTGCAGCGTCCGCTCGTCGCGCGCGCCGTGCTCGGCCATGGCGGTCAGCGCCTTGTCCACCGCGGCCTGCAGCGCCGGGTCGCTGAAGGTCAGGCTGTCGGTGTCCTCCAGCAGGAACTGGCTGACGCCGGCGGCGGTCATGATGCTGACGCGGGTGCGCGTCACCAGGCCGCCGTTGTTCGGCAGCTGCACCTGCTCGCTGGTGACCGACAGGATGCGGCCCTTCAGCTTGCGCGCGCCGGTCACCTCGATCTCGGCGCCGCGCAGCGCATCGAGCAGCGCGACCGGCGAGGCGAGCGCGTTCTGGTCGAAGGGCAGGTCGCGGAACACGTCGCTCAGCGGCTGGCGGCCCGGCAGGCTCACCTCGCCGACGCCGCCGGTGCTGTCATAGACCACCAGCGACTTCATCACGTCGTCCACCTGGTCCAGGCGGACCGGCAGTTCCAGCACCTCGTCGCCGGTGACCTTGGCCTCGTACTCGAAATAGCCGACGCCGCCGGTCGACAGCATCACGCGCTTCAGGGTCAGTTCGGCGGCCATGGCGGCGTCGGGCAGCAGCCAGACGGCGGCGACGGTCAGCAGGAGGCGGCGCTTCGACATGGTCTCCCCCAGGGGGTTGTTTGAGAGGAAAGGTTGCAGAGGGCGCCGAGGCTAGCATGCCCAGATTGGCGCCGGAGCGGCCGAATCGTGACCGGTCCGGGGCGCCGGGGCCTTATATCCCTCCCGTTTTGCGACTAGTATCAAGATCAAGAGGGGCCGGGGCCGCTTCCCGGCACCGGCAGCGGAGCTGGCATGACGTCGAACCGTTTCTGGCGCTTCCCGGAAGTCTTCGGCTACGAGATCGCCGGCTCCGACGAGCCGGTGGAGCGCCTGCCGGCCGACCGCGCCACGGTCTATCGCATCCTCGATTCTCATGCCGTCGCGCAGATCGGCTACAGCGGCAAGGCCGGCCCGCAGGTCTTCGACAGCGTCTACTGGCGGCATGGCAACCTGCTCTGCTGGGACGCCGCCGACGCCGCCGCGCTGCTGGACGAGGCCGGCGGCACCCCGGTCATCTGCTTCGGCCTGGTGCCCAAGGGCGGCCTGCAGGTGCCGACGCCGGGCGTGCAGGCGGCGATCCCGGTGCGGCTGCACTGCCGCTCGCTCTTCGCCCTGGCGGTGGCGCAGCCGCTGCCGCTCGGCGTCAGCAAGGACCAGGTGCTGGCGACCTTCGCCCGGCGCAACGGCGGCCATGTCTGGGACAAGCTCACCGACAAGACCCGCGGCGCGCTGCGGGCCGGGCGTATCCTCTCCATCGACCTCGACCGCATCTCGGCCGAGCTGCAGGAGGCGCCCTTCATCGAGCAGGACGAGGCCGAGTTCCTGCTCGACCTGGAGGAGGGCATCGTGCCGGTCCGCATCGAAGCCGACATCGGCGCCGCCGCCTGGCGCCGGGTGAACTAGCACAGTCGTCCCGGCCGGCCGTCCCAGGCAAGGCAGCCTTGCCTCGGGGCCCCGTGGCGCCGGGGCGCGCCGTCAGGCAGTGTCCCGCCCGCCATGCCGCCTGCCATGCCGCCCGCCGACACCACCGCCGGCCAGACGCCGCTGCTGATCCGCCTCATGCCGGCGGTCTTCGTGCTGCTCTGGTCGACCGGCTTCGTCGGTGCCAAGTTCGGCCTGCCCTATGCGCCGCCGCTGACCTTCCTGGCCATCCGCTTCGGCGTGGTGGCGCTGCTGCTGCTGGCCTGGATTGCCCTGGTGCGCAGCCCCTGGCCGGCGCGCCGGCAGCTCGGCCACATCGCCGTGGTCGGCATCCTGCTGCACGCCGTGTACCTGGGCGGCGTCTTCGTCGCCATTTCCTGGGGGCTGGAGGCCGGCACCTCGGCGCTCATCGTCTCGGTACAGCCGCTGCTGGTCGCCGCCCTGGCCGGCCCGCTGCTGGGCGAGCGGGTGACGCGGCGGCAGTGGCTGGGCCTCGCCCTCGGCCTCGGCGGCGTCGCGCTGGTGGTCTGGCGCAAGGCCGGGCTGGACGACGGGGCGCTGGGTGGCGCCGCGCTCTGCCTCGTTTCGCTCGCCGCCATCACCAGTGCCGTGCTCTACCAGAAGCGCTTCCTGCAGAGCATGCCGCTGGTCACCGGCAACGCGCTGCAGTTCATCGTCGCCGGCGTCCTGACGGCGCTCGCCGCCTGGCTGCTCGAGGACAACCGTGTCGTCTGGGACTGGCACTTCCTCTTCGCGCTGGGCTGGCTGGTGGTGGTGCTGTCGCTCGGCGCCATGGCGCTCTTCGTGCTGCTGATGCGGCGCGGCGCGGCGTCCAAGGTTTCCAGCCTCTTCTTCCTGGTGCCGCCGACCGCCGCGCTCATGGCCTGGCCGCTGTTCGGCGAGTCCCTGCACGGCCTGGAACTCGCCGGCATGGCCCTGGTGGTCTGCGGCGTCGCGCTGGTCAACCTGAAGCGGGGCTGAGGCGCCGGCGTCAGAAGTCGCTGGCGATGCCCTTGCGCTCCCAGTCGCCGTAGCGCGTCGGCTCGGGGCCCTCGGGGCCGCCGATCTCCTTCACCTTGCCATCCTTGTCGGGCAGGTCGGCGGCCGCCTTCTCCAGCGCCTCCTTGGGCACGGGCTTCACCGGCTTTGCCGGCTGGGCGGCGGCGGGGCGGGCGGCCTTGGGCTTGTGGCTGACGAAGAGGCGCATGGAACTGGATATGACATCGCGGGCGCGCCGCGCCAAGTGGCGGGCAGGTGCCTTGCGGGCCAACCAATCCGGGACCATTTCTCCGACCGAAGGAGAAGTGAGAACCCATGAACCTGGTACGGACCACCTTCCTGCTGGCCCTGCTGACCGCGCTCTTCGTCGGCGCCGGCTACCTGATCGGCGGCAGCGGCGGCATGGTCATCGCCTTCCTGCTGGCCGCGGGCATGAACCTCTACGCCTACTGGAACAGCGATCAGATGGTGCTGCGCTACTACCGCGCCCGCGAGGTGACGGAGCGCGAGCAGCCGGCCTTCCACCGCATCGTCCGCCAGCTCGCCGAGCGCGCGCAGGTGCCGATGCCGCGCGTCTACATCATCGACAGCGACCAGCCCAACGCCTTCGCCACCGGCCGCAACCCGGAGAACGCGGCGGTCGCCGCCACCACCGGCCTGCTGCGGCGCCTGTCGCCTGAGGAGGTGGCCGGTGTCATGGCGCACGAGCTGGCGCACGTGCAGCACCGCGACACCCTGACCATGACGGTCACCGCCACCCTGGCCGGCGCCATCTCCATGCTGGCGAACTTCGCCTTCTTCTTCGGCGGCAACGACCGCAACAACCCGCTGGGCTTCGTCGGCGTGCTGCTGGTGGCGATCCTGGCGCCGCTGGCCGCCATGCTGGTGCAGATGGCGATCAGCCGCGGGCGCGAGTACGAGGCCGACCGCCAGGGCGCGCTCACCTGCGGCAATCCGCTTTGGCTTGCGTCCGCGCTGGCCAAGATCGCCGGCGGCGCGGCGCGCATCGACAACGTGGCGGCCGAGCGCAACCCGGCGACGGCGCACCTCTTCATCGTCAACCCGCTGCGCGGGCGCGGCGCCGACAGCCTCTTCTCCACCCACCCGGCGGTGGAGAACCGCATCGCCCGGCTGCAGGTCCTGGCGCGCGAGATGGGCCCCGGCGCCTCGATGGCGGCGCCGGCGCGCGGTCCCTGGGGCTGACAGCGGGGCCAAGAGCGCGTTTTTCCTTCCCCGCGCCGCCGTGCTAGACCCCGCGCCATGAGCGAAGGACTTGCCGCGCGCCGCGTCGCGCTGGACCTGGCGCTGGCGGTGCTGGAGCGCGGCCGCCTGCTGGACGAGGCCCTGGAGGGCAGCGCCGACCTGCCGCGCCTGGCGCCGCGCGACCGCGGCTTTGCCCGGCTGCTGCTGGCGACGCTGCTGCGCCGCCTGCCCGAGGTCGACGCCGCCCTGGCGCGCCTGCTGGCCAAGCCCCTGCCCGGCAAGGCGCCGCGCACCCGCATGGCGCTGCGCCTCGGCGCCGTGCAGCTGCTGCACCTCGGCACGCCGCCGCACGCCGCGGTCTCCACCGCCGTCGAGCTGCTGGGCGCCAAGGAGGCCGGCTTCCGCGGCCTGGTGAATGCCGTGCTGCGCCGCCTGGCGCGCGAGGGCGCCGCGCTGCCGCCGGCCGAGGCGGCGCGCCTCAACACGCCGGGCTGGCTCTGGCAGGGCTGGGTCGCGGCCTATGGCGAGGCGACGGCCTTGGCGATCGCCGAGCAGCACCTGGCCGACCCGCCGCTCGACCTGACGCCGCGCGATCCGGCCGAGGCGCCGGCCCTGGCCGAGGCGCTGGGCGCCCGCCTGCTGCCGACCGGCAGCCTGCGCCTGCCGCCCGGCGCCGGCGAGATCACACGCCTGCCCGGCTTCGCCGAGGGCCGCTGGTGGGTGCAGGACGCCGCCGCCGCCCTGCCGGCCCGCCTGCTGGGAGCAGTGGCCGGCAAGGCCGTGGCCGACCTTTGCGCCGCGCCCGGCGGCAAGACCCTGCAGCTCGCCGCCGCCGGGGCACAGGTCACCGCGCTGGACTTCTCGGCCGAACGCCTGGGCCGGGTGCGCGAGAACCTGAAGCGCACCGGCCTCGCCGCCGAGACCGTGGCCGCCGACCTGCTGGCCTGGCAGCCCGGACGGCAGTTCGACGCCGTGCTGCTCGATGCGCCCTGCAGCGCCACCGGCACCTTGCGGCGCCACCCCGACCTCGCCCGTCACAAGCAGCCGGGCCAGGTGACCGAGCTGGTCGCTGTGCAGGCGAGGCTGCTGCCGGCCGCCGCCGCGCTGGTCGCGCCCGGCGGCACGCTGGTCTATGCCGTCTGCTCGCTGGAGCCGGCGGAGGGCCCGGCCCAGGCCGAAGCCTTCCTGGCGGCCCATCCGGACTTCGTCCGCGACGCCCTGGCGCCGGCCGAGGTCGGCGGCCAGGACTACCTGCTGACGGCGGAGGGCGCATTGCGCACCCTGCCCTGCCACCTGGCCGGCGAGGGCGGCCTCGACGGCTTCTACGCCTGCCGCCTGCGCCGCGCCGCCGCGTAGGGCGGACAGCGGCTTGAGGGCCTCGGGGGCCATCTGATAAGGGAAGACATGCCGGCCTCCCGCCCCGTCAAGATCGCGCCCTCGATCCTCTCCTCCGACTTCGCCAGGCTGGGCGAGGAGGTGGCGGCGATCGACCGGGCCGGCGGCGACTACATCCACGTCGACGTGATGGACGGGCACTTCGTGCCGAACATCACCCTTGGCCCCATGATCGTGAAGGCGCTGCGCCGCTTCTCGGCCAAGCCTTTCGACGTGCACCTGATGATCAGCCCGGTCGACCCCTACGTGCCGGCCTATGCCGAGGCGGGGGCCGACATCATCTCCTTCCACCCCGAGGCCGGGCCGCATGTCCACCGCACCATCCAGTTGATCCGCTCGCTGGGCAAGAAGCCCGGCCTGGTGCTGAACCCGGCGACCCCGGTCGCGGTGGTGGACCCGGTGATCGAGGACCTGGACCTGATCCTGGTGATGAGCGTCAACCCGGGCTTCGGCGGCCAGGCCTTCATCGCCTCGCAGCTCAGGAAGATCGAGGCGCTGCGCAAGCGCATCGACGCCAGCGGCCGGCAGATCGACCTGGAGGTCGACGGCGGCATCAACCTGGAAACCGCGCGGCAGGCCATCGCCGCCGGCGCCGACGTGCTGGTGGCCGGCACGGCCTCGTTCCAGGGCGGGCCGCAGCACTACGCCGAGAACATCCGCCGGCTGCGCCAGGGGTAGTCATGACCGACGCCTCCCAGGCCCGCGACCCCCGCGCCAGGGACCCCCTGTCGGAGGAGGAACGGGCGGGCGGTCGCCTTATGGAGCTGCTGCGCCTGCCGCGCCACCAGGCGCTGGAGCGCGTGCTCTACCTGGCGCGCCAGCCGCTCTACAGCCTCTCGCCGCCGGCCTGGCTCGCCGGCCTGCTGGGTGGCGGCACGCGCACCCGCGAGCCGCTGGCCCTGGTGCCGGATTCCTGGCCCGGCACCGCCGCCGTGGGGCAGGAGATCGCCGCCGGGCGCTTCCCCCTGCTCGGCCGCAGCCTGGCCGAGCCGCAGCCGCCTTTCCGTCCGCTCGGCGCCGAGCCGCGCTGGATCGCCGCGCTCAACGGCTTTTCCTGGCTGCGCGACCTGCGGGCGGCCGGCGGCGACCAGGCGCGGCGCGCGGCCCGCGACCTGGTGGCGCTGTGGATCGAACGCGAGGGGCGCTGGTCGCCGCTCGCCTGGGCGCCGGCCACGCTCGGCGAGCGGCTCGGCGCCTGGCTCGGCCACTACGAATTCTACGGCGTCTCGGCCGAGGTCGCCTTCCGCCAGCGCCTGCTGGCTTCGATCGCGCGCCAGGCGCGGCACCTGGCGCGTGTGCTGCCCGCGGGCCTCACCGGCGCGGCGTTGATCCAGGCGATCAAGGGCCTGGCCTATGCCGGCGCCGCCTGCGAGGAAGGCGGTCCCTGGCTGCGCAAGGCCGTCGCCCTGCTGGCTCGCGAGCTGCCGCGGCAGGTGCTGCCCGACGGCGGGCATGTCGAGCGTGCGCCTTCGGTCCAGCTCGCCGTTCTGCGCGATCTCATCGACCTGCGCGCCGTGCTGCACGCAGCCGGCGAGGCCAAGGGCGTCGAGGCCCCGCCGGCCCTGGCCGACGCCATCGAGCAGATGGCGCCGACGCTGCGCCTGCTGCAGCACGGCGACGGCGCGCTGGCGCTGTTCAACGGCGGCGGCGAGGGCGACCCGGTGACCGCCGACCTGGTGCTGCAGCGTGCCTCGGGCCGCCTGCGACCGCTCATGTCGGCGCCGCAGTCGGGCTTCCAGCGGCTGCAGGCCGGGCGCCTCGTCGTCATCGTCGATGCCGGTGCGCCGCCCCCGCCGGGCCTCGACCAGGCGGCGCATGCCGGCACCTTGGCCTTCGAGGTCTCGGTCGGGCGCGAGCGGCTGGTGGTGAACTGCGGCGCGCATCCGGGCGATCCCGCCTGGCGCAAGGCGCAGCGTGCCACGGCGGCGCACTCCACCCTGACCCTGGCCGACCACAACTCCAGCGCCGTGCTGCCGGGCGGACTCGGCCGCCGGCCGGCCATGGTGACCTGCCGCCGCGACGAGGCGGAGGGCAACGCCTGGCTCGACATGAGCCATGACGGCTGGCAGGGGCGTCACGGCGTGGTGCACCACCGCAAGCTCTACCTCGACAAGTCGGGCGACGACCTGCGCGGCGAGGAGCGGCTGGAGGGCGGCCACGGCGGCCTCTCCTTCGCGCTGCGCTTCCACCTGCATCCCGACGTGCGCGCCACCCTGGCGCAGGGCAACGACGCCGCGCTGCTGCGCCTGCCCAAGGGCGACGGCTGGCGGCTGCGCGCCAAGGGCGGCGAGGTGACGCTGGAGCCCTCGGTCTACCTCGGCCGCGCCGGCGAGGTGCGCCGCAGCCAGCAGGTCGTGGTCAGCGGCCTGACGAAGAGCGGCGAGACCCTGGTCAACTGGGCCCTGCAGCGCGAGAGCAAGGCGAAGCGATGAGCGGGACTCCGCGCTGATGCATCCGCTCGGCTTCCTGCTGCTGCCGCCGCTGGTGACGCTGGTCGTGGCGCTGCTGCTCTGGCCGCTGCGCTGGATCCTGGTGCGGCGCGCCGTGCTGGACCGGCCGAACGAACGCTCAAGCCACGCCGTGCCGACGCCGCGCGGCGGCGGCCTGGTGCTGGTGCCGGTGGTCCTGCTGCTGTGGACCGGGCTCATGCGGCACGAGGCCCTGCCGGGCCAGCCCGGCATGGTGCTGCTGGCGGCGCTGGTGCTGCTGCTGGTCTCCTTCCTCGACGACCTGCGCGGCCTGCCGGCCGGGCTGCGCTTCGGCCTGCATCTGCTGGCGGTGGTCGCCGGGCTGCTGGCGCTGCCGGCCGACTGGACGCTGACGCAGGGCCTGCTGCCGCGCTGGGCCGACCTGGTGCTGGCCGGCTTCGCCTGGCTCTGGCTGACCGAGCTCACCAACTTCATGGACGGCATCGACGGCATCAGCGGGGTGGAGCTGGGCAGCGTCGCCTTCGGCCTGGTGCTGCTGGCGGCGCTCGGCCTGCTGGCGCCGGGCCAGGGGCTGGCGGCGCTGCTGCTGCTGGCCGCGATGCTGGGGTTCCTGGCCTGGAACTGGTCGCCGGCGGCGCTCTTCCTCGGCGACGTCGGCTCGGTGCCGCTCGGCTTCCTCACCGGCTGGCTGCTGCTGCTGGCCTGCGGCCAGGGCCTCTGGCCGGTGGCGCTGATCCTGCCGGCCTACTACTGGGCCGACGCCACCCTGACCCTGCTGAAGCGCCTGGCGCGCGGCGAGAAGGTCTGGCAGGCGCACCGCAGCCACTTCTACCAGCGCGCCCTGGCCAGCCTGACGCACGGGCAGGTCGCCGGCGCCATCCTGCTCGCCGACCTCGGCCTGGTGGCCGCGGCGGTGATCGCCGCCGACGGGCGGGTCTGGGCGGGCCTGGGGCTGGCTGTCCTCCTGACGGCGGGGCTGCTGCTCTGGCTCGCCCGCCGGGCGCGGCCGGCCTAGAGTGGCGGCCATGCGGCTCTTCTCCCGCTCCTCGCGCGCGGCGATCGCCTTCCTGCACGACCTGGTCATGGCCGGGGCGGCCTTCGTCGGCGCCCTGCTGCTGCGCCTGGGCGACGGCGCCTGGGCGAAGCTGGAGCAGGGCCTCTGGATCCCGGGGCTGATCTTCGTCGCCGTCGCCGCGGCGGTCTTCCTGGCGACCGGGCTCTACCGCGGCATCTGGCGCTACGCCTCGCTTTCCGATCTGGTGGCCATCGTCAAGGCGGCCAGCCTGGCGCTGCTGCTCTTCCTGCCGGTCACCTTCCTGGTCAACCGGCTGGAGGCCGTGCCGCGCTCGGCCTACGTCATCGCCTGGTTCCTGCTGGTGGCGCTGCTGGCCTTCGGCCGCGTCGGCTACCGCGTCTACAAGGACCACGGCCTGCGCCACCTGCTGGAGCGCGCCTCGGGCCGGCGCGTGCCGGTGCTGCTGGTCGGCGCCGGCGACGAGGCCGAGGTCTTCGTGCGCGAGATGGGCCGCGCCCGCGACGCCCCCTACGAGGTGCTGGCGCTGGTGGACGACAAGGGCGGGCGCGTCGGCCGCTCGATCCACGGCGTGCCGGTGCTGGGGCCGCTCGACCGCCTCGATGCGCTCTTGGAGGAGATCGCCCATCGCGACCGCCGGCCGCAGCGCCTGATCCTGACCCGCCGCCTGCCGCGCGAGGTGCTGGAGCGCCTGCTGGCGGCGGCCGAGCGCCACGGCATGACGCTGGCCAGCCTGCCGCGCCTGACCGACCTGGCCGGCGGCGACCCCAAGGCGCTGGAGGTGCGGCCGGTCGCCATCGAGGACCTGCTGGGCCGGCCGCAGGCGACGCTGGACCGGCCGGCGATGCGCCGCCTGGTGGCGGGGCGCCGCGTGCTGGTGACCGGCGCCGGCGGCTCGATCGGCAGCGAGCTCTGCCGCCAGCTCGCCGCCTTGGGTCCGGCGGAGCTGACGCTGTTCGAGGCCAGCGAGTTCAACCTCTACCAGATCGACCGCGAGGTAATGGAACGCTGGCCCGGCCTGCCGCGCCATGCGCTGCTGGGCGACGTGCGCGACGTCCAGCGCCTGGCCGAGTGCTTCCAGGCGCGCCGGCCCGAGCTGGTGTTCCACGCCGCGGCGCTGAAGCACGTGCCGCTGGTGGAGGAGAACCCGCTGGAGGGCCTGCTGACCAACGTGGTCGGCACGCGCCAGGTGGCTGAGGCCTGCCGCGCGAACGGCGTCGACGCCATGGTGCTGATCTCCACCGACAAGGCGGTGAACCCCTCCTCGATCATGGGCGCCAGCAAGCGCCTGGCCGAGGGCTGGTGCCAGGCGCTGGATCTGGCCGAGCGCAGGCGTGGCGGCACGCGCTACGTCACGGTGCGCTTCGGCAACGTGCTGGGCTCCACCGGCTCGGTCGTGCCGCTGTTCCAGGCGCAGCTCGCCGCCGGCGGGCCGATCACCGTCACGCACCCCGAGGTCACGCGCTACTTCATGACCATCCGCGAGGCGGTGGAGCTGGTGCTGCAGGCCTCGGTCCTCGGCCTGGAAGGCAGCGAGGAGGCGGGCCGCATCCATGTGCTCGACATGGGCGAGCCGATCCGCATCCTCGACCTGGCGCGGCAGATGATCCGCCTGGCCGGCCTGACGCCGGGCAAGGACGTGGAGATCGTCTTCACCGGCCTGCGCCCCGGCGAGAAGCTGACCGAAGAGCTATTCCACGACCAGGAGCCGCTGGCGCCGACCGGGCATCCCAGCCTGCGCCTGGCCGCGCCGCGCGTCGCCAACCTGGAGCTGCTGGCGCGCGGCCTGGACGAGCTGGCCGCCGCCGCCGCGGCGCGCGACCGTGACGCGGCGCTGCGGCTTCTCGCCCGCCTCGTGCCGGAGTATCAAGGCGGCGGGCCCGCGGCCGGCAAGGTCGCCGAGATCTGATCGTCCGTTCCTGAGGAGTCTCTCTACGATGCAAAGCGCCGACCAGCCGCTCGTCGTCCGCCGTGCCCTGCTGTCGGTCTCCGACAAGACCGGGCTGCTGGCGCTCGCCCAGGGCCTGGCGGCGGCGGGGGTGGAGCTGATCTCCACCGGCGGGACGGCGCGCAGCCTGGCCGAGGCCGGCCTTCAAGTGCGGGAGGTGGCGAGCGTCACCGGCTTTCCCGAAATCATGGACGGGCGGGTGAAGACGCTGCACCCGGCGATCCACGGCGGCCTGCTGGCGCGGCGCGATTCCGCCGAGCACCTGGCGGCCATGCAGGCGCACGGCATCGCCGGCATCGACCTGCTGGTGGTGAACCTCTATCCCTTCGAGGCGACGCTGGCCAAGGGCGCCGACTTCGCCACCTGCGTCGAGAACATCGACATCGGCGGCCCGGCCATGACCCGCGCGGCGGCGAAGAACCACGACTTCGTCGCGGTGCTGAGCGACCCCGCCGACTATCCGGCCCTGCTGGCCGAGATGACGGCGGGCGGCATCTCGGCGGCGACGCGCCGCCGCCTCGCCGCCAAGGCCTTCGCCATGACCGCCGGCTACGACGCCGCCATCGCCGCCTGGCTGGCGCAGCAGACCGGCGAGGCGCTGCCCGGCCGCTACGCCCTCGCTGGCCGGCGGCAGCAGGCGCTGCGCTATGGCGAGAACCCGCACCAGCAGGCGGCGCTCTACCTCACCGGCGAGCGGCGGCCCGGCGTCGCCACGGCGCGCCAGCTCCAGGGCAAGGAGCTCTCCTACAACAACATCGCCGATGCCGACGCCGCCTTCGAGTGCGTCGCCGAGTTCGCCGGCCCGGCGGTGGTCATCGTCAAGCACGCCAATCCCTGCGGCGTGGCGACCGGCGGCGAGGATCTGGCCGCGGTCTACGCCCGCGCGCTGGCCTGCGACCCCGTCTCGGCCTTCGGCGGCATCGTCGCGCTGAACCGGCCGCTGGACGCCGCCACCGCGACCGAGATCGCCAAGCTCTTCACCGAGGTCATCGTCGCCCCGGCGGTGAGCGAGGAGGCCGCCGCCATCATCGGCGCGAAGAAGAACCTCCGCCTGCTGGTGACCGGGGGCCTGCCCGACCCGGCGGCGGCCGGCCTGCTGGTCAAGACCGTGGCCGGCGGCTTCCTGCTGCAGTCGCGCGATGCCGGGCGCGTCGAAGAGCCCAAGCTCAAGATCGTCACGCGGCGCGCGCCGACGCCGGCCGAACTCGCCGACCTGGTCTTCGCCTTCCGCGTCGCCAAGCACGTGAAGTCCAACGCCATCGTCTATGCGCGCGGCGGCGCCACGGTCGGCATCGGCGCCGGCCAGATGAGCCGCGTCGACAGCGCGCGCATCGCCGCCTGGAAGGCCGAGGCCGCCTTCGGCGCCGACGGCGCCAAGGGCTCGGTCATGGCCTCCGAGGCCTTCCTGCCCTTCGCCGACGGTCTGCAGGCCGCCATCGAGGCCGGCTGCACCGCGGTGATCCAGCCGGGCGGCAGCCTGCGCGACGAGGAGGTGATCGCCGCCGCCGACCGGGCGGGCCTGGCGATGGTCTTCACCGGCATGCGGCACTTCCGCCACTAGGGGCTCGTCAGCGCAGCAGCAGGTGCAGTCCCAGTCCGGCCAGGACCAGGAAGAAGCAGCGGCGGAAGAGCGTGGGGGAGAGGCGGCGGCCCAGTGCCTGTCCCAGCGCCATGCCGGCCAGCGCCGGCAGCAGCGCCAGGGCCGAGAGCCCGAGCAGCGGCGATGACAGCGCGTCCTGGCTCAGCAGGGCGCCACCCAATGCGACCGTCGCGACGCTGAAGCCGAGGCCGAGGGCCTGCACGAAGGCCGCGCGCTCCAGCCTCAAGGCCTGCAGCCAGGGCACCAGCGGCAGCACGAAGACGCCGGTCGCGGCGGTGGTGAGGCCGGTGGCGAGGCCGACGGGGAGGGCGAGACGCCGGCCCCAGGCTTCCGTCAGGGCGAAGGCAGGCGCTGCGAGGCCGAGGGCGGCGTAGGCCAGCAACGCCAGGCCCAGCGGCCAGGTGGCGAGGCCGCCGGCCAGCCAGCCACGGCCGATCCAGGCCCCCAGCGCCAGCGCCGCCAGCGCCGGCGAGAGGCGCCGCAGCAGCGGCCCCAGCGCGCCGCCGGCCAGTGCCTGCCACAGGTTGGTGACCAGCGAGGGCAGCAGCAGCAGCGCCGCCGCCTCGGCCGGCGGGCGCCAGAGGCTGAGCAGCGCCACCGCGACGGTGGGCAGGCCGAGGCCGGCCACGCCCTTGACCAGGCCGGCCAGCAGGAAGACGGCGGCGAGTGGCAGCAGCGTGGCGGCGTCGAGGCTCATGCCCCTTCCCTGCGCCTCGCCGCGCGCCGCGACAAGCCGGAAGGCCCGATGCTAGCCTTCGGCTCTCCCGAAGGCTGGAGAGCCCGCGATGCGCTTCGACCTGGTCGACCTCGATCTCTTCCTCAAGGTGGCGGAGGCCGGCAGCCTGACCGCCGGCGCCGCTGCCGCGCATCTCTCGCTGCCCGCCGCCAGCGAGCGCGTGCGCGGTCTGGAGCAGGAACTCGGCCAGCCGCTGCTGCGGCGCGGCCGGCGCGGGGTCACGCCGACCGCCGCGGGCGACGCGCTGGCGCACCAGGCGCACCTGGTGCTGCAGCAGGTGGAGCGGCTGCGCGGCGAGCTGGCCGAGCATGCGCGCGGCCTGCGCGGCCACGTGCGCCTGCTCTGCAACACGGCGGCGAAGGAACACCTGCCGGCGGCGCTGGCGCCCTGGCTGCGCGCCAATCCCGGCATCGACCTGGAGGTCGCCGAGGCGCCGAGCCACGTCATCCCCGGCGCCATCGCCGCCGGACGGGCCGAGGTCGGCGTGCTCTCGGACCACGCCGGCCTGCGCGACCTGGAGAGCCTGCCCTTCGCGCTCGACCGCCTGGTGCTGGCGGTGCCGCGCGGCCACCGCCTGGCGCGGCGGCGCCAGGCCGCGCTGGCCGAGGTGCTGGGCGAGGACTTCGTCGGCCTCGGCGCCGGCTCGGCGCTGCAGGCGCACCTGCAGGGCGAGGCCGAGCGCCTGGGCGGCAGCCTGCGCCTGCGCGTGCGGCTCGACGGCTTTGCCGCGCTCTGCACGCTGGTGGCGGCGGGCGTCGGCCTGGCGATCCTGCCGGCGCTGGCGGCGGAGCGCTGCGGCGGCGGGCGCGACTTCGCGGTGCTGCGCCTGACCGATGCTTTCGCCGAGCGGCGGCTCTGCCTCTGCCTGCGCAGCCTCGCCGCGCTGCCGCTGCCCGCGCGGCGGCTGGTGGAGGCCCTCAGCCGGCCGGCCGGGCGTAGCGATTCACCATGACCGCGCCATCCAGGTAGCTGTCCTGGAAGGCGAAGCCGAGGCGCTGCTCGAAGAGCGCGATCGAGCGCTGGTTGCGCGCGTCGATCTCCGCCCGGACGACGGCGATGCCGCGTCCCTTGAGCCAGTCCAGCAGCGCGGTCAGCGCCTCGGTCGCGTAGCCGCGGCCCTGGGCACGCCGTTCCAGCGTGACGCCGAGCATCGCCTCGCTCCCTGACGCGTTCAGCGCCACGTCGCCGGCATGGCGATCCTCGGCCCGCTCGGCGATGCAGAGATTGAACCAGCCGCCGGCCGCCGGGTCGCGGGCCTGCATCCAGGCGAAGAAGGCCAGAGCCTCCAGCGCGCCATAGCGGCGGGGGAAGCCCTGGTAGCGGCGGGTCAGCGGGTCGGCGCGCGTCGCCAGGTGCGCCGCGAGGTCGCGCCGCGTCAGGTGGCGCAGGACGAGGCGCGGCGTCTCCAGGCGGAAGGCGGCTACTGCATCTCGCGCCACAGCGGGTCGGTCTTGAAGTGCTGCACCAGGTAGTCGACGAAGGAGCGCACCTTGGGCGAGAGGTGGCGTCCCGGCGGGTAGACCGCGTAGATCTGCGAGTCCGAGGCCTGGTAGCCCGGCATGACCTGCTTGAGGAACCCCTTGCGCAGGCACTCGCCGACCAGCCAGGTCGGCATCAGCGCGATACCGTGGCCGGCGCGCGTCAGCTCCAGGATCACCTCGGCATTGTTGGCCTCCAGGTTGCCGCGCACCTCCACGGTCTCCGGCCCCTCGGGGCCGTCGAACTGCCAGCTGTTGCGCTGCTGTCGATAGAGATAGACGAGGCAGTTGTGCTTCAAGAGGTCGCTGGGCTTCTCCGGCGCGCCGTGCTTGGCGAGGTAGCCCTCGGTCGCCACCAGCAGGCGCCGGTTGGCGGCGAGGCGCCGCGCGATGAGGCTGGAGTCCTTCAGCTCGCCGATGCGGATGACGAGGTCGAGGCCTTCCTCGAGCAGGTCGACGTAGCGGTCGTTCACCGTGAAGTCGACGCGCATCTCCGGATACTGCGCGATGAAGCCCGGCAGCAGCGGTGCGATGTGCATGCGTCCGAAGACCACCGGCGCGTTTAGCTTCAGCGTGCCGCGCGGTGCGCCGTGCAGCTGCGTCACCGCCTGCTCGGCCTCGGTCACGTCGGCCAGGATGCGCTGCGCGCGCTCGAAGAAGGCCTGGCCCTCTTCGGTGAGGCCCAGGCGCCGCGTGGTGCGGTTGATCAGGCGCGCGCCCAGGCGGTCTTCCAGGCGGCTCACCTGCTTGGAAACCGCCGAGGGTGTCAGGTTCAGCGCGCGCGCGGCCTCCGAGAAGCTGCCCGACTGCACGACGCGGACGAAGACCTCCATCGCATTCAAAGAATCCATGACAGACCCTCACTTATGCCCAGTCGGCACGGAATGTATGAGAATTCCTCAGATTATCAAGCTCAATGTCAAGACTTAGCTTCTTGGCGTGGGCGGGAGACGTCTTCCCGCCCCTCTGACCAAGGAGATACGGCCATGCGTGCCATCACCGCCCTGACCAGCCAGACCCTGCCGTACCAGGCGCTGGACGTGACCGCCCTGCAGCAGCTTGCCGAGCGCGATCTCGGCGCCGCCATCGCCCTCGGCGAGCGCGAGGCGCGCCGGGTGCGGGCCGAGGCCGGCAGGCAGGCGCTGCGCCAGGCCTGGCATAGGGTCGTGAGCTGGCCCGGCCGCAGCGTCCGCCTGTCGCTGCACCACAGCCACTGATCCTGCCGTCGCGAGTCCTTCTCCTCCCCCGGGGTCCTCGCCGCGACTGGGGGCCGCAGCGGAACGCTGCGGCCCCCTTTTTCTTGCCTTTTCTTGACGAAAGGCGCGGACTTGCCTTCGCTTTGCGCATGGCGCGGCGCCGGTCCCGTCGGGTGACGCACCGGGCCGCCCTGTGATACTTCCTCGGGCAAGTTTGAATATCGGGATAAGGGGGCGGTTCCATGCAGAGTCTGGCAGTGCTGATCGATGGCTCGGAGAACGATGCCGCGTCGCTGAAGTGCGCGATGAAGCTGGCGCAGGCGGCGGGTGGCCGCCTGACCGTGGTGCACACCAAGGCGGCCGAGGTGCTGCCGGCCGGCGCCTACGAAATCGCGGTCGCGGCGATCGACAACTCGGCCTACGCGCAGGAAACGCTGAAGCGCGCCCGCGACGCCTATGCCGCGGTCTGCGGCCAGTCGACTGACGCCCGCATGGTCGAAATCGACGCCAGCGCCGCCGAGGCGATCCAGAAGATCAGCCCCTATCACGACCTCGTGGTGCTGGAGCGCGTGTCCGAGGCCGAAGGGCCGGATGCCGTTGCCTTCTCCACCGCCCTCTGGGGTTCGCACACGCCGATCCTGGTGAACCCGCCGAACACGGTGCCCGAGAGCATCAAGCACATCGCCATCGCCTGGAACGGCACGCCCCAGGCCGGCCGCGCGCTGCGCGCCGCCCTGCCCTATCTGCAGAAGGCGGTGCAGGTCACGATCCTGCAGCGCAAGGGCACGCCGGACGACCAGGACCTGCAGCGCTACCTGCAGGCGCACGGCATCAAGACCGTGGCCTTCCGCGGCTACGGCGGACACGGCCTGACCGCGCGCGGCTGGGGCCGCGCCCTGCTGGCCGAGGCCAAGGCCGCCGGCGCCGACCTGCTGGTCATGGGCGCCTTCGGCAGCTCGATGGGCAGCCTGCTGGGCTTCGGCCGCGCGACCGAGAAGATCGTCGGCTCCTCGCCGGTGCCGGTGCTGCTCAGCGCCTGATGCTTCGCCCCTGATCCTTGGCCCCTGATCCTCGGCTCTGGGCGCCGTCTCAGCTCCGGCGGGGCGGCGCCTTCAGCGGCCAGAGGATCAGCAGGCCGAGCAGGAAGAGCAGCAGGATCGCGGCCATGCCGACGCGCTGGCTGCCCGACGCGGCGGTCAGCACCGCGACCAGCGCCGGGCCGAGGAAGGCCGTGACCTTCCCGGTCAGCGCGAAAAGCCCGAACATCTCGGTGCGCTGCTCCGGCGGCGCCAGGTGCGCCATCAGCGAGCGGCTGGCCGATTGCGCCGGCCCGATGAAGACGCCGATGGCGCTGCCCAGGACGTAGAACCAGAGCTTGCCCTCGACCAGCAGGATGGCGCTGCTGAGCGCCAGCAGCGCCACCAGCGAGATGAGAATCGTCGGCTTGGCGCCGATGCGGTCGTCGACCCAGCCGAAGACCACGGCGCCAAGGCCGGCGGTGACGTTCAGCAGGATGCCGAACAGCAGGATCTCGTCCAGGCTCATGCCGAAGGAGCCGGCGGCGTAGATGCCGCCGAAGGCGAAGAGCGTATTGAGCCCGTCGGTGTAGAACAGGCGCGAGAGCAGGAAACGAAGCACCGTGCCGTTGTGGCGCAGGTCCCTCAAGGTGCGGCCGAGCTGCGCCAGGCCCTGCCGCAGCGCCTGGCCGGCGCCGATGCGCACCGCCGGGCGGTCCGGCGTCCAGAGGAACAGCGGCCAGGCGAAGGCCAGGTACCAGAGCGCGACCAGCGGGCCGATGGCGCGCACCGGCTCGGCCAGCGCCTTGTCGAGGCCGAAGGGCGCCGGGTCGGCCTTGACGAAGACATAGGCGACGGCCAGGCAGCCGAGGCCGCCGGCATAGCCCAGGCCCCAGGCCCAGCCCGACAGGCGGCCATAGAGCCGCGGCGGCGCCAGGTCCGGCAGCATGGCGTTGTAGAAGACCGTGCCGAACTCGAAGGCGAGGTTGGCGAGGCCGGCCAGCACCATGCCCAGGACGATGTAGGCCGGGTCGGCCTTGACGAACCAGAGGCCGGCGCCGGCCACGAGGCAAAGCAGGGTGAAGAGCAGCAGCCAGGGCTTGCGCCGCCCGGCGTGGTCGGCCACCGCGCCGACGATCGGCGCCAGGATGGCGACGGCGATGCCGGAGATCGACATGGCCAGGCCCCAGAGCGACTGGCCGCGCTCCTCGTCCCCCACCACGCCGACGCTGAAGTAGGTCGCGAAGACGAAGGTGATGACCACGGTGGGAAAGGCCGAGTTGGCCCAGTCGTAGAGCGCCCAGGCGATCAGGCCGCGGCGGCCGGGATTCAGCGTCGTGCTTTCGCTCACCGGGCCACCCCTCGCTTGGTCCCACCCCTCAAGGAGGCTAGTCCGCCGGGCGGCGTCGCGTCACCTGCTTGACCGTCTCCCAGGGGCCGGCCATCTAACGTGGCCAGACGCTTCGCCGGAGCCCCCATGCCTGCCGACATCGCCACGCTGCGCCGCCGCCTCGGCCACCTGGTCGAGCGGCCGGCCGTGCAGCGCACCATCACCGCGCTCATCGTGCTGAACGCCCTGACCCTGGGGCTCGAGACCTCGGCCCTGGCGATGGCGGCCGGGGGCGGCCTGCTGCGCGCGCTTGACCACGTCCTGCTCGGCATCTTCGTCGCCGAGCTTCTGGCCAAGATCGCCGCCTACGGCTGGCGCTTCTGGCGCGACCCCTGGAACGTCTTCGACTTCATCGTCGTCGGCATCGCACTGTTGCCTGCCAGCGGACCGCTGCAGGTCCTGCGGGCGCTGCGCGTGCTCCGCGTGCTGCGCCTCATCTCGCTGGTGCCCTCGATGCGCGGGGTGGTCGAGGCGCTGCTGAAGGCGATCCCCGGCATGGGCTCCATCGTCGCCCTGCTGGCGCTGATCTTCTACGTCGCCGCGGTCATGTCGACGAAGCTCTACGGCGACGCCTTTCCAGAGCTCTTCGGCACGCTGGGCGACAGCGCCTACACGCTGTTCCAGGTCATGACCCTGGAAGGCTGGTCGGCCGAAATCGTGCGGCCGGTGATGGCAGTGCACCCGCAGGCCTGGATCTTCTTCGTGCTCTTCATCCTGGTCACCACCTTCGCGGTGCTCAACCTCTTCATCGCCATCATCGTCAACGCCATGCAGGAGAAGCACGACGCGGACCGCGCGCAGGAGTTGGCCGACGACAAGGCACGACAGGACGACCTGGCGGCCGGCATGGCCGCGCTGCGCGCCGAGGTGGCGGAACTGAAGGACCTGCTGCGGACGCCGCGGGGATGACGCCCGTCCCTTCATCGTCGGCTTGGGGCGCTCGGGCACCGCGCCGCTCGCCTGCAGGTTCGGCAGCCATCCGCACCTGGCGATTCCGGCCGGGACCGGGCTCTACGGCCTGCTGGCCGAGCGCCGCGCTTGGTCGCCGCCGGCCGCGCTGGGCTATCCGCTCTAGTCCGCCGGGCTCCGCAGGCCCTGGCCGCGCAAGCGGGCCAGCTCGGCCCTCAGCTCCTCGAGGCGGTCCGTCTTCTGCTTGAGCTGCTGGCGCAGTTGGCCGGCCTCCTCGCGCAGCGCGGGCAGCTTGTCCGCCTGTTCGAGCAGCGCGGCGACGTGCGCCTCGAAGGCCACGCGCTCGTCCATCCAGGGCCAGCCGCCGCCGGTGCGCGGCGACCAGGCCTCGAGGTAGCGGGTCACCGCGGCGCGTTCCGCCTCGGCATCGGCCGGCGCCGCCGCCAGCCTGGACCTCGCCTCGTCATAGAGCTCCTCGATGCGGTCGAGCTGTGCGTCCAGGCTGCCCTCCTGGCGGAAGCGCTCGGCCGCGGCGGTGGCCAGCGCCGCGTCATAGGCATCGATGGCGGCCAGCGCCGCCGACAGGGTCACCGGGCCGAGCAGGCAGCGGCGGCCGAAGTTCAGCGGCCGCCAGCGCTCGTAGCTCTTGGGCGTCACCGGGCCGGCGAAGCCGCGGGCGTCGCAGCAGACCACCGCGCAGCCGGCGGCCAAGGCCTCCATGGCGCAGCGCCCCGAGGCGAAGACCAGGTCGTAGATGCCGAGCAGTTCCTCGGGGCGGGCGATCGGCTTGCCGCCGCCGACGCCGATTTCGTCCAGCGACAGGCCGCGCGCGGCGCAGGCCTGGCGCAGCGCTGCCAGGTGATCGGGCTTCTTGCAGTAGGCGAGCGCGCGGGCCGGCCGCGCCGGCAGCGGCGGGCGCGGCTCGAAGCGCTCCAGGTCGACGGCGTTCAGGACCTGCCGCACGCAAGCCGGATCGAAGCCGTCGCCGTCCAGCAGGCGGCCGCGCAGCGTGGCATCGATGGCGACGTGCAGGACGGCGCGGGGATGGCGCAGCGGGGCGTCCGCCCAGTGCGTGAAATCCTGATACCAGACCAGGGCCGGCACGCCGGGAAAGGCATTCAGCGCGGCCATCACCGTCGGGTGGTGGCAGCCGTGGATCACGTCGGGCGGCTGGCGCAGGCGTGCCAGGCTGTCGATGACCGGCACGCCGGCGGCGGCGATCTCGGCCGCGACTTCGCCGAGCCTCGGCGAATAGACGATCGGCACGCGGCCGCGGCGGAGCAGGCCCAGCGACCAGTCGCGAATGTTGATCTCGGTGCCGGCGCGCTCGGCGAGATGGATGTTGGTCAGCAGGACGCGCAATGGCCACCTCGCTGGCCGGGCGACTCCCCCTGGCCGCCCGCCTCGTGCTTGGTGCACCATCCCGCCATAAGCGCGCAAGGCCCTCCCATTCCGGGTCGGGATGCTGCCGAACGGAGGGGTCATGAGCCGCGATCCGCGTCACGACATACTGTTTGATGCCGTCCGCCTGGGACCGGTGACGGCGCCGAACCGCTTCTATCAGGTGCCGCACTGCACCGGCATGGGCTACGAGCAGCCGCGGACCCTGATCGCCATGCGGGCGATGAAGGCGGAGGGCGGCTGGGGCGTGGTCAACACCGAGTACTGCTCGGTCGATCCCAGCTCCGACGACCGGCCCTATCCCTATGCCTCGCTGTGGGACGAGGGCGACCGTGCGACCCTCGCGCGGCTGGCCGAGGGCGTGCACGCCCACGGCGCGCTGGCGGGGGTCGAGCTCTGGCACGGTGGACTGCGCTCGGCCAACCAGCAGACGCGGCAGCCGGCGCTCGGCCCGGTCTCGCTGCCGGCCAGCCGCGCACCCTGGCAGGCGCGGGCCATGGACCTCGCCGACATCCGCGCCTATCGCCGCGCGCACCGCGCGGCGGCGCTGCGCGCGAAGGCCGCCGGCTTCGACATCGTCTATGTCTATGCCGCGCACACCTATCTGCTGGACCAGTTCCTCAACCAGCCGACCAATCCGCGTGGCGACGGCTATGGCGGCGACGCGGCCGGCCGCCGCCGCCTGCTGCTCGAGGTGCTGGAAGAGACGCGCGAGGCCATCGGCGACCGCTGTGCCATCGCCGTGCGCATCGAGGTCGACGACGAGGGCACGCCCGGCGTCGTGCTGCCGCCGGAGCGGCGGGAGCTCTTCCGGCAGGTGGCGCCGCTGGTCGACCTCTTCGACGTCACCATCACCGACTACTACCAGGAGATGGGCTCGTCGCGTTTCCACAAGGAGGGCTCGCTGGAGCCCTTCGTGCAGGAGGTGCGGGCGCTGACCGGCCGGCCGGTGGTCAGCGTCGGGCGCTTCACCACGCCGGACGCCATGGCCGACCAGGTGCGACGCGGCGTGCTGGACCTGATCGGCGCGGCGCGCCCCTCGATCGCCGATCCCTTCCTGCCGGCGAAGATCCGCGAGGGGCGCTACGACGAGATCCGCGAGTGCATCGGCTGCAACATCTGCTACGCGCACAACTCGCTCGGCGTGCCGATCCGCTGCACGCAGAACCCGACCATGGGCGAGGAGTGGCGCCGCGGCTGGCATCCCGAGCGCGTCGCGCCCGCCGCGGCGCCGGACGAGGTCCTGGTGGTCGGCGCCGGCCCGGCCGGCCTCGAGGCGGCGCTGACCCTCGGCCGCCAGGGCCATCGCGTGCTGCTGGCCGAGGCGGGCCGTGACCTCGGCGGCCGCGTCGCGCGCGAGCGGCGACTGCCCGGCCTCGGCGAGTGGGGCCGCGTCGCCGACTGGCGGATCGCGCAGCTCGGCAAGCTGCCGAACGTCGAGATCTACCGCGAGAGCCGCATGGGCGCGGCCGACGTGCTGGCCGCCGGGCCGGCGCATGTCGTCCTTGCCACCGGCAGTGCCTGGCGCCGCGACGGGCGCGGCCGCAGCTCCCCGCTGCCCCTGCCCGGGCTGGCGGACAGCCCGCTGGTGCTGACGCCGGAGCAGGTGATGGCCGGCGAGCGGCCGGCCCCTGGCCCGGTCGCGGTCTATGACGACGACCACTACTACCTCGCCGCCGTGCTGGCCGAGCTGCTGGCGCGCGAGGGGCGCGCGGTGACCTATGTCACCAGCGCCGACGGCGTCGCCGCCTGGAGCGTGCACACGGCCGAGCAGAGCCTGACCTGGCAGCGGCTGGCGGGCCTCGGCGTGCGCTTCGTCCTGCACCACGGCATCCAGCGCCTCGAGGGCGAGACACTGGAGCTGGCCTGCCTGCGCAGCGGCGCGGCGCAGCGCATCAGCCTGGCCGGCCTGGTGCCCGTGACCTCGCGCGAGCCGGAGGACGCGCTGTGGCATGAACTCTCGGCCCTCGATCACAGCCTCGCGACGCTGGTCCGCGCCGGCGACTGCGAGGCGCCGGGCATCATCGCCCAGGCGGTCTGGAGCGGCCATCGCGCGGCGCGCGCCTTCGGCGGGACCGAGACGGCCGCCGAACGCGAACGGCCGGTGGTGGCCTAGACCTCCTCCCAGGGAAAGGAATCCAGCCGCTCGCAGCCGGTCTCGGTGACCAGCACCTGGGTCTCCAGCTTGACGCAGCAGGGACCGCCCTCCTCGCCGATCAGGCTTTCGACGCAGAGCGTCATGCCGGGCTGGAACGCGCCGGCCCGCGGGCGCAGGAAGTCGGGATGCAGCGGGATCGCCGGCCACTCGTCGGCCATGCCGACGCCGTGCGCGGCCACGCTGTAGCGGCGCGCCAGGTAGCGTTCGGGGATGCGCCAGGAGCGCTCGTTGAACTCGGCGAAGCTGACGCCCGGCTTCACCAGGGCGAGGTTGTGGTGGATCTGCTCCAGCGCCGTGGCATAGAGCGTGCGCTGCACGTTGGTGAAGGGCGTGCCGCCGACGGTCCAGGATCGCGAGAGGTCGGCGCAGTAGCCGTAGGGGCCGATCATGTCGGTGTCGAAGGCGATCAGCTCGCCTTCCTGGCAGACGTAGTCCGAACACTCGGCGAACCAGGGGTTGGTGCGCTGCCCGCAGGTCAAGAGCCGCGTCTCCAGCCACTCGCCGCCCGAGCGCGTGTTCTCGAAGGCCAGCTCGGCCCAGATCTCCTGCTCGGTGCGGCCGGCCTCGGACGCCGCGGCCATGCGGGCGATGCCGGCCTCGGCGACGCGGATGGTCCAGCGCATCAGCGCGATCTCGTCGGCGCTCTTGATGGCGCGCGCCTGCTCGCAGATCTCCTGGCCCTCGACCAGGGTCAGGCCGCGCTGGCGCAGCGCGTCGACGCCCATCGGCTCCAGCTTGTCGACGGCCAGGCGCCGGTTGCCGCCGCCGTGCTGGCGCAGCAGGGACTCGATCTCGTCCGCCCAGCGCGCGCAGTTGCTGGCGGCGTACTCGGCGGCGGCGAAGTAGTACCAGCCGATCGCCGGCCTGACCTCGGTGACGGTGCTGAGGTGCCGCACCATGTGCTCCGAGCCGCGGTACTCGAAGGCGAAGGCCGTGCCGTCGGCGAAGATCAGGGCATAGCGGCTGGCGTTGTGCAGCAGCCAGACGTTCATGTTCTGAATGTCCAGCGCGTAGCGCACGTTGACCGGATCGTAGAGCAGGATGGCGCCGCAGTCGTGCCTGGCCATCTCGGCCAGCAGGCGGCCCTTGCGGTGGTGACGCGCCCGTTCCAGCGTCGCCGCCGGCACCGGGCTCCTCAGCGGGCGGTCCGCGCCCTCGGCATTCAGATAGGCGCGCTTGCGGTCACCGAGCACGGACATGCCACCCCTCCCCACCCAGCCAGCCGCAGCGCAGCAGGCCAAGGAGGGAATCGCCGTCCTGCAGTCGACGGCGGCTGGCTAGAAGGCGTCGGCCAGCACGTCCACGATCACCGCCGTGGCGGCGACCACCAGGAAGATGTCGTTGTCGACCACGCGCCACTCATAGCCCGGCCGCGCCGGCAGGCGAGCCAGCAGGTTGCCCGGCAGATAGCGCTTGGCGATGCCAGGGGGCAGCGGCTTGCCGCGCGCCAGGTTCTTGGCGATGCCGGGCGGCAGGCCCTGGGGCGGGCCGAAGGCGGCGGCGCCGTACTCGCGGATGTAGTCGTGGAAGATGGCGATCTCGGCCGCGGTGATGGCAACGTTCAGCAGCACGTCGCCGGCGTCCACCTCGTAGCCCTTGTCGCCCTTGTTGCCGTGCCCCTTGCCCTTGTTGTTGTCGGCGAGCGCGGGCTGCAGCGCGCCCAGCGCCAGGACGCCGGCCGTCAGCAGGGTGAGACTGCGTCGCATCATATCCTCCAATGGCTTGGCAGGTTCGGACAGTCCTACGCCGCTAGGCGTGGCCGCATCCCACCCATAACGCCCGCCGAGGGATTTGGTGCCCGCCTACTTGTCCGCCGGCTTGATCATACGGCCCAGTGGCTTGCCACCAAAGAGATGCATATGCAGGTGTGGCACCTCCTGGTGGCCGTCGCTGCCGATGTTGCTCAGCACCCGGTAGCCGCTTTCGGCCACGCCGAGGTCGCGGGCGATCTTGCCGGTCGCGCGGATCCAGGCGGCGATCTCCGCGTCGCTGGCCTTGGCCGAGAAGTCGTCGAATGAGACATAGGCGCCCTTGGGGATCACCAGGACATGCACCGGCGTCTGCGGATTGATGTCGTGGAAGGCCAGGACGTGCGCGTCCTCGTAGACCTTCTTGCAGGGAATCTCGCCGCGCAGGATGCGGGCGAAGATGTTGTTCGGATCGTAGGTCATGGAGCAGCTCCTCGGCCGTCGCCCTCGCAGCGGCAGGGAGCATGGCGGCTGGCCGCCGCCTTTGGCTAGAGCGGTTTCGCTTCTGATTGAATCGAACCGCTCTAGCTACCTATTGATTTCACGCATTTTCTTGACGCGAACCGGCGCCCACTTCGCTCAAAAATGCTTTAGGGGCCGGCGGCACCCGTCCGGGGCGAAGGACCTATTCCTCGGCCCGGCTGGCCTTCTCCGCCAGGCCCGAGGTGCCGGCGCGCTCGGCCAGCTTGTTCCAGACGTCCTGCGGGGCGATGTCGCGGGCGATCCACAGCACCAGCAGGTGATAGAGCAGGTCGGCGGACTCGGCGATGACCTCGCCGCGGTCGCCGCAGGCACCGGCCAGCGCGGTCTCCACGCCCTCCTCGCCCAGCTTCTTGGCGATCTTCCCCGGTCCCTTGGCGAGCAGGCGCGCGGTGTAGCTGTCGGCCGGATCGGCCTCCTTCCGGCTGGCCAGCACGGCGAACAGGTCGTCCAGGGTGTGCTCCGCCATCCGTCTCCGCCCCCTCAGGCCAGCCGCACCGGTACCCCCGACTCGGCCAGTAATTGTTTCGCGTCCGCAATGCTATGTCGCCGGTCGTGGAAGATGGAAGCCGCCAGCAGGGCCGAGGCATGGCCTTCCAGCACCCCGGCCGCCAGGTCCTCCAGCCGCCCGACGCCGCCCGAGGCGATCACCGGAACGGTAACGGCATCGGCCACGGCGCGGGTCAGCGCCAGGTCGTAGCCGCTGTGCGTGCCGTCGCGGTCCATCGAGGTCAGCAGGATCTCGCCGGCGCCCAGCGCCGCCATGCGCCTGGCCCAGTCGATGGCGTCGAGGCCGGTGGGCCGGCGCCCGCCGTGGGTGAAGACCTGGAAGCCCGCCCCCGCGCGCTTGGCGTCGACCGCCACGGTGATGCACTGGCTGCCGAACTTCTCGGCCGCTTCGCGCACGAAATCGGGGCGCTCCACCGCCGCGGTGTTGATCGAGACCTTGTCGGCGCCGGCCAGCAGCAGGGCGCGGATGTCCTCCAGGCCGCGTACCCCGCCGCCCACGGTCACCGGCATGAAGCAGACCGCGGCGGTCCGGGCGACCACGTCCAGGATGATGCCGCGCTTCTCGTGGCTCGCGGTGATGTCGAGGAAGCAGAGCTCGTCCGCCCCCTCGGCGTCGTAGCGCCGCGCCTGCTCGACCGGATCGCCGGCATCGCGCAGCCCCTCGAAGTTGACGCCCTTGACCACGCGCCCGTCCTTCACGTCCAGGCAGGGGATGACGCGGACTTTCAGCATCAGGCGGCCTCCGCCAGGGCCTGGGCCGGATCGATGCGCCCTTCGTAGAGCGCGCGGCCGATGACCACGCCCTCGATGCCGTCATGGGCGACGGCCTTGAGGCGGCGGATGTCCTCGATCCCGGCGACGCCGCCCGAGGCCAGCACCGGCAGGCCGCTGTCGCGCGCCAGCGCCGCCGTCGCCTCGACGTTGACGCCGGTGAGGGCCCCGTCGCGCGCCACATCGGTATAGAGCAGCGCCGCCACGCCGGCGTCGGCGAAGCGCCGGGCCAGGTCCAGCGCGGTCAGGGTCGAGGTCTCGGCCCAGCCGGCGACCGCGACCAGGCCGTCCTTTGCGTCGACGCCGACCACGACCTGGCCGGGGAAGCGCCGGCAGGCTTCGCGCACGAAGGCCGGGTCGCGCACCGCCGCGGTGCCCAGGATCACGCGCTTCAGGCCGAGCGCCAGCCAGCGCTCCACCGTGGCGAGGTCGCGGATGCCGCCACCGAGCTGCGCCGGCAGCTTCGTGGCCTTGAGGATCGCCTCCACCGCCGCGGCGTTGCGCGGCTGGCCGGCGAAGGCGCCGTCCAGGTCGACCAGGTGCAGCCAGGAGAAGCCAAGCGCCTGGAAGCGCAGCGCTTGCGCCGCCGGGTCGTCGCCATAGACCGTGGCGGCCTCCATCGCCCCCTTGTAGAGGCGGACCACCTGGCCCTGCTTCAGGTCGATGGCGGGGAAGAGGATCACGCCGCCTCCAGTCCGGTGAGGTCCTTGCAGTAGTAGTGGCCGACCAGCCACTGCCCCTCGACCAGGGCATAGCGCGGGTTGGTGCCCCAGCGGCGGTAGCCGAGCTGCTCATAGACCTCGATGGCGCGCTTCTGCGTCTCGCGCACGTCGAGCTGCATGACGCCGAGGCCGAGGGCGCGGGCGCGCCGCTCCACCGCCAGCACCAGGCGGGCCGCCAGGCCGTGGCCGCGCGCCCAGGGCGCCAGGAAGAAGGTGGTCAGCGCGCCGACCGCGGCACCGGCCTCGTTCGACTTGCTGGGACGCAGCAGCTGCGCCGAGCCGCAGATCGTGCCGTCCAGGCGGGCGACGAAGAGCTCGCGCTCCGGCACCAGCAGCACGCCGCGCCAGTAGCTCTGCATGGCATCGCGCGGCGGCACCGCCAGCCAGCCGAAGCCGCCGCCGTCGGCGATCGCCGCGTCGGCGGCATCGCAGAGGTCGTGCAGGTCGGGGCCGGCGAAGGCCGCGAGCGGCTCCACCGACACGGTGGGCGCATTGGCTTCCTGCTGCATCAGGGACTCCAGGTCAGGAAATTCGACAGCAGCCGCAGGCCGGGGCCTTGCGACTTCTCGGGATGGAACTGGGTGCCGGCCAGGTTGTCGCGGCCGATCATGGCGGCGATGGGGCCACCGTAATCGACCGTCGCCAGCACATGCGCCGGCCGCGCCGCGCGGAAATGATAGCTGTGGACGAAATAGACGTGGCTGCCGGCGCCGATGCCGGCCAGCAGCGGATGCTCGGCCTGCGCTCGCAGCTCGTTCCAGCCCATGTGCGGCACCTTCAGGGCCGGGTCGGCGGGGGTCAGCGCCACGACCTCGCCGGGGATCCAGCCCAGGCCCTCATGCGTGCCGTGCTCCAGCCCGCGCGTGGCGAGGAGCTGCATGCCGACGCAGATGCCGAGGAAGGGCCGCCCCCGCTGGATCGCGCTCTCGGCCAGGGCCTCGGCCAGCCCGGGGCGGGCCAGCAGCCCGGCCTTGCAGTCGGCGAAGGCGCCGACGCCCGGCAGCACCACGCGGTCGGCCAGGCGCACCTGCTCGGGCCGGTCGGTCACCAGCACCTGCGCCGGCAGCCCGGCCTCGGCGGCGGCGCGCTGCAACGCCTTTTCCGCCGAGCGCAGGTTGCCCGACCCGTAGTCGATGAGGGCGACGGTGAAGAGTCCCATGAATACCCGATACTCTCCCGGACTGGCGCCTGCCAGTCCAAGACGACGGCGAGGCTTGTGGAAAGGGTTAGAGCTGGCCCTTGGTCGAGGGGACCGCCTGGGCGGCGCGCGGGTCGATCTCGACCGCGTGCCTGAGGGCCCGGGCGAGACCCTTGAAGCAGGACTCGACGATATGGTGGCTGTTCTGGCCGTAGAGATTTTCGACGTGCAGCGTCAGGCCGCCGGCCTGGGCGAAGGCCTGGAACCACTCCTTGAAGAGCTCGGTGTCCATCTCGCCCAGCTTGTCGCGGGTGAAGTCCACCTTCCAGATCAGGTAGGGCCGGTTCGAGGCGTCGAGCGCCACCCGCGTCAGGGTCTCGTCCATCGGGATCAGCGCGTCGCCATAGCGGCGGATGCCCTTGCGCTCGCCCAGTGCCTGGCTGAGGGCCTGGCCCAGCACGATGCCGGAATCCTCGGTGGTGTGGTGATAGTCGATGTGCAGGTCGCCCTCGGCGCGCAGCCTGATGTCGATCAGGCTGTGGCGGGCGAGCTGTTCGATCATGTGGTCCAGGAAGCCGATGCCGGTCTTCACGTCATAGGCGCCGGTCCCGTCGAGATCGAGGCTGGCCTCGATCCGGGTCTCCTTGGTCTGGCGCTTGACGCTGGCCTGGCGCAACGGCGGCTCCTCCTGCGGCGGGGGAGGTAAGCCACGTTCGGCCGGCAATCGCAAGCGCGACGAAGCGGCTGCAGATTGGGATTGCAAAAGTTTGCAGCAGATGCTCCCAATAGATGCAGAACAAACAGGGGGTGTCGGCGATGCATGGGGCGTTCTCGATTCTGGCCGCGGCCCTTGCCGCGAGCCTGCTGCCGGCCCTTGCCGGGTGCGTGACGGGCAATGGCGATGCGCAAGTGAGCACGCGTCCCGTGGCCATTCAGTCGCCGGGCGATGGCCAGGGCGGGAACCAGGTTGCCGGCAAGTCTCCGTCATCGCCTGCCTCGCCCGCCCCGACCGGTACCGCCGCTGCGGCCGCGCCGGGCACCACCCCGCCGGTCACCACGGTCAAGGTCACCGGGCTGGAGGAGGTGAACCTCGACAAGCTGGTGCTGGCCCTGGCCCCCGGGCAGCCCCTGGTGCGCAAGACCGGCGCGATGTGCGGCTTCGGCCACGACGTGCAGCCCGAGCAGGCAGGCGAGCAGGCCTACGAAGACCTGGCGCAGTCGGCGCGCCAGGGCCTGGCGGCGAGTGGCATCCCGGTGCCGGTGAGCAGCTCGCTGTTCGAGACCGGCAGTCAGGCCCTCTTCCTGCTGCGTGGGCGCGCCACCGACGTCGACTTCGGCTACTGCGCCTTCTGGCACGTGACCGAGCTGGAGGGCAGCCTGACCGTCGACTGGGAGCTCTTCTCGCTGCTCGAGCAGCGTGTGGTCTTCCGAGGCAGCACCCGGGGCTCGGCGAAGGTCAGCGGCGGCACGCCGGCGGAAGCCGGCATCCAGGGCATCAACGACGCCGTGGCGGAGGCGGCCGCCCGGCTGGGCGGCGATCCGCAGTTTCGCGCCGTCCTGGTGAAGCAGGCGCCTGGTCCGCAGACCACGTCGCAGACAGTCGCCGGGCCGATCACCCTTGCCAAGCGGCCGCTCTTCACCGGCAGCTTTCAGTCGCACGCCAAGCAGGTGACGCAGGCGACGGTCCTGCTGCGCGCCGGTGGCCACGGCTCCGGCTTCCTCATCAGTGCCGACGGCCTGATCCTGACCAACGCGCATGTGGTGCAGGGCCAGGCGCAGATCCGCGTCGAGCTGCCCGACGGCCGCGTGCTGACCGGCCAGGTGCTGCGCCGCGACGCCCAGCGCGACGTCGCCTTGGTGCAGGTGCCGCTCGCCGATGCCCCGGCGTTGCCGCTCGACCTGGCCCTGCCGCAGGTGAGCGAGGAGGTCTATGCCAGCGGCGCGCCGCTGGACACGGCCTTCACCGGCACCATCACCAAGGGCATCGTCTCGGCGCTGCGGCGCGAACCCGACGGCCTGCTCTACATCCAGGCCGACATCGACGTGCAGCCCGGCAACTCCGGTGGGCCGCTGCTCGACAGCTCGGGCAACGTCATCGGTATCACCGTCTTCGGCGTGCAGCCGGCCGGCGGTTCCATCGGCCTCAACTTCTTCATCCCGATCGACCAGGCGTTGGCCGCGCTGAACCTCTATCCGCAGTAGGCCCGGGACCTTAGGTCTGGGGCGGTTTCCGGAGGGTCGCTTGATCGGTGGGCTGATTCACGCCATCTAAGGCGCCATGCCCGAAGACAAGTCCCCCCTTTTGCACGGCACGACCATCCTCTGCGTCCGCAAGGGCGGCCGCGTGGTGATCGCCGGCGACGGCCAGGTCTCGTTCGGCCAGACCGTGCTGAAGTCCAATGCCCGCAAGGTGCGGCGCCTGGCCAAGGGCGAGGTGATCGCCGGCTTCGCCGGGGCCACGGCCGACGCCTTCACCCTGTTCGAGCGGCTGGAGGCCAAGCTGGAGACCTTTCCCGGCCAGCTCACCCGCGCCTGCGTCGAGCTGGCCAAGGACTGGCGCACCGACCGCTACCTGCGCCGGCTGGAGGCCATGATGGCGGTGGCCGACCGCAAGGTCTCGCTGCTGCTGACCGGCACCGGCGACGTGCTGGAGCCCGAGGACAACCTGATCGCCATCGGCTCGGGCGGCATGTACGCGCTGGCCGCCGCCCGCGCGCTGGCCGACCAGCCGCTGGACGCCGAGGCCACGGCGCGCCGCGCGCTGGAGATCGCTGCCGACATCTGCGTCTACACCAACCGCAACATCGTCATTGAAAGCCTCGATGCCTGATCCCCGCACCCCCGTGACGACCGCGCCCGACGGCGCGTCGGCCGCCGCCTTCTCCCCGCGCGAGATCGTCTCCGAGCTCGACCGCTACATCGTCGGCCAGCAGGACGCCAAGCGCGCCGTCGCCATCGCCCTCAGGAACCGCTGGCGCCGCCAGCAGCTGCCCGAGGCGCTGCGCGAGGAGGTGATGCCGAAGAACATCCTGATGATCGGCCCCACCGGCTGCGGCAAGACCGAGATCGCGCGCCGCCTGGCCAAGCTGGCACAGGCGCCCTTCCTGAAGGTCGAGGCCACCAAGTTCACCGAGGTGGGCTACGTCGGCCGCGACGTGGAGCAGATCGTGCGCGACCTGGTCGAGGTGGCGCTGACCATGACGCGCGAGCGCCTGCGCAAGGAGGTGCGCGCCAAGGCCGACCTCGCCGCCGAGGAGCGCGTCATCACCGCGCTGGTCGGTGCCAACGCCAGCGACGACACGCGGCAGAAGTTCCGCAAGCTGCTGCGCGAGGGCAAGCTGGACGACAAGGAGATCGAGCTCGACCTCGCCGACACGCGCGGCGCGCAGCTGCCCACCTTCGACATTCCTGGCATGCCGGGCGCCCAGATGGGCATGCTCAACCTGCAGGACCTCTTCGGCAAGGCGATGGGCCAGCGCACCAGGAAGCGCAAGGTCTCGGTCGGCGAATCGCACGAGCTGCTGGTGGCGGAAGAGAGCGACAAGCTGCTGGACGAGGAGGCGGTACGCGCCGAGGCGATCCAGTCGGTGGAGCAGAACGGCATCGTCTTCCTGGACGAGATCGACAAGATCTCGGCGCGCAGCGAGCGTGTCGGCGGCGACGTGTCGCGCGAGGGCGTGCAGCGCGACCTGCTGCCGCTGCTGGAGGGCACGCAGGTCTCGACCAAGTACGGCACGGTGCGCACCGACTACGTGCTCTTCATCGCCTCCGGCGCCTTCCACCTGGCCAAGCCGGCCGACCTGCTGCCCGAGCTGCAGGGCCGCCTGCCGATCCGCGTCGAGCTGCAGGGCCTGACGCGCGACGACTTCAAGCGCATCCTGACCGAGCCCGAGACCAGCCTGATCCGCCAGTACAAGGCGCTGCTCGGCACCGAGCAGGTCGAGCTGGACTTCCAGGACGACGGCATCGACGCGCTGGCCGACCTCGCGGCCGAGATCAACGGCTCGGTCGAGAACATCGGCGCGCGCCGCCTGCACACCGTCATCGAGAAGCTGCTGGAGGAGATCTCCTTCACCGCCAGCGACAAGCCGGGCGAGCGCGTCGTCATCGACCGCGCCTATGTCGAAAGCCGCGTCGGCACCCTGGCGCGGAACTCGGACCTGTCGAAGTTCATTCTCTGACCGGGTGGTCCCGGAGGAGACGCATGGCGGCCAGCGAAACCGTTGAGATCAAGGCCTCCGTCGAGGCGGTGTGGCGCGTGCTGCAGGCCTCGATCGAGGATCCCGGCAGCCTCTGGCCCGGCGCCACGGCGCGGCCGCTGGAGCGGCGCGCCGGCTCGCTGCTGCGGCAGATCACGCTGGACGGCGTGACGGCGACCGAACGCGTCACCGGCTTCCCGGCGCGCCACGAGGTCGATGCCGTGCTGGAGGATGACGGCGAACTCGCCGGGCAGAGCCGGCTTGCCATCGAACCGCCACTGCGACCCGGCCTCGCCTGCCGCCTGACCGTCAGCCTCGACTGGCGGCGCAAGGACGGCGGCCCGGCGCCGGACCTGGGCGAAGCGGTGCGCGGCGCGGCGCAGCGGGCCAGGCAGGCGGCCGAGGGCGGCTAGGTCGAGCGGCCATTGCCCCTGGCCCGATCGCTGGCGACACTGCCGGTCGGTCAGGGAGGCCAGCGTGGGCGAAGCGGCAAAGGAGGGAGCCTGGGCGGAACGGCTGGCACGCTATCGCGTCGCCTGTACCGGCATCCCCGGCTGGCTGGACGACCAGGTCTTCGAGGCGCTGCCGACCATCGCCGCGGAACAGGAGCGCCTCGGCGTCGCCGGCGCGGTCTATGAGATTGGCGTCTACGAGGGGCGCTTCCTGCTGGCGCTGGACCAGCTTCGCCGGCCGGGCGAGGCGCTGGTCGCCATCGACCTCTTCGGCCTGCCGGGGCGCAGCGACGGGCCCCTGGCGCTGGGTTCGGGCGGCCTGCTGGTCAATGTGACGGCGCACGGCACCGAGCGCGGCGCGCTGACGGTGCTGACGGCCGATTCCACCCGCTTCGACGACGAAAAGCGCGCCAGCCTCAGGGGCATCTACGGCGCGGCGCGCCTCTTCTCCATCGACGGCGACCACGCGCCGGCCAGCACGCTCAACGACCTGCGGACCGCGGCGGCGCTGCTGGCGCCGGGCGGCGTGGTCTTCCTCGACGACTGCTTCAATCCGCACTTCCCCGGCGTGCAGGAGGGCCTGGCCCGCTACATGCTGGATGCGCCGGCGCCGGCGCTGGCGCCCTTCGGCCACTACGGCAACAAGCTGCTGCTGACCGGCGCGGCGCATCAGCCGGGTTATCTCGCCGCGCTGCTGCGGCGCTTCAGCCTGGACCAGGTGCGCCGGCGCCTGCACAAGCTGCCGGCGCTGGACGGGCGGCAGGCGCACTGCTGGGGCTGGCCCATCCTCTCGCTGCGCAGCGCGCCGGCCAAGGGGCCCTGAGGGGACTCAGGCGCGCCGGCGCCTCAGGGGCAGCGCGACACCTGCCAGGGAAACTCGTTGGGGCTGGCCCGGCTGTCGCCTGCCGTGGCCAGCGACAGCCCGACGTGCGCGAGCAGCAGCGCCACCAGGGCCAGTGCCGTCCGACCTGAGTGCATGATGGTCCCCGCCAATCCGCCGCGCGCCGACGCGGCTCTTCATCGCCAGCCTCGGCAGCGGCGGGACAAGCGTCAAGACCAGTACCCCGATAGTCCGCCGCCGGCCGGCGCCCTCAGGACCGCGGGCCCGCGAGACGCTCCAGCAGCGCGGCGGCCTCATCCTCGCTCAAGGCGCCGATCCGCTCGGCCAGGCGGTTGGCGAGGGCCGTGTGGGTCGGCGAGAGGCCGGCGGTGTCGACCACCACGCGCGGGTGCGAGGCGCGGGCGATGGCCTGCAGCGCCTCGGCCTCGTCCCAGATGATGCCGAAGTGCTGGCAGACCAGCTCGACGAAGCGGCGCGAGGGGCGGCCGCGGTGCCCATGCTCCAGCGCCGAGAGATAGGCCGGCGTCACGCCCAGCGCGGCGGCGAGCTGCTTCGCCGTCTGGCCGCGCGCCTGGCGCAGCGCCCGCAGCCGCTCGCCGAAGGGCGTCATGTCCGGGACTTGGCCTTGCGCCCGGCCTTCTTGGCCTCCGCCTTCGCCTTGCCGCGCTTCGGCGGCTGGCCGCCCACCCAGCCCTGCGTCTCGTGCCAGTCGGCGAGCGAGAGGTCGGGATACTCCTCGAAGCGGCGGTCGCCCTTGCCCTTGGGCGGCAGCACCTCCCAGGACGCCTTGTAGGCCAGCATGATGTCGTCGTGCGCCGGGGCGGCCGGCAGCGGCGTGTCGATGGCGCTGGCGAAGGGGTGCACCAGATCCGGCCAGGTCGGGTCGTAGCACCAGAGCGCACTGCCGCACCTGCCGCAGAAGTGCCGGCGCAGGCTGGAGCGCTTCTTCGCCTCGCCACGCTCCGCGCCGCGCGCGCGATAGACCTGGACGTGCTTCTCGCCCTTCACCTTCAGCGTCTTCTTCCAGCCGCCGAGGTTGATGGCGAAGCCGCCGCCGCCCTGGGTCTTGCGGCAGATCGAGCAGTGGCAGCGCATGAAGGGCAGGGGCGCGTAGGCCTCCAGCGAGAACGCGACCTTGCCGCAGTGGCAGGAGCCTTCGAGGTGCATGGGCGTGCCTCCTTAGGTACCGGAGCAGTCTACTGCCTGGGCAAACGCTCGGCGACGCTGGCCGGCAGCAGCAGCCAGTAGCGGCCCGGCTGCTGCATGCCGCCGGCCAGGGCCAGGGCCTCCTCGCCGGCGCCCCAGAAGAAGTCGCCGCGCACCGGGCCCTGGATGGCGCCGCCGGTGTCCTGCGCCACCATCAGGCGGCGCAGCGGCTGCTCGGCCTGCGGCGTGCCGGCCGGCCAGGTGGTGTCGAGCCAGAGCGGCGCGCCCAGCGGCAGGAAGCGGGTGTCCACCGCCAGGCTGCGGCCGGCGGTCAGGGCGACGCCCTGGGCGCCCTTCGGCCCGCCTGTTGCCGCCTCCAGCCGGAAGAAGACGTAGCGCCGGTTCTGCTTCATCACCGCCCAGGCCTCGTCGGGGTGGGCGCGCAGCCAGGCCATGACGCCCTGCGCGCTGGACTGGCCGGGGCCGAGCTTGCCGGCCTCCTTCAGCACGCGGCCGGCGGCGGTGAAGGGCTGGCCGTTGTTGGCGGCATAGGCGGCGCGCAAGCGCCGCCCGTCGGGCAGCAGGATCTGCCCCGAGCCCTGCACCTGCAGGAAGAAGAGCTGCACATAGTCGTCCAGGAAGGCGAGCTCCAGCCCCTGGCCGCTCAGCACGTGCGCCTCGTCGATCGCCGCGCGGTCGTGATAGGGCAGCAGCTCGCCGCCCTGCACCAGGCCGAACAGCGTCTGGCCCTCCAGGTCGGCGCGGAAGCGGCCGAGCCGCACGGTCACGAGGTCGCCCGGCGGCTTGTAGAGCGGCCAGACGTAGCTGCCCCCGCGCGTCAGGGAGCCGGTGACCAGCGGCTCGTAGTAGCCGGTGATGGTGCCCTGGCTGGCGGCCTCGCCGCTCTTCGCCGCGTCGCTGGCCAGGAAGGGGCGGAACCAGGATTCCAGGGCCGGGGCCAGCACCGCCTCGTCCACCGGCAGGGTCAGCAGCGCGCTGCAGGCCGGGCGCCAGTCGGCCACGGTGCCGGCGATGCCGGCCGGCCCGACCGGCTTGTCGTCCGGCTGCGCCAGCAGCGCCTGGCAGGAGGCGAGCAAGGCGGGCAGCGCCTCGGTGAGGTCATCGCTGCCCCAGCCCGGCAGGTCGGCGAAGCGCGCCGGCGTCAGGGTCAGGGCCTGTTTCGGCTGCGGCTGCTCGCAGCGGCAGTCGGGGGTGGTCGCGGGTGCGGGAGCTGGGGCGGGCGCCGGTGCGGGCAAGGCGGCGGGGGGCGGCGCGGGCGCCGGGACCGGCGCCTCGGCCTTCTGCTCCTCGTCGCCACAGGCGGCGAGGGCGAGGACGAGGGTGGCGGCGGAGAGGAGGCGCAGAACACTCAACCCTCTCACGAGGGGAGAGGGTGCGCGCGTCAGCGCGCGGGTGAGGGGCAGCGGCGCGGTCTGGCCTGGGCGCGCCCGGGCCTGGCGCTTCCCCTCACCCGGTTCGCTGCGCTCGCCACCCTCTCCCGCCGGGAGAGGGTCGCTTGCCGCCAGTCGCAAAGCATCAAGCATCCCCCCAGCCTGCCGCCGGAGGGGTGCGCGCCGCAACGCCGCGGCGGTCACTCCTCCGGGGTGTCGGTGGCGACCAGGGTCCAGTTGGGGTCGCGGCTGCGCGTGTTGCGCGCGAAGGTCCAGAGGTCGGTGATGGTCTCGACCCGGGTATCGGCGCCGTCGACCGCCTTGCCGCTGGCGTCCCGCGTCACGTTGATCTGCTCGCTGACGAACTTCACCGTGACGAAGGCGGTCTTGCCCTGCAGCTCGGCCTCGACGATGTCGGCCTGGCCGATGCCGACCAGTGTCGTCTCCAGCGTCTCGCCGTCCTGCTCGCGCTCCTTGATGGCGCCGGCGAACTCCTCGAAGACTTCGTTCGCCAGCAGCGGGCGCAGCGCCTTCAGGTCGCCCTTGGCGTAGCCCTGCAGGATCATCTCGAAGGCGGCGCGCGCGCCGCCGACGAACTCGCGCGGGTTGAAGGAACGATCGACCTCGCGGATCGCCATCAGGCCCTTGGCCAGCGGCGTCACGTCCTTCGGCAGGTCGGCCTTGCCCAGGCTCTGCGTGGCGTCGGCTTCCTCGGCCCCGGGGAAGCGGGTGACGTTGTCCTCGCCCTCCACCGGCGGCTCGCCCTGCTGCTGCTGACGGGCGCGATAGGCGGCGAGCGGATCGGTCCGCTCCTGATGGCCGGTGCGCTTGCCCAGCACCGAGCGCAGGCGCAGCACCAGGAAGCCGGCGACGACCGCCAGCAGGATGATGTCGAGAAGCTGGAAACCGCCGCCGCTCATCCGGCCAGGCCCATCCTCTTGCTCGCGGGCCAAGGGGCCCCGCACCGAACCGTCCGGCCGCACCGAACCCTCAGGCCGGGCTGCAGCGCACCACGCGCTTGCAACGCCCGGTATACGGGAACCGAGCTTTTGATGCCGCCAGGGCACCGCCCGCCTTCCGTCGACAGGTCGGAGGCTCTAGATATCACGCCTTGTAGATAGGCGAGGCAGCCGCAAAGGGCAAGCATTGCCGCCTTCATGCCGGAGACTCTTTCCCTTCATCATGCTGCTGATCCGCCACGGCCAGTCCCACTTCAACAAGCACTTCTCGGTCACCCGCCAGGACCCCGGGATCATCGATCCTGCCCTGACGGTCGAGGGCCGGCAGCAGATCGCCCAGACCGCGCAGGCCATGGCGCGCGAGGCGCGCGGCCTGAAGCGCATCCTGGTCAGTCCCTACTGGCGCACGCTGGAGACGGCGGAGATCCTGGCCGCGCACCTCGACCTGCCGATCCGGGTGGAGCCGCTGGTGCGCGAGCGCGCCTTCTTCGCCTGCGACATCGGATCCCCGCGCAGCGAACTCGAGGTGCGCTTCCCGCAGGCCGCCTTCGGCGACCTGCCCGACGTCTGGTGGCCGCACCCGGACGAGAGCGAAGCCTCGCTGAACCAGCGCTGCGCCCGCTTCCGCCTGGCCATGGCCGAGAGCGCGGACTGGCGCGAGGTGCTGGTGGTGACCCATTGGGGCTTCATCCGCGGCCTGACCGGCCGCAGCGTCGAGAACGGCACGCTGCTCAGCTTCGACCCGACCCTGGCGTAGCGGCGGCTAGAGCGCCTCGCCGCGCACCAGCCGCGGCAGCTCGCCGACCACGCCCATGGCATGGCGCATGAAGAAGCGCTTCAGCGGCTTGGCGCGGTTGACCGCGGCCAGGCCGAGGTCGCGGGCCAGGCGCAGCGGGCCGATGTCGTTGGAGAAGAGCCGGGTCAGCGTGTCGGTGACGCCGGCCAGCAGCAGCGTGTCGAAGCGGCGCCAGCGCTGGTAGCGCTCCAGCGCCTGGGCGTCGCCGGGCTCGAGGCCCAGGCGCACCGTATCGACCACGGCCTCCGCCAGCGCCGCCACGTCGCGCAGGCCGAGGTTCAGGCCCTGCCCGGCGATCGGATGAATGGCGTGCGCCGCCTCGCCCAGCAGGGCCAGGCGCGGGGCGACGAAGCGCTCGGCCAGCAGCAGGCCCAGGGGATAGGACCAGCGCCCGCCGATGGGACGCAGGCGGCCGAGCGAGAGGCCGAAGCGCCGCTCCATGGCCCGGCCGAAGGCGGCATTGTCCAGCGCCAGCAGGGCGGGGGCGATGGCCGGGTCCTCGGTCCAGACCAGCGAGGAGCGGTGTTCCGCCGCGGGGCCGTCGACCATGGGCAGCACGGCAAAGGGGCCGGCCGGCAGGAAATGCTCGTGCGCCAGGCCTTCGTGCGGCCGCTCATGCGCCAGCGTGGCGACCAGCCCGACCTGGCGATAGGACCATTCGGTCACGCGGATGCCGGCCGCCGCGCGCAGGCGCGAGCGCTTGCCGTCGGCCGCGACAACCAGCCGCGCCGTCAGGCGCCGGCCGTCTTCCAGCGTGACGCGGCTCGCCGAAGCGCCGGCTTCGGCCGCCACGACGCTGGCCGGGGCCAGCAGGGCGACGCCCGGCAAGGCCTCCAGCCGGCGGTAGAGTGCGCGACGCAGGGCGCGGTTCTCGACGATATGGCCCATCGGACCCTCGCCCAGGTCGGCCTCGGCGTAGTGCAGGAAGAAGGGCGCCGGCGGCCGGCCGGGACGACCGTCGGAGACACGGATGTCACGGATCGCCTGGGCCTCGCCGCCCAGCAGCGGCCAGGCGCCCAGGCCCTGCAGTACCTGCTGCGAGCCGCGGGCGATGGCCGAGGAACGCCCGTCGAAGGGCTCGGCCAGCAGGTCCGACGGCCGGTCGCGGTCGACCAGGGCGACGCGGAGGCCGGCAACGCCAAAGGCCACGGCCTGGCAGAGGCCGGCCAGCCCGCCACCGGCGATCACCACATCGAAGCTGTCGTCCTGCTGCGTCACCGGCGCCCGCTCCAAGCCGCTTCACCTCGCACGTCCGCACCTTCCCAGGCGGCCGGGCCGCTGTCCAGGCGGCCCATTGGCTAAAATATAGCCATATTTCAACGCACGCCCATTTTGTAATCAGCTTCTCTTGTGCAATGCACAAATGCGCGTGGCTTCCCCCTTTCGGGTAAGCCCTTGACCTATCCGGCTTGCGAGGGACTCGCGCGGACTTGGCACGCAACTTGCTTCTCTAACTCCGGGACCGGCGGCGCAGGTTCTGGGGGCGGCGCCGGCAATTGGCAGCAGAGGGAGCGGTCGCATGAAGATGGTCATGGCCGTCATCAAGCCCTTCAAGCTCGACGAAGTGCGCGAGGCACTCACCGGGCTCGGCATCGAGGGCATGACGGTAACCGAGGTCAAGGGCTACGGCCGGCAGAAGGGGCAGACGGAAATCTATCGCGGCGCCGAGTACGCCGTGAACTTCCTGCCCAAGACCAAGATCGAGATCGCGGTCACCGACGAGATCGCCGAGCGCGCCGTCGAGGTGATCCAGCAGGCGGCCAACACCGGCCGCATCGGCGACGGAAAGATCTTCGTCTACGACCTGACCCGCGCGGTGCGCATCCGCACCGGCGAGGCCGACGCGTCGGCGCTCTAGGGCGCGGGGGGACAGACCATGGGGAAGAGGAGTGAGTTCATGACGTTGAAGCGTATCGGTTGGCTCGCAGCGGTTCCGGCCCTGCTCGCCGCCACGGCCGTCCGGGCGGACGACGCGCCCGCGCCGCCGGCGATCGACACCGGCGACACCGCCTGGATGCTGACCTCCACGGCCATCGTGCTGATGATGACCATTCCGGGCCTGGCCCTGTTCTACGGCGGCATGGTCCGCCGCAAGAACGTGCTGGCGACCCTGATGCAGTCCTTCGCCACCTGCTGCCTGGTGACCGTGCTGTGGTTCATCGTCGGCTACAGCCTGTCCTTCACCTCGGGCGGCGAGATGAATGACTACATCGGAGGCCTGGACCGCCTGTTCCTCTCGGGCATGGACGTCGGCGCGGTCAGCTACACGATCCCCGAGTCGGTCTTCATGACCTTCCAGATGACCTTCGCCATCATCACCCCGGCCCTGATCACCGGCGCCTTCGCCGATCGCATGAAGTTCTCGGCCATGCTCTGGTTCATGGGGCTCTGGTCGCTGCTGGTCTACGCGCCGATCGCGCACTGGGTCTGGGGTGGCGGCTTCCTCGGCGCCGACGGCGTGCTCGACTTCGCCGGCGGCACCGTGGTGCACGTCAACGCCGGCGTCGCCGGCCTGGTGGCCGCGCTGGTCCTGGGCAAGCGCCTGGGCTACGGCACCGAGAACATGGCCCCGCACAACCTGGTGCTCAGCCTGATCGGCGCCTCGCTGCTGTGGGTCGGCTGGTTCGGCTTCAACGCCGGTTCGGCGGTCGGCTCCAACGGCCTTGCCGGCATGGCCATGGCCAACACCCAGATCGCCACCGCCGCGGCGGCCATTGCCTGGATGTTCGCCGAGTGGCTGGTGATGAAGAAGCCCTCGGTGCTCGGCATCATCTCGGGCGCCGTCGCCGGCCTGGTCGCCGTGACCCCGGCCTGCGGCTTCGTCGACCCGATGGGCGCGCTCTGGATCGGCCTCGCCGCCGGCGTGGTCTGCTTCATCTCCGCGGTCTTCGTGAAGCGGGCGCTGGGCTACGACGACTCGCTGGACGCCTTCGGCATCCACGGCGTCGGCGGCGCGCTGGGCGCGGTGTTGACCGGCGTCTTCGCCACCTCGGCCGTCAACTTCGGCTCCGGCGCGATCGACGGCAACGTGGCGCAGATCTGGCTGCAGGTGAAGGGCGTGGCCATCAGCGCGGTCTATTGCGCCATCGTCACCCTCGTCATCCTCAAGGTCATCGACGTGGTGATCGGCCTGCGTGTCTCGAAGGAGGTCGAGGTCGAGGGTCTGGACCTCAACCTGCACGGCGAGACGGTACACGACTGATCCAGACTCGAAGGTTCAACGCGGCGATCCTCCGCGTTCAACTCCGGCCCGGGTGGGAAACCACCCGGGCCGCTTTCTTTTTGGCGGCGGCGTTAAGGGGCCGCGCGCCTCGCGCTCGCTTCGCTCGCTGCCGGCGGCGGTTGCCGTCGCGGGAACGCCGCCCGCAGCACCGTGACGCCTCGCGCTCGCTATGCTCGCTGCCGGCGTGGGTGCGCTTGCGGGGACGCCGCCCGCAGCACCGTGACGCCTCGCGCTCGCGGAATCGCGGGCTACCAGGCGATGCGCAGGCCGCCTTGCACCTGTACTGACTGGCCGGCCGTGCCGGTGACGTAGTCGCCGTCCAGGAACAGGCTGATGCGGCCGGTGGCGTCGACCACCGAGACGCCGAGGCCGAGCTCCAGCGCATTGCCGCCCAGGTCGGTGGCAAAGCCGCTGTCGCCGATCAGCGCCTTGCTCTCGCCCAGGAACTCGCGCCGGCCGCTGACCTCGGCATAGGGCCTGACCGTGGCGCCGCCGGCCAGGATCTCGCCGCCCAGGCGGAGGCCGATGCGGCCCTGCAGCGACTGCGCGTCCTCGAAGATCACGTCGGTGCTGCCGTCCAGGTCGGGCAGGTCCTCCAGGTTCACGTCGAGGTAGGTGACCTGCGCCTGCGGTTCCAGCCAGAGGCCCTCGGCCAGGTCGAAGCGCCAGCCGGCCTCCAGCGAGCCGCCCAGCGCCAGGGCGCCCTGCTTCGCCGTGACGTCGATCGCGGGGATGCTGTAGTCGAGGTCGTAGTGCTCGGCCTTGAAGATGGCGTCGATGTAGAGCCCGCCGCTGAGGTAGGTGGCATAGAGGCCGCCGCCGTAGCCCATGAGGTCCAGCTCGGCGGCGCTGTCGCGCACCTCCGCCCTGGCCTCGGCCACGCTGGCGAAGGCGCCGAGCAGCAGGATGTCGCCGCCGCCGAAGAGGTTGCGCAGGCCGCCGTCGAAGCCGCCCTGCACCGTCACCGTGCTCTGGTCGAAGGCGGTGCCGACGCTGCCGTCGAAGCCGTCGATCGCGCCGCCGACCCGCAGCCAGCCGGCCAGCGGCCGATCTTCCGCCGCGACGCGATAGGCCTGCTGCGCGTCGCCCGCCCCGAGCGCGGCCCGCTGGCCGCCGTCCTCGTCGCGCAGCAGTCCGTGCAACTCGCCAAGGCGTTCGTCCGCCGAGCGCAGCCCGGCGTACCAGGCGGTCATCGCCGCCGCGCCGGCCAGGCTGAGGTCGTTGGTCTCGTCCATGAAGTTGGTGGTCAGGTACCAGTTGCCGTCGGGCTGCAGCACCAGGCCGTACTCGAACATGCCGGCCGACACGGGGCCGCCGGAGAGCAGGAAGTCGCCGTCCGTGCTGCTGCCGCCCGCCGTGCCGACCTCGATCACCAGGATGCCGTTGCCGACCGACTCGGCGCCGAGGCCGCCGATGTTGGCTACCTGTACCTGCGTCGCGCCGCCGGTCGTTCCGGTGATGCGCAGCAGGTCGGCCGGCGAGCCGTCGGCGCCCAGGGTCACGTCGAGCGCGAGCAGGCCGCCGCCGGTGTAGTCGCCATCGATCGTCAGCACGCCGAAGGTGCCGTCGCTGCCGGGCACGATGCGTCCGGCATTGCTCAGCGGCCCGACCAGCGTGCCCTCGCCGGTCAGCACGGCCGCGGCCTGGATCGTCGTCGCCCCGGCCAGGGTCTGTCCCACCAGGTTGAAGGCGCCCTGGGTCAGCAGCACGTTGGCGAAGGCCGCGCCGGCGCGGTCCCAGTTCCAGGTGCCGTCGCCGCTCTTCTGCAGCGTCTCGAAGTTGCTGATGACGCCGTCGCCGTCGAAGGTGCCGACGCCGGCGCCGAACAGCTCCAGCGTGTCGCTGTCCGCGCCGCCGTCGAGCACGGCCGTCGCGGCGATCAGCGTCGTGTCCTCGATCCGCACCCGGTCGTCGCCGTCGCCGCTCTCGATCTGCGAACCTGCGGCGAGACTCGAGGCCAGGCTGAGCGCCAGGGTGTCGTTGCCCTCCTCGCCCAGGAAGCGCCCGTTGCCGCCCAGGGTGGCGCCTTCCAAGGCGACCCGGTCGGCGCCGCTACCGCCCGCCAGGGTGCCGGTCCCGGCGCCGCTGCCGACGGTCGCGCCGTTGCGCAGCAGGATGCTGTCGTCGCCGTCGTCGCCGGTCAGCAGGCCGCTGCCGCCGCCGCCCAGGCTGCTCATGTCCAGCGTCACGCCGTCGTCGCCGAGGCCGGCATCCACCAGCCCGCTGCCCAGGCCGCCGATCACCGCGCCCAGGCGAAAAGCGATCAGGTCGGCGCCGCTGCCGCCCAGCACCGTGCCGCTGCCGGCCATCTGGACGCCAAGCGTGCTGCCGGCGAAGTCGAGGCTGTCGGCGCCGCTGCCACCGTCCAGCGTCGCGCTGCCCGCCGCGCCGATGGCTGCCGCCAGCGCCGTCAGGTTGTCGTCGCCGTCGCCGCCCAGCACCCTGCCGCTGCCGCCGGCATTGGCGCCGACCACCGCCGCCGCCAGGAGCTGGATCTGATCGGCGCCACTGCCGCCATCGACCAGGCCGCTGCCGTCCAGGCCGATCGCGCCGCCCAGCGTGAAGCCGTCGCCGCCGCCGCCGCCGCGCAGGACGCCGCTGCCGCCGGCCATCTCGCCCAGCGCGCCGCCGGTCTGGCGGAAGAGATCGGCGCCGCTGCCGCCCTCCGCCAGGGCGCCGCCGGCGGCGCCGAAACCGCCGTTCGTCAGCTCGAACAGGTCCTGGCCGCTGTCGCCCAGCAGCGTGCCGCTGGCGCCGGCCGCGACGCCGACATCGCTGTCGGTGACCTGGAAGGTGTCGTCGCCGGACCCGCCCAGGGCGGTGCCGCTGGCGCCGGCCTGGTTGCCCAGGACCGCGCCGTTCACCAGGCGCAGCAGGTCGGCGTCGGCGCCGAGGTCCAGCAGCGCCTGGCCGCCCTCGCCCAGCACCGAGGCATCGACCAGCATCTGGTCGGCACCATCGCCGCCATAGTAGCTGGCGCCGGTGCCGGCCTGCGTCGCGAAGGTGCTGCCGGCGACGAGCTGCAGCGTGTCGCCGCCGCCGTCGCCATAGGCCTGCGCGGCGCCCGCCAGACCGAAATCGCTGGCGCTGAAGCGGAAGAGGTCGGCGTCGTCGCCGCCGAACAGCGTCGCTGCGCCGGTCATGCTCGCCACCAGGTCGCTGCCGTCGAACAGCAGGCTGTCGCTGCCGGTGCCGCCGCCGATCGACACGCTGCCCTCGGCGGCGATCAGGTCGCCGCCGAAGCCCAGCGTGTCGCCGCCGCTGCCGCCCAGCAGGCGCACGACCGACCCCGCCAGCGCGCCGAAGGTGGCGCCCGTGGAACTCAGCGTGTCGCTGCCGCCGCCAAGGTCGAGGCTGACCTGCCCGGCGACGCCCACCGTGACGGCGGTGAAGATGGCGTTGTCGTTGCCAAGGCCACCCAGCACCGTCACCTGGCTGCTGCTGCCCTCGGCCACCTGGGTGCCGCCGAGGAAGCGCAGGCTGTCGCCGCCGGCGCCGCCGTCGAGCAGCGCCTGGCCGTCGCGGCCCAGCAGCACGCCGTCGAAGATCAGGCTGTCGCTGCCGCTGCCGCCCTGGAACGAGGCGCTGGCGGTCATGAACTCCGCGACGGTGGCGTTGGCCAGCATCAGCGTGTCGTCGTCGTCGCCCAGGTCGAACAGCGCCTGGCCGTGGATCGCAACCGTCGAGTCCTGGATGTCCAGCGTGTCGTTGCCGGCGCTGCCGAACAGGCTGGCCGTGCCGCTCACCGACACCCGGCTGGCGCCGCCGAACAGGAAGGAATCGTCGTCGTCGCCGCCATCGACCACCGCGCCGCCGCGGTTGGCCAGGGTCGCGCCGTCGAAGGCCATGAGATCGGCCCCCGAGCCACCGGACAGCGTCGCCAGCGCCGAGGGGCCATCGGCCACGGTCGAGGACTGCAGGGTCAGCGTGTCGTTGCCGTCGCCGCCGTCGAAGGTCGCCGAGCCGTTGACCGCCAGGGTGCTGGCGGTCAGCGCGACGATGTCGTCGCCGCCGCCGCCATAGAGGCTGGCACTGGCCGTCGCGGTGTTCACGCCGAGGCGCGTGCCGTTGGTCAGCAGGATCACGTCGGCCGCGTCGCCGCCGTCGACCATGCCGGCGCCGTTGGTGCCGACGTCGGCGTTGTCGAAGAAGAGCGTATCCTGCCCGCTGCCGCCGAGCAGGCTGCCGCTGCCCGCGGCGTTGGTGCCGACGAAGGCGTCGGTGATCAGCAGGGTGTCGGCGCCGCTGTCGCCGGCCAGCGTCGCGCTGCCGGCCTGCCCGACCTGGGCGTTCGTCACCTGGAGGACGTCCGCGCCCTGGCCGCCGGTGACCAGCGCGGTGGCGCCGACGGAGTTGGCGAGCTGCGTCAAGTCAGTGATGGCGATCGAATCGCTGCCCGACCCGCCCGCCAAGGTCGCCTGGCCCAGGATGCCCATGGTGATGTTCGACAGCACCAGGCTGTCGGCGCCGCTGCCGCCGGTGATCAGCGCCTGCCCGCCGCCGGTGGCGTCGAACTGCATGTCGATGAAGGCGTTGCTGGTCAGGAAGACCGTGTCGTCGCCCAGGCCGGTGTCGAGCGTGACCTGTCCGCCGCCCTCGGCGCGCACGCCCGCGCCGACGATCTGCAGGGTGTCGCCGCCGTCGCCGCCCAGCAGCAGCGCGCTGGTGCCGGTGCCGGCGCCGATCGCCGCGCCGGCCATGCTGGTCGACTGCAGCAGGAAGGAGTCGTCCCCCTCGCCCAGGCTCAGCAGCAGTTCGTTCGCGGAGGAGGCGATGCCGATGAAGCTGGTGCCGAGAAACTCCAGGCGGTCCGCGCCACTCCCCAGGTCGATGGTGGCAACGCCGCTGTTCGAGGCGACCAGATTGCTGAAGCCGGGCGCACTGGCGAAGGACAGGGTATCGTCGCCGCTGCCGCCGGCGAGCGTCGCGGCGCCCACCAGGCCGATGAACGCCGCTCCCGTGGTGACCAGCGTGTCGCTGCCGAGGCCGAGGTCGACAAAGCCTTCCGAGCGCGTGCCGCCGACATTGGTGCCGCCGCCGACACGCAGGCTCTCGAGCGACAGCAGGTCGGCGCCCGCGCCGCCCAGAACGGTGCCGTTGCCCATCGACCCCAGCGCCAGCGAGCCGTAGATGCTGTCGTCACCCGCGCCGCCGCTCAGCGTGCCGTCGGCGCCGTCGAAGGCGCCCAGAATCAGCGGCGTCGGGCCGCTGGCGAAGAGCGTGTCGTCGGCGTCGCCCATGTCGAGCGTGCCATCGCCGATGTACCCGATGGCGTTGATCGTGTCGTCCGCGACCAGGTCCTCGAACACGAAGACATCCCGGCCGCTGCCGCCCAGCACCGCGCCGCTGCCGGTCTGCTCGCGGCCGAGATACGAGCCGTCGGTGAAGTGCAGCGTGTCGCCGCCGCTGCCGGCGTCGACGACGCCGCGGCCCTGGTCGCCGATCGCCACGTCGGCGAAGTCGAAGCTGTCATTCCCGGCGCCGCCGGCGATCGTGCCGTCGGTGCCGGTCCGCGTGCCGATGCGGCTGCCGCTGAGTGCGAAGGTGTCGTCGCCGGCGCCGCCATCCACCGTCGCGGCCGAGGCGTCGGAGATGCGGACGTCGCCGAACAGGAACGTGTCCTGGCCGATGTTGCCGAACAGCGTGGCGGCATCCACGGCGGCGTTGCCGCCCAGGCTGAATGTGTCGTTGCCCGTGCCGCCGTCCAGCGTCGCGGTCCCGCCGCTGCCGCTGGAGCCGCCGAACCACTCGATGCGGTCGTCGCCGTCCTCGCCCAGCAGCACGGCCTGCCCGGTGGCGAGCTGGCCGAGGACGGAGCCGTTGAAGACGGAGATCAGGTCGTCGCCGGTGGCGCCGGTGACGATGACCAGGTCCTCCAGGCCGACGACGACGCCGTCCAGCGTGATGGTGTCGTTGCCGTCCAGGCCGGTGACGACCGAGGGCGCCGGAATGAAGGGCACGCAGGTGATGCTGTTGTCGCCGCCATCGACCACGCCGCTACAGGCCGCGTCGGCCGGCCGGCCGCCGCCAAGCGACAGCGCCAACGCCAGTCCGATGGCCGAACCGCCGAGAAGTCGATTGCGCACTGCCGCCCCCAAGAGAACCGATGAAGCAGAGAAAACGCTGTCTGCTTCTTTGTCTAGGAATCAAGGAAGACTAGCAGCAAGTCAATTGTAACTAATCTGGAGAATCGGAATGCTGGTATTTAGTAGATTTCGCTGTATTCAATTCAACTCAGTGGATATATACAAACCTAACTTATGATATATAGGTATAGTAAATCGCGTCAGGCGCGAGAACCTCTCTCCAGGGCCAGGGCCAGAGTCCCGGCCCGCGCGCCCCCGGCTTGCCAGTTCGACGGTGCTCGGCCAAGGTGCCGGCCCTTTCAGGGAACGCCCCCAGGGAAAACCCCCATGTCCGCCGCGCCCGACCTGCTGCAACTCAATCCCTTCCACCGCCTGAACCAGCTCCTGGCCGACCTGACGCCGGGCCGCTCGCCGCTGGCCGAGGGGCAGCCGGTCAACCTCTCGGTCGGCGATCCGCGCACCAGCATGCCGGCCTCCGCCGAACAGGCGATGGCCGAGGCGGCGGCCGGCTGGTCGCGTTATGCCCCGGCGCGCGGGCATCCCGGCTATCTGGCGGCGGTGCACGCCTGGCTGAACCGGCGCTACGGCCTGCCGGCCGACTTCCTCGATCCGGCGCGCCACATCGTTCCGGTCGCCGGCAGCCGCGAGGGCCTGTTCTTCGCCGTGCTGGCCGCCGTGGCGCGCAAGCGCGCGGCGCTCGGCGGGGCGCAGCCGACCGTGCTGCTGCCCGACCCCGGCTACCACGTCTATGCCGGCGCGGCGCGCGCCGCCGGGGCCGAGCCGGTCTACGTCCAGTGCGACGCGACGACGGGGCAGCTGCCCGACTACGCGCAGGCGCCGGACGATGCGCTGGCCCGTGCCGCGCTGGCCTTCCTCTGCACCCCGGCCAATCCGCAGGGTGCCGTCGCTCCGGCCGAACGCCTCGCCGCGGCCTTGGCCGAGGCGCGCCGCCGCGACTACGTGCTGGCCGTCGACGAGTGCTACAGCGAGATCTACAGCGGCGCCCCGCCGGCCGGCGGCCTGCAGGTCGCCGCCGCCAGCGGCGGGCTCGACAACCTGCTGGTGTTCAATTCGCTCTCCAAGCGCTCCGGCGCGCCGGGCCTGCGCCTCGGCTTCGTCGCCGGCGACGCGGCGCTGGTGCGCGCGGTGGAAGGCTTCCTGCGCTTCGGCGGCGCGGGGCCCGGCATACCGCTGCTGGCCGCCGGCGCCGCGCTCTGGGGCGAGGAGACGCACGTGGCGGCGAACCGCGCCTACTACGCGCGCAATCTCGATCTCGCCGAGCGCATCCTCGGCAACGCCTTCGGCTGGCGCAAGCCGGCCGGCGGCTTCTTCCTCTGGCTCGACGTCTCCGCCGGCCGCTTCCAGGACGGCGAGGCGGCGGCGCGGGCACTCTATACCGAGGGCGGCATCACCTTCCTGCCGGGCGGCTACCTCAGCGTCGGCCGCGAGTCGGTCGAGGGCGCGCCTGGCCAGCGCTTCCTGCGCGCCTCGCTGGCCGAGCCGCCGGCGATCCTGGAACCCGTGCTCACGCGCGTCGCGGAAATTCTGCTATGAAGGCCCGCGCCGGATAGCCTGCGGCCCTTCGCGAGTCGCCAGGCCCTCCGGCGCTGTGTTTCATTGCCGATCCGGAGCCCATGGCCGTTCGTTCGCAGACCGAATCCCCCGAGCCGCGCGGCGAGCGGCGGCGCATGCTGCCCGCCGGGGCGGGCCGCTGGTTCCGCCGTCGCTTTCAGGAGCTGGCGGCGCTCGGCCTTGCCGCCTTCGCCGGCGCGCTGCTGGTGGTCTCAGTCACCTACAACGCGCTCGACCCCTCGCTGAACCGGGCGACCGACGGGCCGGTGCAGAACGCCCTGGGCCTCTATGGCGCCTATGTCGCCGACGTCTTCATGCAGACCCTGGGCGTCGCCGCCTGGCTCTTGCCGCTGCTGCTCTTCGCCTGGGTGCTGCGGCTGCTGCTGCACCGGGGCATCCCGCAGTTCTGGTTCCGCCTGGCAGCCCTGCCGGCCGGCCTCTTCCTGGTGACCCTGGCGGCGCAGGCGCTGCCGGCCCCGGCCAGCTGGCAGGTGGCCAGCGGCCTCGGCGGCGTCACCGGCTTCCTGCTGCAGGAACAGCTCGTGCGCCTGACCGGCCTCAACGCCGGCCTGCTGGCGCTGATCGCCGTGGTGCTGGCGCTGCCGACGCTGGCCTTCGCCTCGGCCATTCCCTTCGCCGCCTGGCGCGGCCTCGGCCGCGGCGTCGGCCGCCTGGTGACCGGCGTGCGGTCGCGCCGCGCACCCAACCTCGACGTGCCGGCCGAGCCCGACCTGCGCGAGGCGACGCGGGCCCCCCTGCTGGTGGCCGACGAGGACGAGGAGCGGGACCTCGAGGAGCGGCGCGAGCCGAGCCTGGTCGAGCCGCCGGCGCCGGCCGAGGACGAGCGCCTGGAGCCGGTGCTGGTGGTCGATCGCGGCGCCGCGCTGGACGAGGAGGACGAAGAGGTCGAGCCGCCGCCCGAGCCGCGCAAGAGCGAACGCAGGCCGGCGAAGAAGGCCGAGCAGCGCCAGCTCGACCTGCGCCGCCGCGGCGACTACGCGCCGCCGCCGCTCGAGCTGCTGACGATGCCGCCGGCCGGCCGCCACGACGGCGGCGAGACGCGCGACGCCCTGGAGAAGAACGCCCGCCTGCTGGAAGGCGTGCTCGACGACTTCGGCGTCAAGGGCAAGATCGTGAAGGTGCGGCCCGGCCCGGTGGTGACGCGCTACGAGCTGGAGCCGGCGCCCGGCACCAAGACCAGCCGCGTCATCGGCCTGGCCGACGACATCGCGCGCTCCATGTCGGCGCTGTCGGTGCGCGTCGCCGTGGTGCCCGGCTCCTCGGTCATCGGCATCGAACTGCCGAACCAGAAGCGTGAGACGGTCTTCTTTGGCGAAGTCATCGCCTCGGAAGCCTATGCCAAGAACGAGCTGAAGCTGCCGCTGGTGCTGGGCAAGGACATCGGCGGCAACCCGCAGGTCGTGGACCTGGCCCGCATGCCGCACCTGCTGGTCGCCGGCACCACCGGCTCGGGCAAGTCGGTGGCGATCAATGCCATGATCCTCTCGCTGCTCTATCGCCTCTCGCCCGAGCAGTGCCGCCTCATCATGGTCGACCCCAAGATGCTGGAGCTGTCGGTCTACGACGGCATCCCGCACCTGCTGACGCCGGTGGTGACCGACCCGAAAAAAGCCATCGTTGCCCTGAAATGGACAGTCAGGGAGATGGAGGATCGCTACCGCGCCATGTCGCAGCTCGGCGTGCGCAACATCGACGGCTTCAACCAGCGCATCGAGGAGGCGCGCCGGAGCGGCGAGGTGCTGACCCGGCGCGTGCAGACCGGCTTCGATCCCGAGACCGGCCAGCCGGTGGTGGAGCAGCAGCCGCTCGACCTGACGCCGCTGCCCTACATCGTCGTGGTGGTGGACGAGATGGCCGACCTGATGCTGGTCGCCGGCAAGGAGATCGAGGCCGCGGTGCAGCGCCTGGCGCAGATGGCGCGCGCCGCCGGCATCCACATCATCATGGCGACGCAGCGCCCCTCGGTCGACGTCATCACCGGCACGATCAAGGCCAACTTCCCGACCCGCATCTCCTTCCACGTCACCTCCAAGATCGACAGCCGCACCATCCTGGGCGAGCAGGGGGCCGAGCAGCTGCTGGGCCAGGGCGACATGCTCTACATGGCCGGCGGCGGGCGCATCGCGCGTATCCACGGGCCGCTGGTCACCGACGGCGAGGTCGAGGAGGTGGTGGCGCACTTGAAGACGCAGGGGCCGCCCGCCTACATCGAGCAGGTCACCGCCGAGGAGGACGAGCTTGCCGGCGCCGGCGGGGGCGAGGACGACGGCGAGGGCGACGACCTCTACCGCCAGGCCGTGGATGTGGTGCGCACGCACGGCAAGGCCTCGACCTCCTTCGTGCAGCGCCATCTGCAGATCGGCTACAACCGGGCGGCCCGTCTCGTAGAACGAATGGAAGCGGACGGCGTTATCTCTCCGGCCAATCACGCCGGCAAACGCGAAGTGCTCGTCGGCCGCCAGTAGGCCCCGCGGGGCTGTTTCCTGTCACTTCAAAGGGTTAGGCCACATGCAGCGTCGCAGCTTCCTCCAGTCGGTGACCGCCTTCGGGCTCTTCGGCCTGCTGGCGCCGGTCCTCGGCCGCGCCGCGCTGGGGGCGACCGAGCTGAAGCTCACCGCCAAGGACAAGGCGCTGATCGAGAAGGTCGAGGCCTACCTGAACAGCCTGACGACCCTCAAGGCGCGCTTCCTGCAGTCCTCCTCGAACGGCAGCTACGCCGAGGGCGACATCTATGTCGAGCGGCCGAGCCGGATGCGCTTCGAATACGACCCGCCGGTGCCGCTGCTGATCATCGCCGACGGCTACACCCTGGCGCTCTATGACAAGGAGCTGAAGCAGGTGACCCAGGTGCCGATCTGGGAGACGCCGCTGTGGTTCCTGTTCAAGGATACCATCAAGATCGCCGACAACCTGGTGCTGACGGCGCTCAGCTACGGCGCCGGCTCGGTCATCATGACGATCCAGGAGGAGCAGGCCGAGGGCAACCTCTCCTCGGTCACGCTGACCTTCTCGGAGGCGCCGGTCGAGCTGCGCAAGTGGGAGGTGGTCGATTCGCAGGGCCTGATCGTGCAGACCGGCCTCCTGAACCCGGAATACGGGGTCAAGATGGACCCCAAGCTGTTCGACCTGAAGCTGCTCGACGTCTACAAGTTCGAGGACCGCACCGGCGGCAACCGCTAGGGCGGTTTCGCTTCCGATTGAATCGAATCGCTCTAGCTAACTATTGATTGCACGCATTTTCTTGACGCGAACCGGCGTCCGCTTCGCTCGAAAATGCGCTAGGCCCGGAACGGCCGGCCGAGCAGCGCCGGCGCCGCCTCCTCCGCCAGCCCCTCCACGCCGATCGGCATGGCCGGATCGCGCGCCCTTGCGCTGCGCGAGGCGAAGAGCCGGTCCCAGAGGCTGAGGACCGTCGCGTAGTTGCTGTCGGTATCGCGCCGGATCCGGTGGTGATGCACCCAGTGGATCGAAGGCGTCACCACGATCCAGGACAGCGCCCGCTCCAGGCGCGGCGGCAGCCGGACGTTGCTGTGGTGGAAGATCGCCGCCAGCAGCACCAGGGTCTCGAACACCAGCACCGAGGCCAGCGGGAAGCCGAGCGCCAGGATCACCGCCGCGCGCGCCAGGGCCGAGAGCGCGACCTCGCCGAAATGGAAGCGCAGCGCGCTGGAGCTGTCGAGGAAGCGATCCAGGTGATGCACCGCATGGAAGCGCCAGAGCAGCGGCGCCACGTGGTTCGCCCGGTGCCACCAGTAGATCATCAGGTCGAGCAGCAGCAGGTCGAGGGCAAGGCCGGTCCAGCCGCCCCACCAGTCCGGCCGCCAGGCCGGCGCGTGGCGGCTGGCCCAGTCGGTCAGCGGCAGCACGAGCAGCAGCGACAGCGGCAGGTTCAGCGCCCAGAGCAGCAGGTTGCGCCCGACCCGCCGCCAGTGGCCGGTGACGGCGAGCGGTTCCGGCGCCGCCGGGCGCCAGCGCTCCAGGGCGAAGAACAGCAGGAACCAGGCGGCCACCGCCGCCGCCTTCCAGGCCAGGAGCGTATCGAACCACTGCGGCATCGCCCGATCCTGACAGGACCGGGCCCCGGACAGCAACGCGCCGCCCGGGCTAGGCGGCCGCCGCGCCCCTCCCCTGCGGCGCGGCCGGCTTGCCCGGCGGCGGCGGCCGGCGTATCTGCTGGGGCATGAGCACGCTCTCCAAGCCCCTCGTCGCCGTTCCCGCCTGCATGAAGGAGGTGGGCGGCCTGCCGTTCCACGCCGTCGGCGACAAGTACGTGCGCGCCGTGGCCGAGGCCGCCGGCGCCGTGCCGCTGATGATCCCCAACCTCGGCGAGTTCTTCGATCCGGCGACGCTGCTGGCCGGGCTCGACGGCCTGCTGCTGACCGGCAGCGTGTCGAACGTGCACCCGCGCCACTACGGCCTCCCGCCTTCGCCGGCGGCCGAGCCGCACGACGAGGCGCGCGACGCGGTGACCTTGCCGCTGATCCGCGCCGCCATCGACCAGGGCGTGCCGCTGCTCTGCATCTGCCGCGGCTTCCAGGAGCTGAACGTGGTGCTGGGCGGTACGCTCCATGCCCGCGTGCACGAGGTGCCGGGACGGCTGGACCATCGCAGCCCCAACACCGGGCACCACGACACCGACTATGCGGCGCGCCATGCCCTGCGCCTGGTCCCCGGCGGGCAGCTTGCGCGCATCCTCGGCAAGGACGAGATCCAGGTGAACTCGCTGCACTGGCAGGGCATCGATCGCCTGGCCGAGGGCCTGGCGGTGGAAGGCGAGGCGCCGGACGGCACGATCGAGGCGGTTTCGGTCAGGGGCGCCCGCGCCTTCGCCCTCGGCGTGCAGTGGCATCCTGAATACAAAATTATGTCGAACCCTGATTCCGTGTTGCTCTTCCGGGCCTTCGGCGAGGCGGTATCAAAACGCCGCGCGACACGGGCTCGTGCCTCGGCGGCCTAGGGACGAAACGGTTTCTTCCGCCTCTCCGCCTGCGCTACCAAGCAGCCATGCAAGAAACGCCGAGGTTGTGCCATTGCGCGGCGCCAGGGCGCGCTTAAATCTTCATTCATGAACGGCGGCGTCATCGACGCCCCGTCCGGAGACGGCGGAGCAAAACACCGTCGCCTCCTCCTCCGCGAAGACGCGGTGGCCCAACCCCTCCCCCCGGGCCACGACCACCGCCGCGGAGCAAGTCAGGAACGCCCGGCACTCCCCCCTGTCCGGGCGTTCCGCTTTTTGGGGCCGGCGAATCCGCTGCGCCGCTCCCGGCCGGGTTGCCGGTCACGCGCCGTCTTGGCTAGCTTCCCCGCTCGGCCGTCACCGGTCGGCCGGCAAGAGGGGCAGTCCATGGCCAAGATGCGCATCGCCACCTGGAACGTGAATTCGATCCGCCAGCGGCTGGACCACCTGTCGCGCTTCGTGGCCGAGCACCAGCCCGACGTGCTGGCGATGCAGGAGACCAAGGTCGCCGACGAGCTTTTTCCCGTCGAGCACCTGAAGGGCCTCGGCTACCGCTTCTTCGTGATCCACGGACAGAAGAGCTACAACGGCGTCGCCATCGCCTCGCGCCTGCCCTTCACCGCGCCCGAGCCGCGCGTCTGGTGCGGCAAGGACGACCGCCGCCATGCCTCGATGCTGCTGCCCGGCTACGTCGAGCTGCACAACTTCTATGTTCCCTCGGGCGGGCCCGACCCGGATCCCGAGGCCAATCCCAGGTTCGCCCACAAGCTGCAGTTCCTCGAGGAGATGGCGGCCTGGGCGGCGGCGGACCAGATCCACAAGCGCAAGGTGCTGATCGTCGGCGACCTCAACGTCGCGCCGCTGGAATGGGACGTCTGGGACCACAAGCGCCTGGTCCGCTCGGTCGGCCACACGCCGGGCGAATCCAGGGCGATGGAGAAACTCTGGGCCGCCGGCAAGCTGGTCGACGCGCCGCGCCACTTCACCCCGGCGCCCGAGCAGCTCTATTCCTGGTGGGGCTACCGTTTTCCGCAGTCCTTCGAGAAGAACTACGGCTGGCGCCTGGACCACGCCCTGGCCAGTCCCAAGCTCATGCCGCAGGTGAAGGCCATCACCACGGTCAAGGACACGCGCACCTGGGAGAAACCCTCGGATCACGTGCCGATCCTGGTCGACATCGCCTAGGCTTCACGGCGTACTGTCCTGAACCGGACCACTATCCTTTCGTCTGCGGCAGGGCGCCGCTTGACGCTGCCGCGCTTTGGCCTTAGGTACAGCAATTACGTTGTCCCGCCATGAACCAGAAGCATAACTCCAGGGAGGTCGGGCGGCGCGCGATAGTGGCAACGGGAGTCCGAATGGACACCGTTTGACGTCCCATCGGGGTGGGGCGTCCGCTCTTGCCGGTGCGCCCGCGTGACATTCGACCCGGGATCGGGACCCGAGGGAGGATGGACGAACGATGTCTGCGAACGCGGGCCTCGATACTTTTCCGAAGTACCTGCGCCACCACGCCGGGACCCACGCGCGCCACGCGGCGATCCGTGAGAAGGATCTCGGCATCTGGCAGACCTGGACCTGGGCCGCGGTCGAGGAGCAGGTGAAGGGCCTGGCTGCCGGGCTGGCCGAGCTTGGCCTGCGGCGCGGCGACCGCATCGTCATCGTCGGCGACAACCGGCCCCGGCTCTACTGGACCATGGTGGCGGCCCAGGCGATCGGCGCCATCCCGGTCCCGGTCTACCAGGACTCGGTGGCGCGCGAGATGGCCTACGTGGTCGAGCACGCCGGCGCCCGCTTCGCCATGGCCGAGGACCAGGAGCAGGTCGACAAGCTGCTGGAGATCAAGTCCAAGGTGCCGACGCTGGAGCTGATCGTCTTCAGCGACCCGCGCGGCATGCGGCACTACACGCAGCCCTTCCTGCGCAGCTTCGAGAGCGTGGCCGAAAGCGGCCGCGCGCGGCTGGCCGGCGATCCCGGCTGGTACGACAGGGAGGTCGAGCAGGGCCGCGGCGGCGACACCTCGATCATGCTCTACACCTCGGGCACCACCGGCACGCCCAAGGGCGTGGTGCTGACCTTCGACAACATCATCAAGACGGCGCAGGCCGGCATCGACTTCGACCGTCTGACCATCGACGAGGAGGTGCTGGCCTACCTGCCGATGGCCTGGGTCGGCGACCACACCTTCTCCTTCGCCCAGTCCTACATCGCCGGCTTCTGCGTCTCCTGCCCGGAATCCGGCGCCACGGTGATGCAGGACCTGCGCGAGCTGGGACCGACCTATTTCTTCGCCCCGCCGCGCATCTTCGAGAACATCCTGACCACGGTGATGATCCGGATGGAGGACGCCTCGCGCCTGAAGCGTCGCGTCTTCAAGCATTTCCTCGAGCTGGCCCGCAAGGTCGGCGGCAAGATCCTGGACCGCAAGCCGGTCGGCCTCGGCACCCGCCTGCACTACCTGCTGGGCGAGATCCTGGTCTATGGGCCGCTGAAGAACACGCTGGGCTTCAGCCGCATCCGCCTGGCCTATACCGCGGGCGAGGCGATCGGCCCCGAGATCTTCGAGTTCTACCGCTCGCTCGGCGTGAACCTGAAGCAGCTCTACGGCTCCACCGAGGCCTCGGTCTACATCACCATGCAGCCGGACGGCGAGATCCGCTCGGACACCGTGGGCCGGCCGGCGCCCGGCGTCGAGCTGAAGCTGGCGGACAACGGCGAGGTGCTGTTCCGCAGCCCCGGCGTGTTCAAGGAGTACTACAAGAATCCCGAGGCCACGGCCGAGACCAAGACGCCGGACGGCTGGGTCATGACCGGCGACGCCGGCATGATGACGGACGATGGGCACCTCAGGATCATCGACCGCGCCAAGGACGTGGGCCGCCTGACCGACGGCAGCCTGTTCCCGCCCAAGTACATCGAGAACAAGCTGAAGTTCTTCCCCAACATCAAGGAGGCGGTCGCCTTCGGCGACGGGCGCGACTATGTCGCCGCCTTCATCAACATCGACCTGCAGGCCGTGGGCTCCTGGGCGGAGCGCAACAACGTCGCCTATTCCAGCTACCAGGAGCTGGCGGCCAATCCCAAGGTCTATGGCATCATCCAGCAGCACGTCGAGCAGGTGAACCGCGACCTGGCCAAGGACCCGCAGCTCGCCGGCACGCAGATCAGGCGCTTCCTGGTGCTGCACAAGGAGCTGGACGCCGACGACGGCGAGCTGACCCGGACGCGCAAGGTCCGCCGCCGCATCATCTTCGACAAGTACAAGTCGCTGATCGACGCGCTATACGACGGCTCGTCCAGCGCCCACATCGAGACCGAGCTCACCTTCGAGGACGGCCGCCGCGGCCTGCTCAAGGCCGACGTGCTGGTCGCCGACGCCAAGACCTTCCCGCGCGGCACGGACGCGCTGCCGCAGGCGGCCGAGTGACGCCGCCGCCCGAGGACAGAGGACACGTCATGGACACGGCCACGCCCGCCGCGCTCAACGAAGCCCGGCCCGCCGGACGGACCTTCGGCCCGCCGCTGCTCTCGGTCGACAACATCTCGCTGTCGTTCGGCGGCGTGAAGGCGCTGACCAACATCTCCTTCAACATCCTGGAGCACGAGATCCGCGCCATCATTGGGCCGAACGGCGCCGGCAAGACCTCGATGCTGAACGTCATCAACGGCTTCTATCACCCGCAGGAAGGCACCATCACCTGGCAGGGCCGGGTGCGCAAGCAGATGCGCCCGCACCAGGCGGCGGTGCAGGGCATCGCCCGCACCTTCCAGAACGTCGCGCTCTTCAAGGGCATGTCGACGCTGGACAACATCATGACCGGGCGGCTGCTGAAGATGCACAACGTCCGCGCGCCCGAGACCGGGGTCTTCGGCCTCGACCACCTGCTGCGCTACGGCAGCGCCGCCATCGACTTCGCGCTGCAGTGCCTCTACTGGGGACCGAACCTGAAGGAGGAGATCCGCCAGCGCGAGGTCTGCGAGCGGATCATCGACTTCCTGGAGATCCAGGCCATCCGCAAGACGCCGGTGGGCAAGCTGCCCTACGGCCTGCAGAAGCGCGTCGAGCTGGCGCGCGCCCTGGCGATGGAGCCGAAGCTGCTGCTGCTGGACGAACCCATGGCCGGCATGAACGTCGAGGAGAAGGAGGACATGTGCCGCTTCATCCTCGACGTGAACGACGAGTTCGGCACCACCATCGCCCTGATCGAGCACGACATGGGCGTGGTGATGGACATCTCGGACCGCGTCGTGGTGCTGGACTACGGCCGCAAGCTGGCCGATGGCCCGCCGGACGAGGT
>JAKOWB010000385.1 GCA_029781795.1 Pseudomonadota bacterium | reverse complement strand
CAGCGGCAAGTCGACCCTGGTCGGGCTGTTCGCCGCCTGGCTGCTGCGCGGCACCCCCGATCTGCGCCTGCTGGTGCTGGCGGCCGATCTGGCGCTGGCGCGCAAGATGGTGCGCAACACCAAACGCATCATCGAGCGCCACCCGTTCACCCGCGGGCTCAAGCCAGCGCGGGCCGACCAATGGGCGGCCGAGCAGTTTACCATCATCCGGCCGAGCGAGCTGCGCGACCCGTCGATGCTGGCGCGCGGCATCACCGCCAATCTGACCGGCAGCCGCGCCGACGCGGTGATCTGCGACGATGTCGAGGTGCCGAATACCTGTGACACCGCGCTGAAGCGTGCCGACCTGCGGGCACGGTTGGCCGAAATCGAGTATGTGCTGAGCCCCGGCGGGCTGCAGCTTTATGTCGGCACGCCGCACTCCTGGTACACGCTCTACGCTGACCAGCCGCGGCCGGAGATCGGCGAGACCGTGCCGTTCCTCGACGGCTTTCGCCGGCTGGTGCTGCCGCTGCTCGGCCCCGATGGCCAGAGCACCTGGCCCGAGCGCTTCGGCCGGCGCTCGATCGCCCAGATCCGGCGCCACACCGGGCCGAACAAATTCGCCAGCCAGATGATGCTGCAGCCGGTCGCCTTCGCCGACAGCCGGCTCGATCCCGACCGGCTGCGGCCCTATGACGGCGAGCTCGACTATCGCGAGGCCGGTGGCCGGGCTTGGCTGAGCCTGAACGGCACGGCGCTGGTCTCGGCGAGCTGCTGGTGGGACCCGGCCTTCGGCGCCGAGGCGGCGGGCGGCCGCGGCGATGGCAGCGTGATCGCCGCCCTGTTCGCCGACGCCGCCGGCCACTGCTACCTCCACCGCATCGCCTGGCTCAACCGCGGGCCGGGCAGCGGCCCGGCAGCGGGTGGCGGCCCGGCAGCGGGTGGCGGCGCTTCGGAGACTGGCCCGACAGGGGATGACGTTGCCGAGGCCGACGAGGCCGGGCGGCAATGCCGGCTGGTCGCCGCGCTGGTGCGCGAGCTGCA
>JAKOWB010000360.1 GCA_029781795.1 Pseudomonadota bacterium | reverse complement strand
GCCGCGTCGGGGTTCTTCCACGACAGCATGTAGACCACGTGCCCCTGCGACACCAGCCAGCGCACCAGCGAGTTGTGCGGCGAGAGATCGAGGATGTAGTACTTCATGATCCACGAGGGCACGATCAGCACCGGCTCGGGATGCACCGTCTTGGTCTGCGGCGTGTAGCGGATCAGCTCGGCGAGGCCGTTGCGCATCACCACCTCGCCGGGGGTGACGGCCACGTCGCGGCCGACCTTGAAATGCGCCTCGCGCTCGGCGGCGGCGCGCTCGCCGGCCGGCGTGGCCATGTCTTCCAGCCAGTTGAGCCAGCCCTGGCGCAGCGGGGCGCCGAGCTTCTCCAGGTTGGCGTGCAGCACCACCGGGTTGCTCGGCAGCCAGTTGGCCGGCGTGAGCGCGCCCAGCCATTGGCGGGCCATGAAGTCGGTCAGCTCGGCATGGTGTGGCGTCATGCCGGGCAGCCTGGCGGCCGCGTGCCACCAGGTCTCGGCATTGCGGAAGCCCACGCGCATCAGGTGGAAGGGCCAGGCCTCCCAGTCGGGATGGCGGAAGCGTGGATCCTCGTCGGCCGCGCCGGCCGGATTGCCATTGCCGTGCAGCGTGTCGGCGCCGAGTTGCGCCGCCAGCGCCGCCAGCTCCATCTGCCGCCCGGGCGACACGCCCAGGTGCCAGGCCCAGTCGGCCCAGGCCAGCGACAACGACACAGGCGAAAGCCCGCCGGTGAGCGGCGCAGCCGCCACATGCAGCAGGCGGTCGAGGCGTTCGGTGGGGGATTCTTCGTGCGGCTCGTTCATGAGCGCATCTTGATCCCGCGCGAATACCCCCGTGTTGACGAATGACAGGCGCTTGCGCGAGCGCCGCCGCGCCGTGGCCGGATCGCTGCTTACTGCGGCTGGAAGCCGCTGTCCTTGATGATCTTCGCCCAGGTGGCGCTGTAGGCGCGCTCGCGCGCGGCGAGCTGCTCGCCGCTCGAATGGCCGACCGCGAGGCCCAGGCCGCTGAGGCGCTCGCGCACCTCCGGCATGGCGATCACGCGCTGCAGCGCGGCGCTGAATTCGTCGAGCGTGGCGCGGGGTGTGCCGGCCGGCGCGAAGACGCCGTAGTAGGGCACGTCCTCGAAGCCCTTCAGGCCCAGTTCGGCGAAGGTCGGCACCTCGGGCAAGGCCGCCTGGCGCGCGCCGCCCAGCACCGCCACCACGCGCAGCTTGCCGGCCTTGTGCTGGTCGATGAAATCGGGGATGGAGCCCACGCCGGCGGCGATCTGGTTGCCCAGCATGTCGCCGATCATCGGCGCGCTGCCGCGGTAGGGCGCGGCCACCAGATCGAGCTGGTAGCGCTGGGCGATCACCTTGACGAGAAACTCCGGCACCGAGGCCGGCGCCGGCACGCCCACCGCGCCCTTGCCGCCGCCCTGGTTCTTCACCCAGCTCACG
>JAKOWB010000356.1 GCA_029781795.1 Pseudomonadota bacterium | reverse complement strand
CGAAGGGTGTCGACGTCGTGCTCGACATGGTCGGCGGCGACTACATCGGCAAGGACATCGAGCTCTTGAAGCCCGATGGCCGCCTGGTGATCATCGCCACCCAGATCGGCGCGATGTCGACGATCAACGGCGCGCTCCTGATGATGAAGCGGCTCACCGTCACCGGCTCGACGCTGCGGCCGCAGAGCATCGAGGCCAAGGGCCGCATGGCCGCCGGCCTGCGCGAGAAGGCCTGGCCGCTGCTGGCGTCCGGCAAGATCAAGCCGGTGATCCACAAGACCTTCCCGCTGGCGCAGGCCGCCGCCGCGCACGCCGAGCTGGAGCGTGCGGATCACGTGGGGAAGGTGATGCTCACGGTCTGACGGACTGCGCTCAGGATGACAGTGCGCGGACAACCAGCCACGCGCCCAGCAGCAACAGCCCGGCGAAGAAGCAGCGGCGGAAGGTTGGCGGGCTGATCCGCTCGCGCAGGCTTTGGCCGAGCCACATGCCGAGCAGCGCGACGCCGAGCGCGACCAGGGTGGGCGCGATCATGGTCGGCACGAATACGCCGCCGGCGGCGAGAGAGGCCGCAAGAGCCAGGGTCGAGACGGTGAACGACAGGCCCAGCGCCTGTACCAGCGCGTCCTTCTCCAGGCCGATGCCCTGGAGGTAGGGCACCGCGGGAATCACGAACACGCCCGTGGCCGCCGTGACCATGCCGGTGATCGCGCCGATGGCCGGCGAGACCATCGGCTCCAGTGTCGCGCGCACGCTGACGCGGAACGCGGCGAGGCCGACGATCGCGTAGAGGATCAGCGCCGCGCCCAGCCCGGCCGTGGCGTAGCGCGCCGAGTCGCCGGTCATCAGGCCGGCGCCGGCCCAGGTCCCGAGGCAGACGCCCAGCATCATCGGCCACAGGCGGCGCGTGATGGCACTCAGGCGCCGGCCGGCGAGCATCTGCCAGACATTGGTGACCAGCGACGGCAGCACCAGCAGCGCGGCGGCCTCGGCCGGCGGCATCAGGAGCGCGAGCAGGCCCATGCCGATCGTCGGCAGGCCCAGCCCGATCACGCCCTTCACGAGGCCGGCGGGCAGGAAGATCAGCGCGATCCAGAACAAGTGACTCAGGTCCATTGCCGTGGACCTTGATCAGCTCACCACGCGCGGACAATCTGGAAGCTACGGATCTTACCTTCGGAATATCCGAATGCGCTTCGACCTTACGGATCTGCGGCTGTTCGCGCACATCGCCGATGCCGGCAGCCTGACGCATGGCGCCGAGCGCGCGGGGCTGGCGCTGCCGTCGGCCAGCGAGCGCGTGAAGGCGATGGAGGAGACGCTGGGTACGCCGCTGCTGCGGCGCGACCGGCGCGGTACGCAGCCCACCGCCGCGGGGCTGGCGCTGCTCGACCACGCCCGGCTGATGCTGGCCCAGTTCGAGCGCATGAAGGGCGAGCTCGGCGCGCACGCCCGCGGGCTGAAGGGCCGCATCCGCGTGCTGTCCAACACCTCCGCGATCTCCGAGCATCTGCCGGCGACCCTCGCCGCCTTCCTCGCGGCGCACCCCACGCTCGACATCGAGCTGGAGGAGCGCGAGAGCCCGGACATCGTCGAGGCCATCGCCGGCGGTCAGGCCGATATCGGCATCATCGCCGATCCGCCCGACACGGCGGACCTGGAGAGCTGGCTGTTCCGCGAGGACCGGCTGGTCCTGGTGGTGCCCGCCCGACACGCTCTCGCCAGAAGGCGGCTGATCCGGTTCACCGAGGCGCTCGACCACGATCTCGTGGGGTTGAGCCACGGCAGCGCCCTGCAGGCCCACCTCGCCCGCCACGCCGCCCGGCTGGGCAAGAGGATGCGGCTGAGGGTGCGCCTGAG
>JAKOWB010000347.1 GCA_029781795.1 Pseudomonadota bacterium | reverse complement strand
CCGCATGGGCCGGCCGGAGGAGATCGCCGCGGCGGTGCTGTTCCTCGCCTCGCCCGCGGCCTCCTTCGTCACCGGCCAGACGCTGGTGGTGGACGGTGGCCTGGTGATCACCGACTACCCCTCCGCCCCCTGGCTCGACGCCGTGGGCGCCTGGAAGCTTTTCCCCGAGGAGCTCTAGGCTTTCGCCTCTGCCGGCGGCAGGGCCAGCGCCTCGACGATGGCGGGCAGCAGCTCCAGGTCGTCCAGCAGGGCCTGCAGCGGTTCCGGCCGGTCGAAGGGCTGGAAGGCCTTCACCCCCTCGAAAGCGTTCTTCCGGCGTGGCAACGCCAGCAGCAGCTTGTCGCCGGCCAGCGCGATGCTGGGCGTCTTGTCGTTCAGCGCCGCCAGGCGCAGCAGGCAGGCCTGCAACTCGCGGTTCAGCCGCGCGCGCGCCGCCTTGTCGTCGGCGGCATAGACCTCGTAGCGGCGCTCGAACTCCGGGTCGGCCTCCAGGTCGGTGATGCGGCCCTTGCGGCCGAGGCCGGCCAGGAAGTTGCCGATGCGCCCCCAGTCCGGCAGCAGCAGGATCGGCTCCGTCACCGGCGACCCCGGCAGCGGCGTCACCAGCAGCAGGCCGTGGAACACCGTGACGTTGCTGCTGCCGCCCTTGCCGTTGCTCTGGCGGCGGATCAGCCGCGCCTCGCAGGGCTGCAGCGGCACGCCCTCGACCGATCCCTTGATCGCATCCTCCAGGGTGCGGCGGGTGTGGCTGGGCAGCAGCCTCAGGCCCATGAACTCCTCGCAGGGGAAGTCGCTGGCGCCGGCGTCGTAGTCCAGCTTGTAGAAGCCGCAGAGATGCGAGACCAGGTGCGCCTTGGCGCGCCGGCGCACGCCGGTCAGCGGCGCCATGGCCCAGATCCAGGCGCCGAAGCAGCCGAAGAAGAACAGGAACACGATCCAGGTGATCGAGTCCGACAGCTCGAAGCTGGCGATCAGCAGGGCCAGGACCCCCAGCAGGGCGACGCCGGCGACGAGGCCGCGCAGCCAGAAGGTCTTCACCGCCGCCTGGCGTTCCTGCTCCAGGGCGCTCAGCGCCGGGGCCAACTCGCGCTGCCAGAAGCCGGCGATGCCCTTGAG
>JAKOWB010000337.1 GCA_029781795.1 Pseudomonadota bacterium | reverse complement strand
AGCACCAGCGCGTCGGCCAGGCGCAGCACCTCGGGCATGGCGTGGCTGACATAGACCATCGGCAGGGCATAGCGGTCGCGCAGCCGTTCCAGGAAGGGCAGCACCTCGTCCTTGCGGGCCTGGTCGAGCGACGCGAGCGGCTCGTCCAGCAGCAACAGGCGCGGCTGCGCCAGCAGCGCGCGGCCCAGCGCCACGCGCTGCCGCTCGCCGCCCGACAGGCTGCCGGGCCGGCGCGCCAGCAGGGGGGCGAGGGCGAGCAGCTCGACCACCTCTGCGAACTCGGCCACCGCCTCGCCTGTCGGCGCGCGGCGCAGGCCATAGCGCAGGTTGGCCTCGACCGAGAGGTGCGGGAACAGCCGCGCGTCCTGGAACACATAGCCCAGGCGCCGGCGCTCCGGCGGCAGGTCGATGCGGCGCTCCCGGTCGAACAGCAGCGTGTCGCCCAGCGCGATCCGCCCGCGGTCGGGGCGCAGCAGGCCGGCCAGGCACTGCACCAGCGTCGACTTGCCGGCGCCGGAGCGGCCGAAGATGGCGGTGACGCCCGACTTCGGCAGGGCGAGATCGGCGGTGAGCGTGAAGGCGCCCTGCCGGCGCTGGATGGCGATCCGCAGCATCGCGCCCTCAGCCCAGGAAACGGCGCTTCCAGCGCCGGGCGAGCAGCTCGGAAGCGCCGAGCGCCAGCAGTGCCAGCGCGATGGACAGCAGCACCAGGCGGGCGGCCGCCGACTCGCCGCCGGGCGACTGCACGGCGCGGAAGATCGCCAGCGGCAGGGTCTGCGTCTCGCCGGGGATCGAGGCGACGAAAGTGATGGTGGCGCCGAATTCGCCGACCGCGCCGGCGAAGCAGAGCAGGGCGCCGGCGAGGACGCCGGGAAGGATCAGCGGCAGCGTGACGGTGAGGAAGACGTCGGCGCGGCTGGCGCCCAGCGTGCGCGCCGCCGCCTCGATGCCGGGGTCGAGCGCCTCCAGCGAAAGGCGGATGGCACGCACCTGGAAGGGAAAGCCCATGATCGCCGCGGCCAGTACGGCGCCACGCCAGGAGAAGGCGAAGGTCAACCCCAGCCAGTCGGCGAAAAACTGGCCCAGGGGTCCCTG
>JAKOWB010000333.1 GCA_029781795.1 Pseudomonadota bacterium | reverse complement strand
CCATCGCCCGCCTGGGCGAGCGGGGCCGCGAGCACTCGCTGGCCGGGCTCTTCGCCACCGTCCTCCTGGCGACGCTGCTGGCGACGCCCTGCTCGGCGCCATTCCTCGGTACCGCCGTCGGCTTCGCCCTGGCGCATGGCACGGGCGAGATCCTGGCGATCTTCGCCTGCCTCGGCCTCGGCCTGGCGGCGCCCTATCTGCTGGTCGCGCTGCTGCCGGGCCTGGCGCAGCGCCTGCCGCGGCCGGGCCTCTGGATGCTGCGGCTGCGCCAGCTCATGGGGCTGCTGCTGCTCGGCACGGCGGTCTGGCTGGTCTCGGTGCTCTGGGGCCAGGCCGGCCTGGCGATCGCCCTCGGCGTCGCGCTGGCCCGGCTGCTGCTGGTGCTGCTGCTGGCGCTGCGCCGCCGCGGCCTTGGCCGCCACGCCACGCTGGCGGTCGTCGTGCTGGTGGCGCTGGCCGGCGCCGCGGTGCCGCTGGCGCTGCCCGCCGCCTCCACCCCTCAGACACAGGAGGACGGCTGGCAAGGCTTCGACGAGGCCGCGATCCCCGGCCTGGTCGCGCAGGGCAAGCGGGTCTTCGTCGACGTGACCGCCGACTGGTGCGTCACCTGCATCGCCAACAAGACGCTAGTGCTGGACCAGGCGAGCGTACGGGCGCTGCTGGCGGCGCCCGACGTGGTGGCGATGAAGGCCGACTGGACGCGGCCGGACCCGGCGATCAACGCCTACCTGGAGCGCTTCGGGCGCTTCGGCATTCCCTTCAACGTGGTCTATGGCCCCGGCGCGCCGCAGGGCATCCCGCTGCCCGAGCTGCTGACCGAGGCGGCGGTCGGCGAGGCCCTGGCCAAGGCGACCCGCCCCTAGCTATCGTCCCGGCTTCCGCCCAAGAAGGAGTCTCTTCCCATGACGATCAAGGTTGGCGACCAGGTTCCCGACGTTGGCCTGAAGCACATGACGGCCAACGGCCCGGCCGAGATCACGGCCAAGGATCTCTTCAAGGGCAAGACGGTCGCGCTCTTCGCGCTGCCCGGCGCCTTCACCCCGACCTGCTCGGCCAAGCATGTGCCCGGCTTCCTGGCGCAGCACGACGCGTTGAAGGCCAAGGGCGTCGACACCATCGCCTGCCTCTCGGTCAACGACGCCTTCGTCATGGGCGCCTGGGGCAAGGACCAGCAGGTCGGCGACAAGATCCTGATGCTGGCCGACGGCTCCGCCGCCTTCACCAAGGCGGCCGGCCTGGACCAGGACCTGACGGCCAACGGCATGGGCCTGCGTTCCAAGCGCTATGCCATGATCGTCAAGGACGGCGTGGTCACCCACCTGGCGGTCGAACCGGCGCCGGGCCTGGATGTTTCCTCCGCCGAGGCGACGCTGAAGGCGCTCTAGGCGCCCTTGGACCGCGGGGCCGCAGGCCCTATCTTCCCGGCAACGACAATCCCGGCAATGGAGAGGTGATGCCATGACGATCAAGGTTGGCGACCGCGTTCCCGACGTGCGCCTGAAGCACATGACGCCGAACGGCCCGGCGGAGATCTCCACCGCC
>JAKOWB010000286.1 GCA_029781795.1 Pseudomonadota bacterium | reverse complement strand
AAGCTGGTCGCGCTGCAGCTGAGCACGCTGCAGAGCTACACCGACCTGACCATCGCCCGCCTGAAGGCCGCGGCCGAAGTCACCGACCTCAAGAGCCTGCAGGCCTTCGCCGCGGATCAGGTCGAGCTCGCCAAGAGCCTGGGCCAGAAGCTGATGGACGACGCCAAGGCCTATGCCGACCTCGGCGCCGGCGTCAAGGCCGAGTTCGACAAGCTGGCCGAAGAAGCCGCTGCCGAGCTGCCGAAGTCGGTGCAGTCGTTCTCGAAGGCTGCCTGATGCCGCCGCGGCGCTGAACGCGCCGCCCGGTCTGCCGATCCGGACCGCCGCCGCCCCCGCAGGGGCTGCGGCGGTTCTGCTTTTTCGCAGCCCCATTCTTTCGCCCGCCTCCGCACATTCATGCCGGGAAAGTGCCTGCCGGGGAGAGAGAAAAACCACGCATTCACCCGTGACCGGCTTCACTCGCCGGTCGGCAGCACCAGCGTGAACGTGCAGCCCTCCCCCGGCTTGCTGCGGCAGCTGATGTGGCCGCCGAGCTGGTGTGCGAGCTTCTGGCTCAGGTACAGGCCGAGGCCGGTGCCCTCCTGACGGGCCGGCGTGCCGAGCTGTTCGAAGGGCCGGAACAGCCGGGCCTGCGCCTCCGGGTCGAGGCCCGGGCCGGTGTCGCTGACGCTGAGCTGGATGCGCTCGCCACTGCCATCGGCGATGCGTGCCAGCCGCACGTCGATGCGCCCGGCCGGCGTGAACTTGATGGCGTTGCCGGCGAGGGTCAGCACGATCGGGCCGAAGGCGCGACGGTTGCACGGGATCGTCCAGTCGCCGTCCGGCACCTGCAGCGCCAGCACCAGACCGCGCTCGCCGGCGAGCGGCAGCAGCGTGCGCTGCGTCTCGGCGAGCACCTCGGCCAGATCGACCGGCTCGCGCGACAGCTCGGCGGCACCGGATTCGATGCGGGCAAGATCGAGCAGGTCGCTGATCAGCGCCAGCAGGTGATCGGCGGCGCTGCGCACCGTGCGCAGCTGCTGCTCCTGCCCGGCACTGAGCGGCCCGGACAGCTTCATCAGCAGGATGCCGGTGAAGCCGATGA
>JAKOWB010000271.1 GCA_029781795.1 Pseudomonadota bacterium | reverse complement strand
CAGGACGGGGCGAGCTGGCTCTTCCCCGACCTGTGGGAGGACTTCCTCGCCCCCATCCCGCCCGAGGAGCGCGGCGATCTCATGGCCGCCTACCGCCGCCGCCTCGTCGGCCCGGACCTTGCCGTGCAGCGGCAGTGCGCTCGCGCCTGGAGCCTGTGGGAAGGCCGCACCATCCGCCTGCTGCCCGACACGGACGCCGAGAGCCACCACGGCGAAGACGACTTCGCGCTGGCCTTCGCGCGCATCGAGAACCACTACTTCGTGCACGGCGGCTGGCTCGAAGAAGGCCAGCTGCTGCGCGACGCGCCCAGGCTGCGCCACATCCCCGGCGTGATCGTGCAGGGCCGCTACGACGCCTGCACGCCGGTGCGCAGCGCCTGGGATCTGCACCGCGCCTGGCCCGAGGCCGACTGGCGCCTGGTGCCCGACGCCGGCCACGCCTGGCTCGAACCGGGCATCCTGCGCGAGCTGCGCGCCGCCACCGACCGCTTCGCCGGCGTCTGAGGCTGAGTTTCGGGGCGATAACCCCGGTACCCCAGCGCCGACTGGTCAGTTCATGCTATCGAAAAGTGTGCGATCGGTCGCAGCGACGAGGGCGACCGGTCTCTCAGCTCAGGCTTGCGCGCCCGCCGCCTCGGTCGCCTGGGCGGGCCGCGCTCCGGTGCGCGGGGCCATCCAGCCCATGAGGGTGTAGGCCAGCACGACGGTGGCGACAAAGCCTGCGCCGTACACCAGCGCGATCAGGAACCAGTCGGCCGGGCCGCCGGCGTCGGTGAAGCCCGAAGACGAGACCTTGGCCATGATGACCAGCGCCACGCCGCCGCCGAGCAGGCCCAGCAGTTCCGCCCGCACCAGCCGGCGCGAGGCGATGCCGCCTTCGCGCTTGACCAGCCAGGCGAAGGCCACCGCCGTCACCAGCCCGGCGAGCAGGAACACCCACAGCAGCGGCCCCAGCATCTCCTGGAACACGGCGAGGAACACCATCGGATCGAGTTCTTTCATGTTGGCTTCTCCTTGAGCGTCAGGCGCGGCCGCGCAGCATGCTGATGTAAGTGGGCTTGAGCGCCATGGTCTTCATGACCCAGCTGATCCACAGCTCCTCCAGCGGCGCGATGACGCCGGGGAAGGACATGACGAGGTTGTCC
>JAKOWB010000269.1 GCA_029781795.1 Pseudomonadota bacterium | reverse complement strand
GATTGCTCCTTTCCCACTCATGGCGTACCGGGTATTAGCGGCAGTTTCCCGCCGTTATCCCCAGCCCCAGGGCATATTCCCACGCGTTACTCACCCGTGCGCCGCTCCCCTTGCGGGGCGCTCGACTTGCATGTGTTAGGCCTGCCGCCAGCGTTCGTTCTGAGCCAGGATCAAACTCTCAGGTTGATCTCAGGCAGGAAGCCTCAAAGCCCCTCGCAGGGCTCCAAGTCCTCCACCCTCGTATCAGGGCATCTCACAGGACCGCTCGCTTGCTTGCGTAGCATTTCTCATGACCCTCCCCCTCGCGTCGCAGCCAAGGCCACAACCCGCGGGTCAGGTCAAAGAACACGTCAGCAGCTAAGCAGTCCTCCCAGACACCGGCCCCAAGGCACCAAACAAGGCACCCCAGCACCAACCATCCAGAGGACGGCTACCACGCCGCCCACGCATCCCTTCCTCGATGATTTGACGTGTCAAAGAACAGTTCAGCACGGTCGGCCTTGGCGGCCAGGGCCGTGCTGAGGGCGCGGCTTATATCGGGGTGCCCCGGGGCTGTCAAACCGAAAAATGCAAAGCCGTGACTCGTTTCTTCAACGCCCACCGCAAGGCAGCCCGGCCTTTTTCGGTTGACAGGCGAAGCCCTTGAATCGCATGGTGAATGAAAGCTTGAAGCGAGAGGTCGCGCCGCGCGGGAGGCAGCGACCCGGGCCTTCGGCTTTTTTCTGACGGGGACGAAAGAGAGTCGGCTGGACCAGCGGGGGGAGTTGCCCGTCGATGCGTGAACTGCGAGACCGCGTGCACCCGGCCGCGCCTTCTGCTGCCAGCACGCCCAACGCCGCGGCGCGTCGTGCCCGCAAGGCCGAGACCAGGGCCCGTACCCAGTCCATCACCCGCCGCAGCGGCCTTGCCGCGCTGATCCTGACGCCCATCGCCGTCGCCACCGTGATGCTGAGCCAGCCGAGCGAGAGCCCGGCCGAACGCTTCAACGGCCCGCTGGTCGCGGTGCCGCCGGCGCCGAGCGGCGACCTGGAAGCCGCGCTGCCCGCCAGCAGCGCGCTGGTCCCCGACCGCATCAACGCCGTGGCCCTGGAGGCCGAAACCGCGACCGCCGCCCATGCCGTGGTCATCGAGGTGGCGCCCGGCGACACGCTGATGGCGCTGCTGACCCGCGAGGGCGTCAATCGCACCGACGCGCACGAGGCGGTCACCGCCCTTTCCAACGTCTTCAGCCCCAAGGGCCTGCGCCCCGGCCAGCAGATCCGCCTGACCTTCCTGCCGGGCGAGGAGATCTGGGCCGCCGCCGGCGAGGAAGCCGAGCCGCCGCAGCTCGCCTCGCTGATGATCCAGCCCTCGGTCGACAAGACCGTGCAGGTGCTGCTGGACGAGCAGGGCGGCTATCAGGCGGCCTCGAGCGACCGGCCGCTTGAGCTTGAGGTCCAGGGCGAGCGCGGCGTCATCGACGACAGCCTCTATGCCTCGGCCGTGGCCGCCGGCGTGCCGGTGCCGACCCTGGTGGAGATGATCCGCCTCTTCTCCTACGACGTCGACTTCCAGCGCGAGATCCAGCCGGGCGACGGCTTCGAGGTGCTCTACGAGGCCTACTACGACGAGAACGGCGAGCGGGCGAAGACCGGCCGCATCCTCTTCGCCAGCCTGACGCTGTCGGGCAAGCCGCTGGAGCTCTATGCCTTCACGCCGAAGTCCGGCTTCGAGGACTTCTTCGACTCCAAGGGACAGTCGGTGCGCAAGGCGCTGCTGAAGACGCCGGTCGACGGCGCGCGCATCTCCTCCGGCTTCGGCATGCGCAAGCATCCGATCCTCGGCTACAGCAAGATGCACAAGGGCGTCGACTTCGCCGTGCCGACCGGCACGCCGATCTATGCCGCCGGCGACGGCGTGGTCGAGATGGCCGGCTGGAACGGCGGCTACGGCAAGTACGTCCGCCTGAAGCACAACGGCACCTACATGACGGCCTATGGCCACATGTCGAAGATCGCCGCCGGCCTGGGCAAGGGCGACCGGGTCAAGCAGGGCGAGGTCATCGGCTACGTCGGCACCACCGGCCAGTCGACCGGCCCGCACCTGCACTACGAGATCCTGGTGGGCGGCAAGCAGGTGAACCCGCTGGGCGTGAAGCTGCCCTCGGGTGAGACCCTGGCCGGCAAGGACCTGGAGGACTTCAAGGCCCTGGTCGCCGAGGTCGACAAGCTGCGCGCCACCAGCGTCAAGGTCGCCGTGCCGCAGATCGCCGAGACGCCGTCCCAGGCCTCCGACGCCAACTAGGCCGGCGGCCCCGGCGGCACCACGTTGGCCCAGCCGTTCAGCGTGAAGCGGCCGTCCTCGACCCGGCCCGAGAGCGCGCGCACCGGCATGACCTCGTGCAGGGCGTGGCTGGGGAACATGATCAGGCGGTTGTCCAGCGGCAGGATCGTGGTGAAGCGCTGCGGCATGGGCTGGCCGTCGCTCGGGCGCCAGTCGTAGAGCCTGAGGTGCCCCTCCTCGAAGCTCCCGCCCTCCGGACGGAAGTAGTAGACGAAGCTGATGCGCCGGGTTTCCACGCCGTTCGGCATGGCCGGGTCGTAGTCGCGGTGGCGACGGTAGAAGTCGCCGTGGAAGCTGGCGGTGAGCTGCAGCTCCAGTCGCATGGGCTGGAAGGGCTGGATGGCGAAGCGCCGGAAGCACTCGGCGAAGTTCGGCTCGACCAGCGGCAGGAACCAGTCGCGTAGCCGCGGCTCGTAGCCGACGCGGGCCGAGCGCGTCTCGCCATCCTTTACCCGCTTGCCGTCGATCTTCACCACCGAAGCATCGGCCAGGTCGACCACCGACTCGAGGAAGTAGTCGACCACGGCCTCGTGGCGCTCCGCCGGGAGGAAATCGTCCAGCAGCAGGAAGGGCGCCGCCGTCACGCCCTCGTAGCCGGGCGGCGAGGGCTCGCCGCGCAGCACGGCCGCCAGCGCCGCCGCGTCGGCGCTGCCGGGCGCCAGCGCCAGCCATTGCTCGGCCGCCCGCCGCGCCGCGACCAGGTCGCCGGCGGCACGGGCGACGTTGGCACGCAGTTGCCAGACCGCCGGGTCGGCGGCGTCCAGCGCCGCGGCCCGCTCGGCCAGGCTCGCCGCCTTGGCAACCAGGCCGCGCTGCAGCAGGTCGAGGCCGGCGACCGCCAGCTCCTCCGCCGTGGCGCCGGGGACCGAGGCCTGTCCTTGCGTTTCGTTCATGACCGCAAGGCTACTCCAGCAGGGTGGTCCGGTGGAACCGACGGGCGGTCGCAGAACATCCCAGTGTGCGAACCGGCGGACAGCAGAAGGGCCCCGTCCCTTGCCCGGGACGGGGCCCTTGCTGTTTCAGCCGGGCAGCCTCAGGCCGCCTGGATGCGCTTGCCGCCGATCACCAACCCCAGCGAAGAGGCCGTGACGTAGACCGGCTCGCCCTCGCGCAGCTTGCCCGAGAGGATCAGCTGCGACAGCGGGTTCTGCAGCTCCTTCTGGATCACCCGCTTCAGCGGCCGCGCGCCGTAGACCGGATCGTAGCCCTTGTCGCCCAGCCAGCGCTTGGCAGCGTCGTCCAGGTGCAGGGTGATCTTGCGCTCGGCCAGCAGGGCCTCCAGCCGCTTCAGCTGGATCTCGACGATGCCGGTCATCTCCGCCCGGCCCAGGCGCTTGAACAGCAGGATCTCGTCCAGGCGGTTCAGGAACTCAGGCCTGAAGGCCGCCCGCACCACCTGCATGACCTGGTCGCGTACCGCTTCCACCGACTGGCCTTCGGGCTGGCGCGCCAGCACCTCGGAGCCGAGGTTGGAAGTCAGGATGATCACGGTGTTGCGGAAGTCCACCGTGCGCCCCTGCCCGTCGGTCAGGCGGCCGTCGTCCAGCACCTGCAGCAGCACGTTGAAGACGTCGGGATGCGCCTTCTCGACCTCGTCGAACAGGATCACCTGATAGGGCCGGCGCCGCACCGCCTCGGTCAGCGAGCCGCCCTCGTCATAGCCGACGTAGCCCGGCGGCGCGCCGATCAGGCGGCTGACCGAGTGCTTCTCCATGTACTCGGACATGTCGATGCGGACCATCGCCTGGTCGTCGTCGAACAGGAAGCCGGCCAGCGCCTTGGTGAGCTCGGTCTTGCCGACGCCGGTGGGACCGAGGAAGAGGAACGAGCCGATCGGCCGGTTCGGATCCTGCAGGCCGGCGCGGGCGCGGCGCACGGCGTCGGATACCGCCTGGATGGCATCGTCCTGGCCGACCACGCGGGCGCGCAGGGCGTCCTCCATGGCCAGCAGCTTCTCGCGCTCGCCCTCCAGCATCTTGTCGACCGGGATGCCGGTCCAGCGCGACACCACGCCGGCGATGTCCTGATCGGTCACCGCCTCCTTGATCTTGTGCGCCTCGCCGGTCTGCTCGGCCTCCTTGAGCTTGCGTTCGAGCTGCGGGATCACGCCGTAGGCCAGCTCGCCGGCCTTCTCCAGCCGGCCTTCGCGCTGCGCGATCTCGAGCTGCGAACGGGCCTGGTCCAACTCCTCCTTGATCTTCTGGGCGGAGGCGAGCTGCTCCTTCTCGCGCTGCCAGTCGGCGGTCAGCGCGGCGGACTTCTCCTCCAGCTCGACCAGTTCCTGGTCCAGCTTGCCCAGGCGATCCTTCGAGGCCGGATCCTCCTCCTTGCGCAGCGCCGCCTGCTCGATCTTGAGCTGGATGATGCGGCGGTCGAGCTCGTCGATCTCCTCGGGCTTGGAGTCCACCTCCATGCGCAGGCGGCTCGCCGCCTCGTCCACCAGGTCGATCGCCTTGTCCGGCAGGAAGCGGTCGGTGATGTAGCGGTTGGACAGCGTGGCGGCGGCGACGATGGCGCCGTCGGTGATGCGCACGCCGTGGTGCAGCTCGTACTTCTCCTTCAGGCCGCGCAGGATCGAGATGGTGTCGGCCACCGTCGGCTCGCCGACGAAGACCGGCTGGAAGCGCCGCGCCAGGGCGGCGTCCTTCTCGATGTGCTTGCGGTACTCGTCCAGCGTGGTGGCGCCGACGCAGTGCAGCTCGCCGCGCGCCAGCGCCGGCTTCAGCATGTTGGAGGCGTCCATCGCGCCGTCCGCCTTGCCGGCGCCGACCAGCGTGTGCATCTCGTCGATGAAGAGCACGATCTCGCCCTCGGCGCTGGCGATCTCGCCCAGCACGGCCTTCAGGCGCTCCTCGAACTCGCCGCGGTACTTGGCACCGGCCACCATGGCGCCGAGGTCCAGCGCCATGAGCCGCTTGTCGTGCAGGCTCTCGGGCACGTCGCCCTTGACGATGCGCAGCGCCAGGCCCTCGACGATGGCGGTCTTGCCGACGCCGGGCTCGCCGATCAGCACGGGGTTGTTCTTGGTGCGGCGGGCCAGCACCTGGATGGTGCGGCGGATCTCCTCGTCGCGGCCGATCACCGGGTCAAGCTTGCCCTCGCGCGCCGCCTGGGTCAGGTCGCGCGCGTACTTCTTCAGGGCGTCGTAGCCCGCCTCGGCGTTCGCCGAGTCGGCGGTGCGGCCCTTGCGGAGCTGCTCGATGGCGGCATTGAGGGTCTGCGGGTTGACGCCCGCATCGGCCAGTGCCTTGCCGGCGCCGGTGGACTTGTCCATGGCGATGGCGAGCAGCAGGCGCTCAACCGTGACAAAGGAATCGCCAGCCTTCTCGGCCAGTTTCTCGGCCTGGGTGAAGGCGCGGGCGAGGCCCGGATCGAGGCTGAGCTGTCCGGCGCCGCTGCCGCTGACCTTGGGCAGCTTCGCCAGCTCCTCCTCGACGCGCTGCTTGGCGCGCTGCGGATCGCCGCCGGCCGAGCGGATCAGATTGGCCGCCAAGCCCTCGCGGTCGTCGATGATGACCTTCAGCAGATGTTCGGCGGCGAGGCGCTGGTGTCCCTCGCCCAGGGCCTTGGTCTGCGCCGACTGCAGGAAACCGCGGGCCCGCTCGGAGAACTTCTCGAGATTCATGTCTGTCTGCCCTCATGCCGGGCGCGCCCGTGACGGCACGCGCCCAATGATGCCTCGGTAAACGCCCTGGCCCCTCGCCCGGATGCTGGCACGAGGGCCCGCCGCGCGGCCTTGACGCGGGTCAAGACGACGCTGCTTTCCATAGATGGGCTGTGGCCGAAAGGACACAAGAGGGCGAGGGGGCCTTGACAGGGAGTGGAGAAAATTAAAGTAACATATATTGATTTTTGTTACTTCGCCGCATATCTCCCCTGCCAGCGAGCCTGACACGAGAGGACCTGCCTGCCATGAAGACCCGCCGCCTGGGGGCCCGGGGCCCCGTTGTTTCCGCCCTCGGCCTCGGCTGCATGGGCATGTCCGACTTCTATGGCCCTGCCGACCGGGGCGAGAGCCTGGCCACCATCGATGCCGCGCTGGAGGCCGGGGTCACCCTGCTCGACACCGGCGACTTCTACGGCATGGGCCACAACGAGATGCTGCTCGGCGAAGCCTTGAAGGGTGGCCGCCGCGACCGCGTGCTGCTGAGTGTGAAGTTCTGTGCGCAGCGGGCCCCCGACGGTGCCTGGCTCGGCTACGACGCCCGGCCGCAGGCGGTAAAGACCGCCCTGGCCTACAGCCTCAAGCGGCTCGGCACCGACCACATCGACATCTATCGCCCGGCGCGCCTGGACCCCGCCGTGCCGATCGAGGAGACCGTCGGCGCCATCGCCGACATGATCCAGGCCGGCCATGTGCGCTACCTGGGTCTCAGCGAGGTTGGGGCCGAAACCATCCGCCGAGCGCAGGCCGTGCATCCCGTCGCCGACCTGCAGCTCGAATACTCCCTGCTCTCGCGCGACACGGCCGAGCGCCTGCTGCCGACCCTGCGCGAACTCGGCATCGGCCTCACCGCCTATGGCGTGCTGTCGCGCGGCCTGCTGAGCGACCGGCCGGCGGGCGCCGGCAGCGGCTTCCGCGCCGTGCTGCCGCGCTTCCAGGGCGAAAACCTCAGGCGCAACCTGGCGCTGGTCGAGGCGGTGCGTGCCATCGCCCAGGCCAAGGGCGCCAGCGTCGCCCAGGTGGCCGTCGCCTGGGCCCTGGCCCAGGGCGCGGACATCGTGCCGCTGATCGGCGCGCGCCGCCGCGTCAGCCTCGCCGAGTCGCTCTCGGCCGCGGCGCTGCGCTTGACGCCCGCCGAGCTTGCCAGCCTGGAAGCCGCCGTGCCGCCCGGCAGCGTCGCTGGCGAGCGCTACGGCGCGGCGCAGATGCATATGCTAGACAGCGAGCGGAGCTGACGGCCCGGATCGCCATGTCCACCGCCAAGACCCCGCCGCTGACCCGCGATCGCATCCTCGACGCCACCGTCGAGGTGCTGCGCCGCCACGGCCTGGAGAAGACCGGCGTGGTGGACGTGGCCCGCGCGCTGGGCGTCAGCCACGGCGCGCTCTATCGCCATTTCTCAAGCAAGGCGGCGCTGATCGACGCTGTTGCCGAGCGCTGGCTGACCAAGGTCTCGCAGCCCCTGGCGGCCATCGCCGAAGGCGGCAAGGCGCCGCCGGCGCGGCTGCGCCTCTGGATCGAGGCGCTGGTCGGCCTGAAGCGGCGCAAGGTGCAGGAGGACCCGGCCCTCTTCGCCGTCTATCACGCCGTCGCCGAGGCGGCGCATGGCGTGGTGCGCGGCCACGTCGAGGCGCTGCGCCGGCAGCTTGCCACGATCGTCGCCGCCGGCGCGGCGCGCGGCGAGTTCAAGGTGAAGGACCCGGCCAGCGCCGCGACCGCCGTGTTCGACGCCACCCTGCGCTTTCATCACCCGGCCTTCGTCGCCGCCAACACCGGACCAGAAGCCGACCGGGCGCTGTCGGCGCTGCTCGACCTGCTGCTCGCGGGCCTGAAGGCCGGCGCACTGTGAGCGCCAGCCGCGGGAACCAGCCGGCGAGATTGATGCTGAGGGCGGGCGGGACGCCGGCTCGATATCGTGAAAGCCGGGCAGGGTCCCGGCGGTGTCGAACCAGGCGCCGAGCGCGCGGCGGGCGCTGACGTCGCTGCACCTGGGAATGCGGGCGCAGTAGAGCGCCGCGTCCTGGCGCGTTTGCCCATCCGTCCTGGGCTACGGGGTGCCCGCGGCGAGCCTTCGTCAGACGATGGCATGACCTATGTGCCGAGGCCGATGCGCAGTCTGGCGAGCCCGATCTGCGGCCGCTCGGACCGACCGCGGCCGGCGACAAGCTGCAGCTCGCAGAGCCTCCGATCCTTCAGGTCCACACCCGCAGCTTCGGCGCGATAGCGGATGAGGCCGCCCTCGCGGCCGACCTCGCGAAGCATCAGTTCGCGACCCTCAAGCACCACCAGCGGCGGCGGCTCGCCCTCCGCAGGAAGGAGCAGAAGCTCGATCTCTCCGAGAGGCGCGTGGCCGCGATCGAACTGCACCAGGATCGGCCGCTTGTAGGCCCAGAACTGACGGAACAGCAGGCCGCCGTCTCGATCATCGACCAGCCGGAGCGGCTGGCTGTGCTGAAACCGCAGCAAGCGGGCCTCCCCGACCGGTTGCGGTGCTCCCTGCAAGGCCGACTCAGCCGCCGCGTGCACAGCGGTGCGCAGTGGCGCCAGCACGTCGAGCGAGGCACTGAAGGGGTCGATCGGTGCCAATCCCAGGGTCTCGCAGAGTTCGGCGAAGTCCGCGGTGAAGCGCCTCACGCCTGCTTCATAGAGCGACTGATCGAGCCGGTTCCATTCCGCCAGCGCGGCGCGCCACGAGTCCTCGAGCGGCTGGCGCCCGCCGCCCGGAAGCGGCTGGCCGGGATCAATGTTGCCGAAGTTGGTAAGATCGTAGGCGCGGACCGGAAACTGGCGCAGACGGTGCGCGATCAACAGCAGGCTGCTCTCCACGCACGAGGACAGGCCGAGCACGTCGACTTCCTCGGCCAGAACGGCGGTGGCCTGGCCGAGGGGGCGCTTGCGTGGCGACAATGCGCGGAGCAGGAAGCGCGACTGGTAGTTCGCGAGATCGTCATAGAGCGCCGGGTCGCGCAGCAGCGCAGCAGGCTCCCGTCCGGCGACGCGCGCGTGCAGACCGTTCGACGGCACCCGGGCGGCAAAACGCAGATGGCTGTCCAGGCGCTCCGCGGGTTCGCGCAGGAAGACGACCTTCCACCAGCGGCGCGGACTGCAGGCCGCCACCCGATCGAAGGCCGGCCGCTGGAAATGGCTGCCGATGTAGCGATAGCGCGGCAGTTCGCCGGCCGGCAGGCTCGCCGGGTCGAACTCCCGGAAGGTGGGCAGCATCTCGGCCGCGTCGAACCAGCGGCTGAAGGCATCGCGGGCGGTGTTTCCGCTGTTCTTTGGCAGGTGAGCGAAGTAGAGGGCCTCGTCGTCCAGCATTCTCGCCTGATCGTGCCCCCTACCCGCCGTTGCGCCCCTGCCGGAAGTCGGAGGCCGGATAGACCCCGAGGATCTTCACCTCGCGCGAGAAAAAGCCCAGTTCCTCCAGCGCCAGGCGCACCAGGCGCTCTTCCGGGTGGCCGTCGATGTCGGCGTAGAACTGCGCGACCGTGAAGGCGTGGTCCACCATGTAGCTTTCCAGCTTGGTGATGTTCACGCCGTTGGTGGCAAAGCCGCCGAGAGCCTTGTAGAGCGCCGCCGGCACCGAGCGAACCCGGAACACGAAGGAGGTGATGACCGGGCCGGAGCCAGGCTCGGGATGCACCGGCTCGCGCGCCAGCACCACGAAGCGCGTGGTGTTCTCGTCGCTGTCGTGGATGTCGGGCTGGATCACCTCCAGCCCGTAGATCTCGCCGGCCAGCTTCGAGGCAACGGCGGCGCGGGTGGGATCGCCCGCCGCCGCGACCTCGGCGGCCGAGCCCGCGGTGTCGGCCTCGACCACCGGCTTGATGCCCTTGCCGCGCAGCCAGACGCGGCATTGCGACAGCGCCTGCACGTGGCTGTGCGCCGTCTTCACGGTCGCGAGGCTCGCCCCCTTCACGCCGAGGAGCTGGTGGCGCACCCGCTGGAAATGCTCGCCGACGATGTGCAGGCCGGAGTTCGGCAGCAGGTGGTGCACGTCGGCGACGCGCCCGGCCGAGGAGTTGTCGATCGGGATCATGGCCAGTGCCGCCCGCCCCTCGGCCACGGCCTGGAAGGCGTCCTCGAAGGAGGCGCAGGGCAGCGTCTCCATGCCCGGAAAGCGGGCACGGCAGGCCATGTCGGAATAGGCGCCGGGCAGGCCCTGGAAGGCGATCTTCTCGCTCGCGGTCATGGTTCGTCGGCTCTTGTCAGGAAACGCCGGGCGCCAGCAGGTCGCGGGCCCGCGCGAGGTCGGCGGGAGTGTCGACGCCCAGCGGAACCGAGTCAACGAGCGCCACGTCGATGCGCATCCCGGCCTCCAGCGCGCGCAGCTGCTCCAGCTTCTCGCGCAGCTCCAGCGGCGCCGGCGGCAGGGCCACGAAACGTTCCAGCGCGCTGCGGCGATAGGCATAGAGGCCGATGTGGTGGAACAGCGGCAGGGCGTCCTCGGCCCCGGTCCAGGGCACCGGCGCGCGGCTGAAGTAGAGCGCCCGGGCGACCCGTCGTTCGGGCGAGAGGGCGGCCGCCACCTTGACCACGTTGGGGTTGGCGCGCTCCTCGTCCCGGTGGATGGTCGCCGCCAGGGTGGCGATGGCCACCGCGGGCTCTGCCAGTGGCGCCAGGGCAGCGCGGATGTCGCCCGGCGGGATGGTCGGCAGGTCGCCCTGCACGTTCACCACCACGTCGTGGCGCCCCGCGGGATCGGCCTGGCCCAGCGCCTCCCAGATGCGGTCGCTGCCCGAAGGATGGTCTGGCCGGGTCAGCACGGCCCGGCCGCCGGCGGCGGTCACGGCGGCGGCGATCTCCGCCTCGGCGCAGGCCACCAGGACCGGCCCCAGGTCGGCCGCCAGCGCCCGCTCCAGGACATGGACGATCATCGGCTTGCCGTGGATGTCGGCCAGCGGCTTGCCCGGCAGCCGGGTGGAGGCGAGGCGCGAGGGGATGACGACGATGGGGCGCATGGCGTGCGGCTTTTGGCTCCTGGAGCGGCCCCGGAGGCCTTGCGACCTTTCGCCGCTCACCCCTCCCCTCTGGCCGGGCCCGGCTTGGTTAGTGGCTCTGCGCCAGAATGTCGAGTTGAACCGGCGGCCCGGGGCCGGTATTTTCCGGCCGCCAAGAGTGGGATCGGGACAGGTCAGTCGGGGAAACAGCTCATGTCGCTCGAGTTCAACAAGGTCGCCGCCGCCGTACTGACGGCCGGCGTGGTTGCCATGTTCAGCGGCTTCATCGGCCGCGAGCTGTTCCATGTCGAGCACCTGGAGGAGCCGGTCTACAAGATCGCCTCGGTGAGCGGCGAGACGCAGGGCGGCGGCGGCGGCGAGAAGCCGGCCGAGGAGAAGATCGAGTCGGTGCTGCCGCTGCTGGCCTCGGCCGACGTGGCGCACGGCCAGGCGGTCTTCAAGGCCTGCGCCGCCTGCCACGACGCCACCGAGGGCGGCCCGAACAAGGTCGGCCCGAACCTCTGGGGCGTGGTCGGCCGGCCGCACGCCGCGCACGAGGGCTTTGCCTACTCCGACGCGCTGAAGGCCTTCGCCGGCAAGCCCTGGAGCTACGACGAGATCAACCACTTCATCGCCAACCCGAAGCACTACGCGCCCGGCACCAAGATGACCTTCGCCGGCCTGAAGAAGGTGCAGGACCGCGCCGACGTGATCGCCTACCTGCGCACGCTCGCCGCGACGCCCGAGCCGCTGCCGACCCAGGAGGAGATCGACGCGGTGCAGAAGGCCGCGGCCGAGGCGATGCAGCCGGCCGAGCAGACCGCCGCGGCCGGCACCACCGAGGCCGGCGGCTCGACCGAGCCCGCCGCCAGCGGCGGCAGCGAGGGCACGCAGACCGCCGACGCCGGCGGCGGCGACCTGCTGGGCGCCATCGGCGCCGCCGACCCGGCCCAGGGCGAGAAGCTCTTCGGCAGCATGTGCAAGGCCTGCCACACCATCGAGAAGGACGGCCCGAACAAGATCGGCCCGAATCTCTGGGGCGTGGTCGCCGGCCCGCTCGCCCACAAGGACGACTTCAACTACTCCGACGCGCTGAAGGCCGCGCATGGCGAGGGCAAGACCTGGACCTACGAGAACCTGGACCACTGGCTGGCCAGCCCGAAGGACTTCATCCCCGGCAACAAGATGACCTTCGCCGGCCTGAAGAAGCCGGAGCAGCGCGCGGCGATGATCGCCTACCTGCGCAGCATGGCGGACAGCCCGGCGCCGCTGGAGTAAGGCGGCCTTGCCGGGCGCCTGCCCGCGGCCCTTCATCGACCTGGCGGAGCGGCTGGCCGACGCGGCCGGCCGCGTCTCGCTGGAGTACTTCCGCCGCCCGCTCGCGGTCGAGAGCAAGCAGGACACCAGCCCGGTCACCATCGCCGACCGCACCGCCGAGCAGGCGCTGCGCGAGATGGTGGCCAAGGCCTTCCCCGACCACGGCATCGTCGGCGAGGAGTTCGGCGCTGAGCGCGCCGATGCCGAGTACGTCTGGGTCTTCGACCCGATCGACGGCACCAAGGCCTTCATCACCGGCAACCCGCAGTTCGGCAACCTCATCGCGCTGATGCGCGACAACCGGCCGATCCTGGGGGTCATCAACATCCCAGCGCAGGGCGACCGCTGGCTGGGGGCGCTGGGCCACCCCACCACCTTCCGCGACGCCCGCGGCAGCCACGTCTGCCAGGTCCGGCCCTGCGCCGGCATGGCCGAGGGCATCTTCCGCACCATCTCGCCGCAGCTCTTCAAGGGCCGCGAGGCGCTGCACCAGGCGATCCAGGACCGCGTGCGCCTGGCGCTCTACGGCGGCGACTGCTTCTCCTACGGCCAGGTCGCCTCGGGCTGGCTCGACCTGGTCATCGAGGCCGGGCTCGGCGTCTACGACTACCTGGCCCTGGTGCCGGTGGTCGAGGGCGCCGGCGGCGTCATGAGCGACTGGCAGGGCCGGCCGCTGGACCTCAGGTCCGACGGCCGCGTGGTGGCCGCCGGCGACCGCCGCGTGCAGGCCGAGGCGCTGGCCCTGCTGGCCGAATGATGGCCACAAAGCGGGGCGAAGATTTGTCGGCGCCGCCCCTTTACAGCACCGGCCTTCTGCCCTTGGCTTACCGACGATGAAGTTCGCCCGCCGACCCGTCCTCTTCGGCCTCGCCGCGCTGCCGCTGCTGCCCCGCCTCGGCCGGGCGGACGAGGTGGCGGCTGAAGGCGCCGCGGCGGCCGAGGGTGCCACGCCACCCTCGCCGATCATCCGGGCCCACGCCATCGCCATGCACGGCGACCTGAAGTACCCGGCCGGCTTCGACCACTTCGACTATGTCAATCCGTCCGCGCCCAAGGGCGGGCGCCTGGTGCAATCCGACGTCGGACCCTTCGACAGCTTCAACGCCTTCATCGCCAAGGGCGACCCGGCGCCGGGTATCGGCTTCGTCACCGAGACGCTGATGGTCGGCAGCCAGGACGAGCCCTTCAGCGAGTACGGCCTGCTGGCCGAGGAGATCGAGTACCCCGAGGACCGCTCGGGCGCGATCTTCCACATGAACCCGGCGGCGCGCTGGCACGACGGCCAGCCGGTGACGGTCGACGACGTGATCTGGACCTTCCAGAGCCTGCTGGAGAAGGGCGCGCCCTACCTGCGCTTCTACTACGCCAGCGTCGCCAGCGTGGACCAGGTCGGCGAGCGCGCCGTGCGCTTTGTCTTCCATCCCGGCGAGAACCGCGAGTTGCCGCTGATCCTGGGCCAGGTGCCGGTGCTGCCGAAGCACTGGTGGACCAGCAACGGCCGCGAGATCGGCGACACCACGCTGGAGCCGCCGCTCGGCTCCGGCCCCTACCGGGTCAAGCGCTTCGAGGCCGGCCGCTTCGTCGAGTACCAGCGGGTCGAGGACTGGTGGGGCCGCGACCTGCCGGTCAACCGCGGGCAGAACAATTTCGACGAGCTGCGCTTCGAGGTCTATCGCGACGCCCTGGTGCAGCGCCAGGCGCTCAAGGCCGGCGCCATCGACGTGATGCAGGAGAACCAGGCCAAGGCCTGGGCGACCGAGTACGACATCCCGCAGGTGCGCGACGGCCGCCTGCTGAAGGAGCAGTTCGAGAATCACGCCTCGGGCGGGATGCAGAACTTCACCTACAACACGCGCCGGGCGATCTTCAGCGACCGCCGGGTGCGCTGGGCGCTGGCGCACGCCTTCGACTTCGAGTGGACCAACAAGAACCTGTTCAACGGCCTCTACGTGCGGCCGAACAGCTACTTCTTCCCGACCGAGCTGGCCAGCAGCGGCCTGCCCGAGGGTCCCGAGCTGGCGATCCTGGAGCCCTTCCGCGGGCGGGTGCCGGCCGAGGTCTTCACCGAGGTCTACACGCCGCCCAAGACCGACGGCAGCGGCTGGCCGCGCGAGAACCTGGCCAAGGCCTTCGCCATCCTGGCCGAAGCCGGCTGGGTGGTGCGCGACCTGAAGCTGGTGAATGCCACGACCGGCGAGCCGATGCGCTTCGAGATCCTGCTGCGCAGCCCGCAGTTCGAGCGCCTGGTGCTGCCCTTCATCCGCAACCTGGGACGGCTCGGCGTCGAGGCGCGCCTGCGCACGGTGGATTCCTCGCAGTACATCAACCGCCTGCGCTCCTTCGACTTCGACATGATCGTCGGCGGCATCGGCCAGTCGCTGTCGCCCGGCAACGAGCAGCGCAGCTACTGGTCCTCGCAGGCGGCGGACGAGACCGGCGGCTACAACTACCCCGGCGTCAAGGACCCGGTGGTGGACGAGCTGGTCGAGATGGTGATCGCCGCGCCCGACCGCGACAGCCTGGTCTACCGGACGCGCGCGCTGGACCGCGTGCTGCTCTGGGGCCACTACGGCATCCCGCAATGGGGCTCGCCTTACGTCCGCCTGCTGAGCTGGAACAAGTTCGGCCGCCCGGCCGTGGTGCCGCTGCAGGGCCTCTCGCTCGACACCTGGTGGTACGACAGCGCCAAGGCGGCGGCCCTGCAGAGCAAGGGGGGCCAGAAGGGCGCCGACCAGCCACCCGAGGAGGGCGCCGACTGATGTTCGCCTATCTGGTGCGCCGCCTCTTCCTGATCGTGCCGACGCTGTTCGGCATCATGCTGATCAACTTCCTGATCGTGCAGGCCGCGCCCGGCGGGCCGATCGAGCAGATGATCGCGCAGCTGACCCAGCCCGGCGGCCAGGCGACCGACCAGATCACCCGCAGCGGCAGCGACATCAACACCGGCGACACAGGCCAGGGCGGCTATCGCGGGCGCCAGGGCCTGCTGCCGGAGTACATCGCCGAGCTGGAGAAGCAGTACGGCTTCGACAAACCGCTGTTCGAGCGCTTCTTCAAGATGCTGGGCGACTACGCCGTGTTCGACTTCGGCGAGTCCTTCTTCCGCGACGAGCGCGTGGCCAACCTGGTGATCGAGAAGATGCCGGTCTCCATCTCGCTCGGCGTCTGGACCACGCTGCTGGTCTATCTCATCTCCATCCCGCTCGGCATCCGCAAGGCCATCCGCGACGGCAGCAGGTTCGACATCTGGACCTCGGCGGCGCTGGCCATCGGCACGGCGATCCCCGGCTACCTCTTCGCCGTCCTGCTGCTGGTGCTCTTCGCCGGCGGCAGCTACTGGCAGTGGTTCCCGCTCGGCGGCCTGGTCAGCGAGGACTGGTCCAGCCTGCCGCTGGGCCAGCAGATCCTCGACTACCTCTGGCACATGGTGCTGCCGGTGGCCGCCATGGTGATCGGCAGCTTCGCCAGCCTGGCGATGCTGACCAAGAACTCCTTCATCGACCAGCTGCGCATGCAGTACGTGATCACCGCCAGGGCCAAGGGCCTGACCGAGCGGCGCGTGCTCTACGGCCACGTCTTCCGCAACGCCATGCTGATCGTCATCGCCGGTTTCCCGGCCGCTTTCATCGGCGTGCTCTTCACCGGCGCGCTGCTGATCGAGATCATCTTCTCGCTCGACGGCCTGGGACTGCTCGGCTACGAGGCGGTGATCCGGCGCGACTTCCCGGTGATGTTCGGCACGCTCTACTTCTTCTCGCTGATCGGCCTGCTGCTCAACATCGTCGGCGACCTGACCTATACCCTGGTCGACCCGCGCATCGACTTCGAGAAGCGGGGCTGAGGGCCGGGCCATGACCGACGCGACCCTCGCCCCCACCCTGCCGGCCCGCCGCCGCGGCCTCTCGCCGATCACCCGCAGCCGCCTGCAGCGCTTCAAGGCGCACCGCCGCGGCTGGGTTTCCTTCTGGATCTTCGGCGTGCTGCTGCTGCTGACGCTCTTCGCCGAGTTCCTGGCGAACGACCGGCCGATCCTGGTCTGGTACGACGGCGGCCTCTACCTGCCGATCCTCAACACCTATCCCGAGACCACATTCGGCGGCGAGTTCGAGACGGCGGCGGACTATACCGATCCCTACGTGCGCAAGCTGATCGCCGACCACGGCTTCATGCTCGAGCCGCTGATCCCCTATGACCACCGTACCGTGGCCTGGGACCTGCCGCAGCCGGCCCCCTCGCCGCCCGACGCCAAGCACTGGCTGGGCACCGACGACCAGGCGCGCGACGTGCTGGCGCGCCTGATCTACGGCTTCCGCATCTCGGTGCTCTTCGGCTTCGCGCTGACCGCCGTCTCGGCCGCCATCGGCGTCGCCGTGGGCGCCTTCCAGGGCTATTTCGGCGGCTGGATCGATCTGCTGGGCCAGCGTTTCATCGAGATCTGGTCCGGCCTGCCGGTCTTCTTCCTGCTGATCATCCTGGCCAGCCTGGTGGAGCCGAACTTCTGGTGGCTGCTGGCGGTCACCGTGCTGTTCGGCTGGATGAGCTTCGTCGGCGTGGTGCGGGCCGAGTTCCTGCGCGCCCGCAACTTCGACTATGTCCGCGCCGCCCGTGCGCTGGGCGCGCGCGACCTCGCCATTATGTGGCGCCACGTGCTGCCCAACGCCATGGTCTCGACCATGACCTTCCTGCCCTTCACCCTGGCCGGGTCGGTGACGATCCTGACCTCGCTCGACTTCCTCGGGGTCGGCCTGCCGCCGGGCTCGGCCTCGCTGGGCGAGCTGCTGGCCCAGGGCACCTCGAACCTGCAGGCGCCCTGGCTCGGCCTGACCGGCTTCTTCACCATCGCCATCATGCTGACGCTGCTGATCTTCATCGGCGAGGCGGTGCGCGATGCCTTCGACCCGCGCAAGGCGCCCGGGAGTCGGGCATGATGGCGGGCGAGGAGGGGGGCATGGGCGAGACGCTGATCCAGGTGCGCGACCTGACCGTGGCCTTCGGCCAGGGCAAGAGCGCCGTGCAGGCGGTCAGGGGCGTCTCCTTCGACCTGGCCAGGGGCGAGACCCTGGCGCTGGTCGGCGAGTCGGGCTCCGGCAAGTCGGTCACCGCGCTGTCGATCCTGCAATTGCTGCCCTATCCGGCGGCGAAGCACGGGGCCGGCTCCTCCATCACCTACCAGGGCCAGGAGCTGGTCGGGGCGAAGGAAGCTGTGCTGCGGCAGATCCGCGGCAATCGCATCGCCATGATCTTCCAGGAGCCCATGACCTCGCTGAACCCGCTGCACACGATCCGCAAGCAGGTGAGCGAGGTGCTGCTGATCCACAAGGGCATGGGCAAGGCCGAGGCCGCCAAGCGCGTGCTGGAGCTGCTGCGCCTGGTCGGCATCCGCGACCCGGAGAAGCGCCTCGACGCCTATCCGCACCAGCTTTCGGGCGGACAGCGGCAGCGCGTGATGATCGCCATGGCGCTGGCCAACGAGCCCGACGTGCTGATCGCCGACGAGCCGACCACTGCCCTCGACGTCACCATCCAGGCGCAGGTGCTGGGCCTGCTGAAGCGCCTGCAGCGCCAGCTCGGCATGGCGCTGCTGCTGATCACCCACGACCTGACCGTGGTGCGCCGCATGGCCGACCGCGTCGCGGTGATGACCCAGGGCGAGATCGTCGAGACCGGCGAGACGCAGCAGGTCTTCGAGCAGCCGCGGCACGCCTATACCCGGAAGCTGCTGGCGGCCGAGCCCAAGGGCCGGCCCGAGCCGGTGGAGGCCGGCGCGGCGACGCTGATCGAGACCACGGACCTCAAGGTCCACTTCCCGATCAAGCGCGGCGTGCTGAAGCGCACGGTCGACCATGTCCGCGCGGTCGACGGCGTCAGCCTGAAGGTACGCGCCGGCGAGACCGTTGGCGTGGTCGGCGAGTCGGGCTCCGGCAAGTCGACCCTGGGCTTCGCGCTGCTGCGCCTAGTGCCCGAGGCGAAGGGGCCGGTGGTGTTCCAGAGCCGCCGCATCGACGAGCTCTCGGCCAAGGAGCTGCGACCGCTGCGCAGCGAGCTGCAGGTGGTGTTCCAGGACCCCTATGGCTCGCTCTCGCCGCGCCTCACCATCGGCGACATCATCGCCGAGGGCCTGACCATCCACGAGCCTGAGATCGGCGCCGCCGAGCGGGCGCAGCGCATCGCCGCCGCGCTCAAGGAAGTGAACCTCGACCCGGCCATGGCCGAGCGCTACCCGCACGAGTTCTCGGGCGGGCAGCGCCAGCGCATCGCCATCGCCCGCGCCATGATCCTGAAGCCCGCCTTCGTCGTGCTGGACGAGCCGACCTCGGCGCTGGACATGTCGGTGCAGGCGCAGATCGTCGAGCTGCTGCGCGAGCTGCAGCGCAAGCACGACCTGGGCTATCTCTTCATCAGCCACGACCTGCGCGTGGTCCGCGCCATGGCGCACCAGGTGCTGGTGCTGAAGGACGGCAAGGTGGTCGAGCAGGGCGAGGCCGAGGCCCTGTTCCGCGCGCCGCAGCAACCCTATACCCAGGCCCTGCTGAAAGCGGCGTTGGACGTCGTCATCGACGAACCTGTAGCCGCCGCCTGAGCGTCACCCGACCGACCGCCCCGCGAGGTATCCCATGGCCCTGCTGCTGAAGTCCGACGCCACGCGCCTGACCCTCTGGTACGACGCCTTCCACGCCCAGGCGCCGGAACTGGAAGTGCGGACCTATCCCGAGCTGGGCCGGCGCGAAGACATCGAGTACGCGCTGCTGTGGCAGCCCCCGCCGGGACTGCTGGCGACCCTGCCGAACCTCAAGGTGGTCTTCTCGGTCGGCGCCGGTATCGACCACCTGCTGCGCGACCCCGAGCTGCCCCGCCACCTGCCGCTGGTGCGCATGGTGGAGGACGGCCTGACCGCCGGCATGAGCGAGTACGTCGTCATGTCGGTGCTGCTGCACCACCGCTTCATGATCGACTATCGCCTGCAGCAGCAGGCAGGGAAGTGGGAGGAGATCCAGCAGATCGCCGCCGACCAGCGCACGGTCGCCGTGCTGGGCATGGGCGAGATGGGGCAGGACGCGCTGAAGAAGCTGGGCGTCTTCGGCTTCAAGCGCCTGGGCTGGAGCCGCACGCCCAAGGAACTGCCGGGCGTCGAGTGCTTCCACGGGGCCGAGGGCCTGAAGGCGCTGCTGCCCCGCGCCGAGATCCTGGTCTGCCTGCTGCCGCTGACCGACGGCACGCGCGGCCTGCTGAACGCCGATCTCTTCAGCCGCCTGCCCAGGGGCGCGGCGCTGATCAACGCCGGACGCGGCGGCCACCAGGACGAGACGGCGCTGCTCGCCGCGCTGGATTCGGGCCAGCTCTCCGGTGCCTCGCTCGACGTCTACCAGCAGGAGCCCGGTGCCGCCGGCGGGCCGCTGTGGAAGCATCCGCGCATCATCGCCACGCCGCACGTCGCCGCCATGACCATGGCGCCGACGGCCGTGGCCTCGGTCGTCGCCAATATCCGCCGCTTCGAGGCCGGTCAGCCGATGCAGAACGTGGTGGACCTGTCGCGGCAGTATTGAGGATCAGGCCGCCGCGTCGCTGACCAGCCTGCCGAGATCCTGCAGGAAGCCGCGGCCCTGGTCGGTGATGCTGACCAGGACGCTGCGCCGGTCGCGCTGGTCGCGCGTGCGCTCCAGCCAGCCGAGAGCGGTCAGGCGGTCCAGCGCCCGGGTCACCGCCGGCTTGGAGAAGCCCAGCACCTCGGCCAGGCCGCGCACGGTATGAGGGCCGCCGGTCAGGCCGACGTGCAGCAGCAGGGCGAGCTGGCGGGTGGTGAGGTCGGGCAGCTTCTCGGACAGCGCGCTGCGCAGCACGCGGTACCACCAGGACAGCGAGGCTTCCGCACCCATGGCCCCTCCCCGCGGGGCCGACGTCGGCACCCGCCGGATGGACGCTAGGCAACGAGGCCGATGGTTTTCGTGACGCCTGCGTGACGGTTTCGTTACGCGGCCGGACGGGTCAGTAGAGGCGCCCGCCGTTCGGCACGGCTTGGCCGGGGCCGATCAGCACCACGTTGCCTTCGCCGTCGGGCACGCCCAGCACCAGGATCTCGGACAGGAACTTGCCGATCTGCTTCTTCGGGAAGTTCACCACCGCCAGCACCTGCCGCCCCATCAGCGTCTCGGGCGTGTAGTGCCTGACGATCTGCGCCGAGGAGCGGCGGGTGCCGATCGGCTGGCCGAAGTCGACGGTCAGCTTGTAGGCCGGCTTGCGCGCCTCGGGATAGGGCTCGACGGCGACGATGGTGCCGACGCGCACGTCGACCTTCAGGAAGTCGTCGAAGCTGATGGTCTCGGCCGGCGCCGCGCTCTCGCTCATCGGGGGGTCCCTCCGTTCAAGGGGCGGGACCCTAGCGGATTCGGCCCGCCGTCTAAAGCGGCTGCGGCTCGGGGCCGGTGGGCGAAGGCTCGTCCGGTCCGCTGTCGTGGACCGGTTCCTGCGCCTTGCGGCGCGGGCTGAAGCGCCCGATCAAGCCCTCGGCACGGGCCAGGCCCTTGTCCACCGCGGCCATGGTGGCCGCGAGGTCCTCGCTCTCGTCCGCCAGGAACTTGCGCATGGCCGAGAGCCAGAGCGCGGCCAGACCCTTGACCCGCAGGGTGCCGGCCAGACCCTCGGTGGGGATGGCGGCGGCGATCAGCAGGGCGCGGCTGGCGCGGCCGAGGCCGCAGAGCCCGGCCAGCAGCGTCCCCGGCTCCCGCCCGGCGCTGGCGGCGACCGAGGCCAAGCCGGCGCGATAGGGCTTCAGCGCATCGAAGCGCCGCATGACCACGTCGAACAGGCGGTCGCGGGCGCTGCCCTCCTCCGCCGCGACCGGCGCGGCCAGCACGGCCTGATCGGCCTGCCGGGCCAACAGGTCGAGGATCGCCGCCTTGCTGGGCGCCAGCTCGTAGGCCTGGTCGAGGGTGAGGCCCGCGGCCGAGGCGATCTCGCGCCAGGTGATCTCGTGCCAGGGGCGGAGGGCTGCCAATTCCATGGCCGCGGCGGTCAGCTTGCGGCCGGGATTCGCCTTCCCGGGGTTGGTTTTCGGTGCCATGGCCTCGAATCTGGGCCCTGACGCCGCCACAGGCAAGTATTCGGTCGCTAATCGCCCAGATAGCGGCGGCGCAGATGTCCCAGGAAGACCCCCGGGTCGAGTGGCCGGCCGGTGGCCGCGGCGACGATGGCATCGCTGGAGGCGGAGGAGGCCTTGGCGTGGACCTTCTCCCTCAGCCAGGCCATCAGCGGGCGGAAGTCGCCGCCGGCCAGGGCCGCCGGGATCTCCGGCCGGTCGGCGCGGGCCGCCGCCATGAGCTGGGCGGCGGTCATGGCACCCAGGGTATAGGTCGGGAAGTAGCCCCAGGCGCCGTCGTACCAGTGGATGTCCTGCAGGCAGCCCAGGCGATCGTTCGGCGGGCGGATGCCGAGCAGCCCGGCCAGCCCCTCGTTCCAGGCCCCCGGCAAGTCGGCCAGCGGCAGGTCGCCGCCGAGAATCGCCTGTTCCAGCCGGGTGCGCAGGATGACGTGCGCCGGATAGGTCACCTCGTCGGCGTCGACGCGGATGAACCCGGGTTCGACCTTGTGATAGAGGCGCGTCAGGTTCTGCGCGCTCCAGGCCGGCCCGCTGCCGCCGAAGACGGCGGCCGCCAGCGGCGCCAGGAAGGCGATGAACTCGGGGCTGCGGGCGGCCTGCATCTCGACCAGCAGCGACTGCGACTCGTGCAGCGTCATGCCGCGCGCCTCGCCGACCGGCTGGCGGCGCCAGGCGGCCGGCAGGCCGAACTCGTACATGGCGTGGCCGGTCTCGTGCAGCACGCCCATCAGCGAGCGGGTGAAGTCCTCGGTCTCGTAGCGCGTGGTGATGCGCACGTCGTCCGGCGTGCCGCCCGAGAAGGGGTGCAGCGAGACGTCGAGCCGCCCGGCGTTGAAGTCGAAGCCGACCAGGCGCATCAGCCGGCGGCCCAGGGCCTCCTGCGCCGCCACCGGGAAGGGCCCCGGCGGCACCAGCGGCGCCGGCGCCCGGCGCTGCTTCTCCAGCACCGCGGCCAGCAGGCCCGGCAGCTCGGCCGCCAGGCGGTCGAAGATGGTGTTGATGACCTCGATCCTGCCGCCCGGCTCGAAGGCGTCGAGCAGCGCGTCGTAGGGGCCGCAGCCCAGGACCGCGGCCTTGCGCGCGGCACTCTCGCGCGTCAGGCGCACCACCTCGGTCAGGGCCGGCAGCACGGCGGCGAAGTCGCTTCGCGCCCGCGCCTCGCGCCAGATCGCCTCGCAACTCTGGCTGGCCTTGGCCAGGGCCTCCACCAGGGTCGCATCCAGCGCCGTGGCATGGCGGTAGAGGCGGCGCATCTCGTGCAGGTTGGCGCCCTGCCAGGCGTCCAGCGCATTGGCGCCGGCCTCCGCCTGGTCGAGCCACTCGCCGACGCGCGGATCGGTCAGCAGGTCATGCCGCGTCACCGCCAGCGCGGCGATCTGCTCGCCGCGCGCCGGGCCGCCGCCCGGCGGCATCATCACCGCCAGGTCCCAGCCCAGGATCGCGCCGGCTTCGCCCAGCGCGCCCAGGCGGCGGAAGCGCTCCTCCAGCCGGCGATAGGCCTCGGGCGGCGGCGCGCTGTCAGGCATCGGGCTGGTCCGGCTTGCGCAGGTGGAAGGCGATGTAGATCCCCAGCAGCACCAGCGCCAGGGCGAACCAGGTGATGGCGTACTGCAGATGGTCGTTCGGCAACTCGACATGGCGGTCGAGACCGATGGGCAGCAGGCCGGTCGATTCGTCGCCCAGCGCCTCGACGTAGAGGTCGGTGGTGACGTTGGCGAGGCCGGCGGCCGCGGCCATCGCCGGCAGGTCGAAGAAGTACCAGGCGTTGCGGCCGGGATCGTTGGCCGGCTTCATCGAGTCCCAGCCCTTCCAGCCGGGCAGGCGCAGGATGCCCTCGACCGTGACCTGCCCTTGCAGCAGTCCGGGCTCGCGCGTCTTCGGCAGCACGTACTTGTCCGGCACCCAGCCGCGATTGACGATGACCACGCGCCCGTCGTCCAGGCGGAAGGGCGTAGCGACCCAGAGGCCGTGGGTTCCCTTGTAGGTCTTGTCCGGGAAATAGAGCTCCTTGTCGTGCAGGAACTCGCCCCGCAGCGTGACGCGGCGGAACTCGAGCGCGGCCGGATCGGCCGGGGCCTCCGGCATGGCGATCGGCGGTGCCTCCATGCGCTGGGTCAACTCGTCGATCAGCCCCTGCTTCCAGGACAGGCGCTCGAGCTGCCAGGCGCCGAGCCCGATCAGCACCAGGAAGGCCGGCAGGGCGATCAGCGTCGGCCAGAGACGCGGCTTGAAGGGGCGTCCGAAGAGCTGCACGGCGGCTGGATACCTATTCGTAGTCGACGCGGCCGGAATCGCTGGCCCGGTGACGGAACTGCAGGGCGATCATGGTGGCCTTCATCGGCCGCAGCAGGCCCAGCGCCAGGCCCAGGATGACCACTGGCCAGATCACCATGTGCACCCACAGCGGCGGCTCGAAGGCGGCCTCGACCCAGAGCGCGATGGGGACCACCAGGAAGCCCAGGATGAAGATGATGAAGACGGCGGGGCCGTCGCCGCTGTCGGCCTTCTTCAGGTCCAGCCCGCAGGCCTCGCAGCGCTCGCGCACCGTGAGGTAGCCCTGGTACAGCTTGCCCCGTCCACAGCGCGGGCAGCGGCAGCCGAGTCCCGCCGCGAGGGGCGAGACCCGGCTGTGGAAGCCGCCCGCCATCACACTAGTGGGCGGCGGGCAGGTCGCCCGCGCCCCACCAGTAGATGCAGACGAAGAGGAAGAGCCACACCACGTCGACGAAGTGCCAGTACCAGGCCGCCGCCTCGAGGCCGAAGTGGCGCTCGGGCGTGAAGTGGCCGGCGCGGGCGCGGAACAGGCAGACCGCCAGGAAGATCGTGCCGATCATAACGTGGAAGCCGTGGAAGCCCGTGGCCATGAAGAAGGCCGAGGAGTAGATGCCGTCGCGGAAGCCGAAGGCGGCGTGGGCGTACTCGAAGACCTGCAGGCTGGTGAAGAGCATGCCCAGCAGCACGGTGACGGTCAGGCCCTGCACCGCGCTCTTCTGGTCGTTGGCCAGCACGGCGTGGTGCGCCCAGGTGACCGTGCAGCCCGAGAGCAGCAGGATCATGGTGTTGAGGAAGGGGATGTCGAAGGGATCGAAGGTGTGCACGCCCTTCGGCGGCCACTGCCCGCCCAGGAACTCGAAGCGGGTGATCTGGTTGGTTTCGTGGAAGAAGATCGCCGGGTCGAAATAGGCCCAGAAGAAGGCGACGAAGAACATCACCTCGGAGCAGATGAAGAGCAGCATGCCGTAGCGCAGGCCGATCGAGACGATCGGCGAGTGCTGCTTCAGGATGGTGCCTTCCTTGATGACCGAGCGCCACCAGAAGAACATCGTCGCCAGCACGGCCACGAAGCCGATCGGCAACAGGATGTCGGTGTAGTCGTGCAGATACAGCACGCCACCCGCGGTCAGCAGGCCGCCGGCGATCGAGCCGAAGAGCGGCCAGATGCTGGGCTCGACCAGGTGGTAGGGCTGCTTCATCTTGCCGGAAGAAACCTCGCTCATGGCCCCTCGTCCCCTCTGAAACTCGTCTCCGGCGCCACTTAGCGCGCCGCCGCGCCGTTCGGCTGCCGCGTGCCGGCGTCCGAGTTCTCGGACGGCTTCGCGTCAGGATCGGCGAAGAAGGTATAGGACAGCGTGATGGTGTGCACGTCGTCCAGGTTCGGATCGTCGACGATGGCCGGGTCGATGAAGAACGACACGCCCATGTCGACCTGCTGGCCGGGCTGCAGCGTCTGCGAGTTGAAGCAGAAGCAGGCGACCTTGTTGAAATAGAGTCCGGCCTTGGCCGGCGTCACGTTGAACGTCGCCTGGCCGGTGGTGACATAGTTCGCCCGGTTCTTGGCGAAGTAGTAGATCAGCGCCGGCTCGCCGACGCGCACCTTCACCGCCTGCTGCTCCGGGCGGAACATCCAGGGCAGCTGCAGGTTCACGTTGGCGTCGAAGCGCACGACGAAGGTGCGCTCGCCGATCTCGGCCGGTGCCTCCTCGGCGACCTGCGTGGTGCCGCCGTAGCCGGTGACCTGGCAGAAGAGGCGATAGAGCGGCACCGCGGCGAAGGCGGCGACGATCATGCCGCAGGAAACCGCGGCCAGCACCAGCGCGATGCCGGCGTTGCGGCCCGGGCGCTTGTCACGCCGGCTCACTGGAAGAACCCCATCTTGACCAGCGCCACCAGGTAGACCAGCACGACGAAGGCGGCCAGCGCGCCCAGCAGCGCCCAGTTGCGCAGCCGGCGGCGGCGGCGCGCCTGGGCGTCCAGCGGCGCCACGGACGCGGACTTCGCAGCCTTGCGGTCGTCGCGGCGCTGGGCCATGGCGCTCACCACAGGCCTCCCTGGAAGGCACCGGCGAGGCCGGGCGCCCGATCGACGATGACCAGCGCGAAGAGCAGGAAGAGGTAGAGGATGGAGAAGCCGAAGGTCTGCTTGGCCGCGCGGTCGGTGGGATCGCGCTGGATCTTCAGCGCCAGCAGGACGAAGGCGCCGCCCAGCAGCAGGGCGGCCGCGCCATAGACGAAGCCGGTGATGCCCAGCAGCGTCGGCAGCAGCGCCACCGGCAGCAGCGCCAGGGCATAGAGCAGGATCTGCCGCTTGGTCGCCTCGCGCCCCGCCACCACGGGCAGCATGGGCACGCCGGCCCGCGCGTAGTCGCCGGCACGATAGAGCGCCAGCGCCCAGAAGTGCGGCGGGGTCCACATGAAGATCAGCAGGAAGAGCGCGATCGACTCCAGGCTGACCGAGCCGGTGACAGCGGCCCAGCCGATCATCGGCGGGAAGGCGCCGGCGGCGCCGCCGATCACGATGTTCTGCGGCGTGCGGCGCTTCAGCCAGACGGTATAGACGAAGACGTAGAAGAGGTTGGCCAGCGCCAGCAGCGCACCGGCGGTCCAGTTCACCGCCAGGCCCATCAGCATGACCGAGAAGAGCGAGAGGATGATGCCGAAGCTCAGCGCTTCCTCCGGCTTGACGCGACCCTGGACGATGGGCCGGCCGCGCGTGCGCTCCATGACCGCGTCGATGTCGCGGTCGTACCACATGTTTATGGCCCCGGCGGCGCCGGCGCCGACCGCGATGCAGAGCACCGCGACCGCGCCCAGCACCGGGTTGATCGCCCCCGGCGCAACCAGCAGGCCGGCAAGCCCGGTGAAGACCACCAGGCTCATCACCCGTGGCTTCAGCAGGGCGAACCAGTCCCCGACCGCCTCGCCGGCGGCCGGGACTGCGCTGCTGCGACTGACCAGTTCGACCATGATCTGACCGGAACCCTTCCCAGACCGCCTAGTGCGCCTCGGCGGGCTTGATCTCCGGCAGCTCCTCGAAGGTGTGGAACGGCGGCGGAGAGGAGACGGTCCACTCCAGCGTCGTCGCGCCTTCGCCCCAGTAGTTCGCGCCGACGCGGCGACCCGCCACCAGGGTGTAGATCATCACGCAGACGAAGAAGAGCGTGGAGCCGTAGGAGATGTAGGCGCCGATCGAGGAGACCAGGTTCCAGCCGGCATAGGCGTCGGCGTAGTCGATGTAGCGCCGCGGCATGCCCTGCAGCCCCAGGAAGTGCTGCGGGAAGAAGGTCAGGTTGACGCCGATGAAGGTGGTCCAGAAGTGCAGCCGCCCGGCCCACTCGGGGTACTGGCGGCCGCTCATCTTGCCGATCCAGTAGTAGATGCCGCAGAAGATGCCGAACACGGCGCCCAGCGACAGCACATAGTGGAAGTGGGCCACGACGTAGTAGGTGTCGTGCAGGATGATGTCCATGCCGGCATTGGCCAGCACCACGCCGGTCACGCCGCCGACGGTGAAGAGGAAGATGAAGCCGATCGCCCAGAGCATCGGCGTGTCGAAGCGGATCGAGCCGCCCCACATCGTCGCCACCCAGGAGAAGATCTTCACGCCGGTCGGCACCGCGATGACCATGGTCGCCGCGGTGAAGTAGGCGCGGGTGTCGACGTCCAGACCCACCGTGAACATGTGGTGCGCCCAGACGATGAAGCCGACCACGCCGATCGCCACCATGGCGTAGGCCATGCCCAGGTAGCCGAACACCGGCTTCTTCGAGAAGGTCGAGACCACATGGCTGATGATGCCGAAGGCCGGCAGGATCATGATGTAGACCTCGGGATGCCCGAAGAACCAGAAGAGGTGCTGGAACAGGATCGGGTCGCCGCCGCCGGCCGGGTCGAAGAAGTGCGTGCCGACATTGCGGTCGGTCAGCAGCATGGTGATGGCGCCAGCCAGCACCGGCACCGCCAGCAACAGCAGGAAGGCGGTCACCAGCATGGCCCAGATGAACAGCGGCATGCGGTGCAGCGTCATGCCGGGGGCGCGCATGTTGAAGATCGTGGTGATGAAGTTGATCGCGCCGAGGATCGAGCTGGCACCCGCCAGGTGCAGGGCGAAGATCGCCATGTCGACCGATGGCCCGTCGTGCATCGTATGCGACGACAGCGGCGGATAGATGGTCCAACCGGTCCCGGCGCCTGGCGGAATGATGGTCGAGAGGCCGAGCAGCAGGAAGGCCGGCACGAGCAGCCAGAAGGACATGTTGTTCATCCGCGGGAAAGCCATGTCGGGCGCGCCGATCATCAGCGGGATGAACCAGTTGCCGAAGCCACCGATCAGCGCCGGCATGACCACGAAGAACACCATGATCAGGCCGTGCGCGGTGATGAACACGTTCCAGAGCTGGCCATCGGGGCCGCCGGCCGCGTCGGTCAGGTACTGGACGCCCGGCTCCTGCAACTCCATGCGCATCATCACCGAGAGGCCGCCGCCGATCAGGCCGGCGATCACCGCGAAGATCAGGTAGAGCGTGCCGATGTCCTTGTGGTTCGTGGAACAGAACCAGCGGACGAAGAAGCCCGGCTTGTGGTCGTGGTGGGCGTGATCGCCGTGGGCGTCGTGCCCGTGGGCGTCGAAGGCGTGGCTGTCGCTGCCGTGCGTGGCCTGGGCCATAGGGGGACTCTCCTGCCTCTCTTCGTCGCTTACTGACCGGCGACCTGCGTGGTCGCCGGGGCCGTGTCATCGGCTCCGAATTCCTGCTTCGCCTGCTCGACCCAGGTGGCGAACTCCGCCTTCGAGACGATCTTGATCATGATCGGCATGAAGGCGTGATTGGTGCCGCAAAGCTCCGAGCACTGGCCGTAGAAGACCTGGCCGTCGTACTTCGCCGGAATCTCGGCCCAGGTCTCGTTCAGGCGGCCCGGCACGGCGTCGATCTTGATGCCCCAGGGCTGCATGGCGAAGGAGTGGATCGTGTCGTTCGACGTGACGATGAAGCGGATCTTGGTGTCGGACGGCAGCACCACCACGTTGTCGGTGGCGAGGTTGCGCAGTTCGCCCGGCGCCAGGTCCTCGGCCTGCTTCATGTTGGCGGTGAAGGAGAAGCCGCCGTTGTCCGGGTACTCGTAGGTCCAGTTCCAGGTGTTGCCGTAGACCTTGAGGGTCATGTCGGCATCCTCGGAGGCGTCCGTCAGGTAGAGCAGCTTGAAGGACGGGATGGCGATCACCACCAGGATGATCACCGGGACCACGGTCCAGAGCACCTCGATCAGGGTGTTGTGCGCGGTCTTGGAGGGCTTCGGGTTCCGCTTCTCGCTGAAGCGGAACATGACGTAGATCAGCAGCGCCAGCACGAAGATGACGATGGCGGTGATGATGTAAAGCAGCAGCGTGTGGAAGGAATGGATCGATTCGGCGACCGGCGTGGCGGCCTCCTGAAGGCCCATGTGCCAGTCCTGCGCCTCGGTAGCGGCCGCCGTGCCGGCCACCGCCACCAGGCCCGCGCCGAGCGCCAGCGCCGCGGCGCGCGTCCAAAGGCCTGCGAAAACCTTCCGCATGTACCGGTCTCTCCCCTCGTCTTCTGGCCCGGCGACTGTCCGGACTCTATCCCGCCAGGACCGCCGCGGTCGCCCCGATCGACGGCCCAAGCCCTTGGCAAGGCGGGCAGCCTGCGACCGGCCGGACCCTAGTGCAAAGCCGCGGACGCCTCAAGACCGGCCTGCCGCCGTCCTCGACCCTTTCCGCAGCCCTCGACCGCCCGGCCGGAGCGGCCACCCCGACGAGTATAGGAAAGCGGCGCCGGACGGGCCCTAGCGACCTGTCGCCGCATGCCGCCCCTATCCAAGCGCGGCACGAGACCTTAAGTAGGCTGCAGAGCCTTTCGCCGCCGCCCCGGAGGACCCCTCCCATGTCGCACCTCGCCACCACCGCCAAGCTGTTCCAGGAGCGCGCCGGCCTCGATCCGAAGCGGCTGGAAGGCTTGGTCGACCGCGCCCTCGCCAAGGCCGATGACGGCGAGCTCTTCCTGGAATACCGCCAGAGCGAGGGGCTGGTGTTCGACGACGGGCGAATCAAGACGGCCTCGTTCGACGTCACCCAGGGCTTCGGCCTGCGCGCCGTGGCCGGGGAGAGCGCCGGCTATGCCCATGCCAGCGAGCTCAGCCTGGCTGCGGTGGAGCGCGCCGTGGCGACGGTGGAACAGGTCACCCGCGGCCATGCCGGGGCGGTCGGCGAGGCGCCGGCCGGCACCAATGCCCGGCTCTACAGCGACGACAACCCGGTCCTGGCCCTGCCCTTCGAGCGCAAGGTGAAGCTGCTGGGCGAGATCGACGCCTATGCCCGTGCCCGCGATCCCCGGGTGCGGCAGGTCACCGCCTCGCTCGCCGGCGAGTGGCAGGCGGTCGAGATCCTGCGCGCGGGAAGCGAGCGGCGGGCCGACGTGCGCCCGCTGATCCGCCTCAACGTCTCGCTGATCGTCGGCGACGGCGACCGGCAGGAGAGCGGCAGCCACGGCTCGGGCGGGCGCATCGCCCTCAATCTGCTGTTCGATCCCAAGCACTGGCAGGCCTCGGTCGACGAGGCGCTGCGCATGGCCCTGGTGAACCTGGAGGCCGGCGAGGCCCCGGCCGGCGAGATGCCGGTGGTGCTGGGTCCCGGCTGGCCCGGCATCCTGCTGCACGAGGCGGTGGGCCACGGCCTCGAGGGCGACTTCAACCGCAAGGGCACCTCGGTCTTCGCCGGCAAGCTGGGGCAGCAGGTCGCCTCGCGCGGGGTCACCGTGGTCGACGACGGCACGCTGGCCGACCGGCGCGGCAGCCTCACCATCGACGACGAGGGCACGCCGACCAGCCGCACGGTGCTGATCGAGGACGGCATCCTGACCGGCTACATGCAGGACCGGCAGAACGCGCGCCTGATGGGCATGCGGCCGACCGGCAACGGCCGGCGCCAGTCCTTCGCCCACATCCCCATGCCGCGCATGACCAACACCATCATGCTGGCCGGCCAGGAGGACCCCGCCGAGATCCTGAAGGGGGTGAAGAAGGGCCTCTACGCCGTCTCCTTCGGCGGCGGCCAGGTCGACATCACCTCGGGCAAGTTCGTCTTCTCCTGCACCGAGGCCTACCGGATCGAGGACGGCAAGCTCGGCCAGCCGGTGAAGGGCGCGACGCTGATCGGCAGCGGCGCCGAGGTGATGCGGCAGATCAGCCGCATCGGCAACGACCTGAAGCTCGACCCCGGCATCGGCACCTGCGGCAAGGAGGGCCAGGGCGTGCCGGTCGGCGTCGGCCAGCCCAGCCTGCTGATCGACCGCATCACCGTGGGCGGCACCGCGGCCTGAGGCGACGCGCCGCTTGCCAGGGCGGGCGGCAGGGACTATCGAGCGCGGTGGCCCAACTGCGCCGGCGGGCGCCGACCGGGGAGCCCTGCCTGCCGTGCCAGCCGGCCGACTCTACATTTCCTATGGCGTGACGCGCAGCGGCAGCACCCTGGCGTACAAGCTGCTGTCGCGGCTGCTGCGGCTCGCCGGCCGGCCGCAGCGGCCACTGTCGCCGCCACTCGTGCTGGAAGGGCAAGACAGCAACTACACCGACGAGCTGGCGCCCGCCCTCCTGGCGGCGACGGCGCCGGGCGAGCTGCTGGCGGTGAAAACCCACGGGCCCCTGACCGCCGCCGCGGCCGCGTGGCTGCGCGAGGGGCAGGCTATCGGCCACGTCGTCGTGCGCGACCCCTGCGATGTCGCCCTTTCACTGCTGGGCGCCGGCGAGCTGGCCAAGACCGCGGGTGGCGGGTTCGGCGGCATCGAGTCGCTGGAGATCGCCCTGACGCACCTGCGCAAGCAGGATCGCTACGTCGCCGACTGGCTGGCGCAACCGAACATGCTGCTGCTGCGCTATGACGAGTTGGCCGAGGATCCGGCCGGCTGCGTCAGGCGCATGGCGCGGCAGATCGGCATCAGGGTCGGCAACGACCTGCTGCAGCGCGCCTCCGCGGTGGCCCGCCAGAATGTCAGCCCCAGCACCGGGGCGCTGGCCGCGGCCCTGTCGGAGAAGGATCGGGCCCGTATCCGCGCCGAGCTGCCCACGCTGACACGCTTGGCGTCGGCGCCCGCTCGCCGGTCCGTCCTTGGCTGGCTGCTGCGCCGCTAGAGCATTTTCGAGCGAAGTGGACGCCGGTTCGCGTCAAGAAAATGCGTGAAATCAATAGGTAGCCAGAGCGGGCCGATTCAATCAGAAGCGAAACCGCCCTAGTCCAGGGCCGCCAGCATCTCGCGCAGCGTGTCGGCCCAGGTGGTGGGGCGGAAGCCGCTGGCGATCTCGGCCTCGCGGGCGGCGAGATACGCATCGTCGAGGTAGCGCTCGATCAGGGCGGCCAGCTGCTCAGGGTCGTCAGGATCGAAATAGTCGACCAGCGCGCCGCCGATCTCGGGGATCGAGGTGGCGTTGCTGGCCAGGCAGACCTTGCCGAACTGCAGGCTCTCCGCGACCGGCAGGCCCCAGCCCTCGAACTTGCTGGGAAAGATGGTGAAACGGCAGTGCTGGTAGGCGAGCTTCAGGTCGTCCTCGTCCAGGATGCCGGCGCGGACGATGCTGGCGGCGAGCACCGGGTCCGACTCCAGCAGGGTGTCAACGGCCTCCGGGCGGATCACCACGCCGCCCCAGAGGATCGGCGGCAGCGTCACGCCACGGCCCCTGAGCAGCTTGAAGGCCTGCACGACGACCACGTGGTTCTTCGACGGCGCGATGCTGGAAATGGTCAGGATGTAGTTGCCGGCGGCGAACAGCGGGGCCAGGTCGGCCCGCCCGCTCGTCGCCCGCCGCGGCGGCGCCATGCGATCCGCCAGGCGCACCACGACCGGCGTCTTCTCCGGCAGCTTGCGCTCCCGCATGAAGCGCAGCAGGTCGCCCTGCGAGTAGCGCGAGATCGTCAGCACCCGGTCGGCGATGCCGACCGTATCCTCCGCCCAGGCGCAGAAGCGCGTGACGGCCTCTGCCGTGTGGAACTGCGGCACGGAGTAGGGGTTGCAGTCGTAGAGCAGGATCACGTAGCGCAGGCCGCAGCGTGCCTTCTCGCGACGGACGAAATCGTTGTAGGTGGGATTGATCCAGCTCGAGCCGATGTTGAGCAGCGTATCACCGGCCGCGAGCGCGTCGACGAGGGGTGGCGGCGGCGGACGGCGTCGGAACGGCCGGCTCATCCAGCGCCAGGTCGCCCGCACCAGCGTGTCCCCGGCATAGCAGAAGTCGCGCATCGGGCCGCGCAACTCTCCCGGCAGACAGCGCAGGAAGGCCTTGGCGAGCCACAGCACTGGCCGGAATCGGCGCTTCGCCGGCGGGCTGGCGGGTGCCGCCGCCGGCGCCGCGCTCGGCGCCAGGCCGAGCAGACTGAGCGAGCGCTCCATCACGACCGAGGTCGGCACTCGATGGAAGTCGCGCTCGGGCGTGTAGGCGCAGAAGCGGAAATCGAGACCGGCCGGAGGCGACTCGACCAGCTCCACGATGACCGACGCCATGGTGCGCTGGATGCCCGTCACATGGTTGTGCGGCCACCAGAAAAGATCTCCGACGTCGATCCAGAGCACGCCCGATGCCATCCGGCCCCACAGTGTTACGAGAGTATGCTGGCCGGGAAGATAGGCTGAAAGATTCCCGCCCCGCCACTGCGCAGAGTCGGCCGGCCGAAGTGCATAACAGACCAGTGTGAATCAGGCTGCGGCCCAGGCCTCGATCTCGACCTTGAGATCCGGTGTCGCCAGGCCCGCCACCACCAGAAGGGTGGAGGTCGGCGTCGCGCCCTGCAGCATGCGGTCGCGCACCTGGCGCGAAATCGCCGTCTGGTCGGCCGTGGTGACGAAGATGGTGATCTTGACCAGGTCGTGCGGGCCCATGCCAGCGGCGGTCAGGACGGCCAGGACATTCTTCCAGCACTGCTCGTGCTGGCCTTCGACCGTGTCGGCAAGCTTGCCCGCCGCGTCCACGCCGACCTGGCCGGCGATGGAAAGCCAGCGCTTGCCGGCCTCGACCTCGACCCCCTGGCTGTAGCGCGAGAAGGGCGCCGGCGCGGTCGGCGGGTTAAGTATTTTATGCATGGGTATCTCCCTGGGCAGGCGCCGGCCTAGTAGGCCAGCTCCTTGAAGGCCTCGTCGATGTTGCCCTGCCAGCGGCCGGTGAAGGCCTCCAGGGCGCGATCGGCGGCAGTAAGCCCGCTGTCGGCCACCTCCTGCAAGGGGCTGAGGAAGTGGCTCTCGTCGGCGATGAAGCTGAGCGAGCGGGCGCGCCGCTTCAGGCCGTCGATGGCGATGGCCACCACCTGTTTCGCCAGGTCCTGCACCCTGCCGCCACGGAAGGGGGCCTGCAGCGCCTGCCGCGGCACCGCGTCGCGCAGCGCCTGATGCTCCGCCGCCGTCCAGTCCTTGCAGAGCTCCCAGGCGGCATCAAGTGCGACGGAATCGTAGAGCAGCCCGACCCAGAGCGCCGGCAGGGCGCAGATGCGCCACCAGGGTCCGCCGTCGGCGCCGCGCATCTCCAGGAACTTCTTGAGGCGCACCTCGGGGAACAGGGTCGTCAGGTGGTCGGCCCAGTCGCTGGTCGTCGGGATCTCGCCCGGCAGCGCCGGCAGCCTGCCCTGCAGGAAGTCGCGGAAGGACTGGCCCGAGGCGTCGAGGTATTCGCCGTTGCGATAGACGAAGTACATCGGCACGTCGAGCACATGGTCGACATAGCGTTCGAAACCCATGCCGGGCTCGAACACGAAGGGCAGGATCCCGCAGCGGTCGGGGTCGGTGTCGGTCCAGATGTGGCTGCGGTAGGACTTGAAGCCGTTCGGCTGGCCGTGGGTGAAGGGCGAATTGGCGAAGAGCGCGGTGGCGATGGGCTGCAGCGCCAGGCTGACGCGGAACTTCCGCACCATGTCGGCCTCGCTGCTGTAGTCCAGGTTCACCTGAACCGTGCAGGTGCGCAGCATCATGTCGAGGCCGAGCGTGCCGCGCTTGGGCATCCAGTCGCGCATGATCTTGTAGCGCCCCTTGGGCATCCAGGGGATCTCCTCGCGCCGCCACTTGGGCTGGAAGCCCATGCCCAGCATGCCGATGCCCAGCGGCTCGGCGACGTGCTTCACCTCCATCAGGTGGCGGTGCACCTCGTTGCAGGTCTGGTGGATGGATTCCAGCGGCGCGCCCGAGAGCTCGAACTGCCCGCCCGGCTCCAGCGTGATGCTGCAGCCCTCCTTGGTCAGCGCGATGGGCAGGCCGTGCTCGGCCACCGGGGTCCAGCCGAAGTCGCGCGCCAGGCCCTCCAGCAGCGCGCGGATGCCGCGCCCGCCGTCATAGGGCAGCGGGCGCAAGTCGTCCCAGGTGAAGCCGAACTTCTCGTGCTCGGTGCCGATGCGCCAGTCGGCGAGCGGCTTGTTGCCGGCCTCCAGGTACTCGACGAGCTGACGCTTGGACGTGATCGGTTCGCCCTTGGCCTGCGGCGGTGCTGACAAACGCGTTCTCCCCCTAACCTTCCGGGTCTTCGCCCAGGGCGGCGAAGGCCGCGCGGCCCGGGGTGGCCCGGTCCGGCGGCGGGCGTTCCTTACCGTCGCCGGCGAGTGCCTGCCAAGCGGCAAGTGCGGCGATGGCGGCGGTATCGGCGCGAAGGATTCGCGGGCCCAGCCCCACGGGCGAGACGAAGGCCCGCTTTGCCAGATCGTCAAGCTCGCCCGCGGAAAAACCCCCTTCCGGCCCGGTCATGAATGCGGCCGGTCCCGGCGGGGCGGCCTGCACCGCCTCGGCCAGGGGCCGCGCCGGCCCGGCCTCGGCGCAGAGGAAGAGGCGCCGCCCGGCCGGCCAGGCGGCCAGCAGCGCCGGCAGCTCGAGCGGCTCGGCGACCACCGGCAGGGTCAGGCGCTCGCACTGCTCGGCCGCCTCGCGCACGTTGGCCCTCAGGCGCTCCAGGTTCACGCGCGTGACGACCGTGTGCTGGGTAATGACCGGCTGCAGCCGCGAGACGCCCAGCTCGCAGGCCTTCTCCACCAGGAAGTCGAGCCGCGCCCGCTTGATCGGCGCGAAGCAGAGCCAGAGGTCGGGCTCGGGCGCTTGCGCCTGCAGCAGCGCCTCGACCTTGAGCGAGGCCCAGCCCTTGCCCAATCCGTCGATCCGCGCCGCCCAGGCGCCGTCGCGCCCGTTGAACAGCGCGACGCGCGCTCCCTGCTCCAGCCGCAGCACGGAGCGAAGGTAGTGCGCCGGCCCGTGGTCCAGCCCGACCACCGCGCCGGCGGCGAGCGGGTCGGTGACATAGAGGCGGGTCTCGATGCGGTCGGCCATGGCGGCGTTGTAGCACGGCGGCGCCCCTTTGCCGCCCGCTCCCGCCCCGCTACCTTGGCGCCATGCCCTACAAGTCCCTGCGCGACTTCATCGAGCGCCTGGAGCGCGAGGGCCGGCTGGTGCGGGTCAAGACGCCCGTCTCGCCGGTCCTGGAGATGACCGAGATCCAGACCCGCCTGCTGGCCGAGCAGGGGCCGGCGGTGCTCTTCGAGAACGTGGTGAAGCCGGACGGCTCGCGCTACGCCATGCCGGTGCTGGTGAACCTCTTCGGCACGGTGGAGCGCGTCGCCTGGGGCATGGACCGCGAGCCGCCGCAGCTGCGCGAGGTGGGCGAGACCCTGGCCTTCCTGCGCCAGCCGGAGCCGCCGGGCGGCTTCCGCGAGGCGCTGTCCTACCTGCCGCTGCTGAAGACCGTCATGGCGATGAAGCCGAAGACGGTCGGCCGCGCCCCCTGCCAGGAGGTGGTGCTGCAAGGCGACGACATCGACCTGGCGCAGCTTCCCGTCCAGACCTGCTGGCCGGGCGAGCCGGCGCCGCTGATCACCTGGCCCTTGGTGGTGACGCAGGGACCGACGGGGAAGAAGGAGGACGCCTTCAACCTCGGCATCTACCGCATGCAGGTGACCGGGCGGAACACCACGCTGATGCGCTGGCTGAAGCATCGCGGCGGCGCGCAGCACCACCAGCGCTGGAAGCAGGCGAAGCGCGAGCCGCTGCCGGCCGCGGTGGTGATCGGCGCCGACCCCGGCACCATCCTGGCCGCGGTGACGCCGGTGCCCGACACGCTGTCGGAGTACCAGTTCGCCGGCCTGCTGCGCGGCCGGAAGGTCGAGCTGGTCGACTGCAAGACCGTGCCGCTGAAGGTGCCGGCCGAGGCCGAGATCGTGCTGGAGGGCCACGTCAGCCTCTCCGACTACGGCGACGAGGGGCCCTACGGCGACCACACCGGCTACTACAACGCGGTGGAGCCCTTCCCGGTCTTCACCGTCAGCGCCGTCACCATGCGGCGCGACCCGATCTATCTCTCCACCTTCACCGGCCGTCCGCCGGACGAGCCCTCGGTGCTGGGCGAGGCGCTGAACGAGGTCTTCATCCCCCTCTTCCAGCAGCAGTTCCCCGAGATCGTCGACTTCTGGCTGCCGCCCGAGGGCTGCAGCTACCGCATCGCCGTGGTCGCGATGAAGAAGGCCTATCCCGGCCACGCCAAGCGCGTGATGCTGGGCGTCTGGAGCTACCTGCGGCAGTTCATGTACACCAAGTGGGTCATCGTGGTGGATCACGACGTCAACGCGCGCGACTGGAAAGAGGTCATGTGGGCCGTCTCCACCAAGATGGACCCGGCGCGCGACATCACGGTGATCGAGAACACGCCGATCGATTATCTCGATTTTGCCAGCCCGGTGTCAGGGCTGGGCTCGAAGATCGGCCTCGACGCCACCGACAAGCTGCCGCCCGAGACGACGCGCGAATGGGGGCGGGAGATCAGGATGGACGAGGCGGTGGTGGAGAAGGTGGACCGGATGTGGGCCGAGCTGGGCCTGCCGGGCAGCGGTAAGAAGATTTGGAAGTAGGCCCTCTGCCCATCCCCTTGCCTGTTAGCCCTCCCCCATAAAGGGGCAGGGAGAAGAAACAAGCGTGCGGGGGTAGACTGCAGCGGTCGAGGAGTCACACCCATGCCCTTCCCCGTCGCCGAGCGCTGGTTCGAGCGCAGGACCATCGACGATGCCATCACGCTGCTGTGGGAGCCGCACGTGGTGCCGCTCATGCGCTGCAACATCTGGCATCTGCGTGGGCGCGACCGCGACCTCATCGTCGATACCGGCATGGGCGTCGGCAACCTGACGGCCGAGATGCAGGACCTGCTGGACAAGCCGGTGACGGCGGTGGCGACGCACGGCCACGGCGACCACATGGGCGGGCACCACGAGTTCGCCGACTGCTGCGCCCATCCGCTGGAAGCGCACCTGCTGGAGGTGCCCGAACTCGCCTCGCTCGACCCCCATACCTTCTGGGGGCCGGAAGCCATCGCCGGGCTGGAGAAGTCCGGCTATCAGATGCAGGACCCCTACCTGGTGACGGCGCTGCCGCCCGGCATGGCGCTGGAGGGCTTCCGCCAGAAGGGCGCCAAGGTCAGCCGCCTGATCGACGAGGGCGACGTGGTCTCGACCGGCGACCGCCGCTTCGAGGTGCTGCACCTGCCGGGCCACTCGCCCGGCTCCATCGGCCTCTGGGAGGCGGCGACGGGGACGCTCTTCTCCGGCGACGCGCTCTACGACGGCCCGCTGCTGGACGAGCTGCCGGAGAGCGACATCCCGGCCTACCTCCGCACCATCGAGCGCCTGATGGCGCTGCCGGTCACCGTGGTCCACGCCGGCCACGACCCCAGCTTCGGCCGCGAACGGCTGCGCGAACTCTGCCGCGCCTACCTGGAGAAGCGGCGGCCGGGGTAGCCAGGGAGCGGGAAAAGAGCGCTACCGCCTCAGTCCCCCCTCTCCCTTGGGAGCTCGCAGCGCGAGCGCGCGAAGCGCACGGGGTGAGGGAGATGGGTCGGTGCGGTCATCAACCAATCGCACCAACCTACCTCATCCGGCCGCTTGCGCGGCCACCTTCCCCCAAGGGGGAAGGGAGTCGGCAGCGGCGGCGCCCTACTCCAGCCCCTCGAAGAGCGCCGTCGAGAGGTAGCGCTCGGCCGAGGAGGGCAGCACGACGACGAGCGTCTTGCCCGCCATCTCCTTGCGCGCGCCGATCTCATAGGCGGCGGCCAGCGCCGCGCCCGAGGAGATGCCGCAGGGGATGCCCTCGACCGCCGCGGCCTCGCGCGCCAGGCGGAAGGCCGTGTCGTTGGCCACCTGCACCACCTCGTCGATCAGCTTCACCTCCAGGATCGGCGGCACGAAGCCGGCACCGATGCCCTGGATCTTGTGCGGGCCGGGCTGGCCGCCGCTCAGCACCGGGCTGGCCTCGGGCTCGACCGCGACGATCCTCACGCCAGGCTTGCGCTGCTTCAGCACCTGGCCGACGCCGGTGATGGTGCCGCCGGTGCCGACGCCGGAGATGAAGCAGTCGACCGCGCCCGCCGTGTCGGCCCAGATCTCCTCGGCCGTGGTGGCGCGATGGATCGCCGGGTTGGCCGGGTTCTGGAACTGCTGCGGCATGACCGCGCCTGGGGTGGCGGCGATGATCTCCTCGGCCTTGGCGATGGCGCCCTTCATGCCCTTGGCGCCCTCGGTCAGCTCCAGGCTCGCGCCCAGCAGGCGCAGCACGCGGCGGCGCTCGACCGACATGGTCTCGGGCATGGTCAGCACCAGCTTGTAGCCGCGCGCGGCGGCGACGAAGGCCAGCGCGATCCCGGTGTTGCCCGAGGTCGGCTCGACCAGCAGGCCGCCGGGCTTCAGCTTGCCCTGGCTCTCCAGCGCGTCGATCATGGCGCGGCCGATGCGGTCCTTGACCGAGGACAGCGGGTTGAAGAACTCGCACTTCGCCAGGATGCGGGCCTTGACGCCGTGGCGCTCGGCCAGGCGCGGAATCTCCACCAGCGGCGTCGCGCCGATGGTCTCGAGGATGGAGCCGTAGATGCGGCCCTGGGTCCGCGCTGGCGTGGTCTTGTCGGGCATGGGTACTCCTCGGTTTCGCTCCCTCGGTCCATCCTTCGCGACGCCGCCCTTGGCGGCTCCTCAGGATGAGGTCAGTTCAAACGCTTGCCAGTCGCCCCAGCCTCGCCCTGAGGAGGGCGCGCCAGCGCCCGCCTCGAAGGGTGGGCCGAAGGGCGCGGCCCTAGATACTGTAGTCCACCGGCCCCGAGGGGCCGCTCTCGATGCCGAGCGCGCGGGCGCGCTCGCAGAGCTCCTCGATGGTGGTGGCATCGAAGCGCGCCATCATCTCCTCCTGCATCTGCAGCCAGATGGGGCGCACCACGCGCTGGCCGATCTCCGACCCGTCGGTCTCGCCGGCCGGATCGCCGGTGCCCTCCAGCTTGTTCACGATGCGGATGATCTGGCCCACGGTGATGCGCCGGCGCTCGCGCGCCAGGCGGTAGCCGCCGCGCGGCCCGCGCTGGCCGGCCAGCACGCCTTCGTGCACCAGTTCCTGCAGCACCTGTTCCAGGTAGCGGCGCGGGATGCCCTGGCGGTCGGAAATGTCGGTGGAGCGCACCGGCTGCGGCCCGGCGTGGTAGGCCACGTCGACCACCGCCTCGATGGCGAAGAGCAGCTTCTTGGAAAGCCGCAGCATGTCCGCTCAGCCCCCCTTGACGCCAGTTGACCCGAAGCCGCCGGCACCGCGCTGGCTCGCCTCCAGGTCGGCGACCTCGGCCCAGGCAGCCTGTACCACCGGCGCCACGATCATCTGCGCGATGCGGTCGCCGCGCTGGATGACGAAGGGCGCCTGGCCCAGGTTCACCAGGATCACCCCGACCTCGCCGCGGTAGTCGGCATCGACCGTGCCGGGGGAATTCAGCACCGTGACGCCCTGCTTCAGCGCGAGGCCGGAGCGCGGGCGCACCTGCGCCTCGTAGCCGGCGGGCAGCTGGATGGCGAGGCCGGTCGGCACCAGGCGACGCTCGCCGGGCGCCAGGGTCACCGGCTCGCCCACCGCGGCCAGCAGGTCCATCCCGGCACTCTGCGACGTGGCATAGGACGGCAGCGCCAGGCCCTCGCCATGCGGCAGGCGGCGGACGGCGACGGTGATCCCGGCCATCAGGCTTCCTCCCCCGCGGCGAGGCGGTCGGCGATGCGCTGCGCCAGGCGCTGCGCCACGGCCTGCTTGTCGAGCCGGGGCCAGGCCTCCTCGCCCGTCGCGTCGACCAGGGTGATCTGGTTGTCGTCCTGGCCGAAGACGCCGCCGCCGGACACGTCGTTGGCCAGGATCCAGTCGCAACCCTTCTTCTTCAGCTTGGCGCGCGCATAGTCGACCACGCTCTGCGTCTCCGCGGCGAAGCCCACCACCAGCGCCGGACGGTCAGCCTTGCGCTTCGACAGCGTCGCGAGGATGTCCGGGTTCTCCGTCATGCTCAGCGTCGGTGCGCCCTTGCCGTCCTTTTTCAGCTTCTGGCCGGCGGCGCGGGCGACGCGCCAGTCGGCCACCGCCGCGGCGCAGACCGCGACGTCCGCCGGCAGCGCGGCGAGGCAGGCCTCCAGCATCTCGGTCGCGGTCTCGACATGGACCGTCTCCACCGCCGGCGGATCGGCCAGGGTCACCGGCCCGGTCACCAGCGTCACGCGGGCGCCGAGGCGCGCCAGCGCGGCGGCGATGGCATGGCCCTGCTTGCCCGAGGAGCGGTTGGCAATGTAGCGCACGGGATCGATCGGCTCGTGCGTCGGCCCGCTGGTCACCAGCGCGCGCTTGCCGGCCAGTGGCGTCGCCGCGGCGAAATAGGCGTCGACGGCGGCCAGGATGGTCATGGGCTCCGACAGGCGACCCAAGCCGAACTCGCCGCAGGCCATCGGTCCTTCCTCGGGCCCAACCACCAGCACGCCGCGCTGGCGCAGGGTGGCAAGGTTGGCGCGGGTCGCCGGGTGCTCCCACATGCGCACGTTCATCGCCGGGGCCACCATCACGTCCTTGTCGGTCGCCAGCAGCAGGGTCGAGGCGAGGTCGTCGGCGATGCCGGCGGCAAGCTTGGCCAGCGCATTGGCGGTCGCCGGCGCCACCACCACCAGGTCGGCCGCGCGGGAGAGCTGGATGTGGCCCATCTCGCTCTCGTCGGTCAGCGAGAAGAGCTCCTGGTAGACCTTGTTCTCGGTCAGCGAGGCCAGCGACAGCGGCGTCACGAACTCTGCCCCGGAGCGGGTGAGGACAGCGGTCACCGCGGCGCCCCGCTCGCGCAGGCGCCGCACCAGTTCGAGGCTCTTGTAGGCCGCGATGCCGCCGCTCACCACCAGGAGGATGCGCTTGCCGGCCAGCATTTCACGGTCCCAGGTGAAGGTTGCAGGTCAAAACCACGCAGCGGAGCGTAGAATCCCCGCCCCCGCCTTACAAGACGGCGATCAGCGCCAGCACCAGGGCGGACAGGGACAGGAGCAGTGACAGCCAGGCAAGGCCGCGGCCGCGCCGCCGCTCCAGCCGCTCCAGCGTGCCGGGATGCAGCTTCAGGCCACCGCCGCGGATCTCGCCGGCGATGGCCTCCAGGTCGGTCAGGAACTGCGGCACGCGGGCCATGATGCGCTGCAGGTCGTGACCGGTCTGCGCCACGCGCGCGGCCGGCCCGCGGTTGTCGATGATCCAGCGCTCGATCAGCGGCTGTGACATCTGCCAGATGTTCAGCTCGGGCGTCAGGATGCGGCTGATGCCCTCGGCCATCATCATGTTCTTCTGCAGCAGCAGGAGCTGCGGCTGCACCTGCATCTGGAAGGATTCGGTCAGCGAGAAGAGCTGGCGCAGCAGCTTGGCGAAGGAGATCTCGTGCAGCGGCCGGCCGACGATCGGCTCGCAGACGCTGCGCAGCGCCTGGGCATAGGTATCGAGCGAGCGCCCGGCCGGCAGGTAGCCCGCCTCCACCTGCACCTCGGCGAGGCGGTAGTAGTCGCCGCGCAGGGTCGCCACCATCATGTCGGCCAGGAAGAAGCGCGTGCGCCGGTCGAGGCGCCCGAGGATGCCGAAGTCGACGGCGAAGATGTTGCCCTCGCGGTCGACGCCCATGTTGCCGGGGTGCTGGTCGCCGTGGAACACGCCGTCGCGGAAGACCTGGTGGAAGAAGATGGTGGCCGCCTTCAGCATCACGGCCTCGAGGTCGTGGCCGGCCTCGAGCATGGCCTGGCGGTCGTCCATCGGCGTGCCGACCATCCGGGTCATGGTCAGCACGCGCTTGCCGGTGCGGCGCCAGTCGACCTGCGGCAGGTTGTAGGTCTCGTCGCCCTCGAAGTTCTCGTTGATCTCCGACATGCCGGCGGCTTCGATGCGCAGGTCCAACTCCATGTGGACCTGCTCGGCGAAGAGCGCGACGATCTCGCGCGGCTTCAGCCGCCTGAGGCGCGGCTGCGTGCGCTCGGCCAGCGCCGCCAGCCAGGCGAAGAGCTCCAGGTCGCGCTCGAAGGCGAGGTCGATGCCCGGGCGCAGCACCTTGACCGCGACCTCCTTGCCCGGCCGGCCGTCCTCCTCGCGCGTCACCGCGAAGTGCACCTGGGCCATCGAGGCGGCGGAGATCGGCTTCTCGTCGAAGGTTTCGAAGAGCTGCTCCAGCGGCGCTTCCAGCTCGCTCTCCAGCGTCGCGCGCGCCTCGGCGAAGGTGAAGGGCGCGACGTGGTCCTGCAGGTCGGTGAGGTCGCGGGCGATCTCCTCGCCCAAGAGGTCGCCGCGGGTGGAGAGCGACTGGCCCAGCTTGATGAAGCTGGGGCCGAGGTCGGTCAGCGCGCGGGCCAGCTTCTGCCCCGGCCGGCCGCCGCCCTTGCGCCGCGAGCAAGCGCGCAGCACGAAGAGCGGCCCGCCGGCGAGGCCCATCTGCCCCAGCGCGGCGCCGGCATCGTGCTTCGCCAAGATGCGCACGATGCGCATCAGGCGCATGACGCTGCGGCCGGTGCGGAAGGCGCCCATGCGGCTCAGATCCGCCAGCCGGAATGGATCGCGGCGATGCCGCCGCTGAGGTTCTCGAAGCGTGCGCGCCGCAGCCCCGCCTGCTCCATCATCTGGGCCAGCGCCGCCTGGGGCGGGAAGCGGCGGATCGATTCGGCGAGGTACTGGTAGCTGGCGCGGTCCTTGGCCACCACCTCGCCGAGCCAGGGCAGCACGCTGAAGGAATAGAGGTCGTAGAGGCGGTCCAGCAGCGGCAGCGCCACGTGGCTGAACTCCAGGCAGAAGAAGCGCCCGCCGGGCTTCAGCACGCGCCGCGCCTCGGCCAGGGCGACCGCCGGGCGCGTCACGTTGCGCAGGCCGAAGGCGATGGTGACGGCCTCGACCGAGCGGTCGGGAAAGGGCAGCGCCTCGGCGTTGCCTGCCACCCACTGCAGGTTGGCCTTGAAGAGCCCGCGGTCGGTCGCCCGGTCGCGCCCCACCGCCAGCATGCCGGGGGTGAGGTCGCAGACCACCACGCTGGCCGCCGGCTGCGCCTTCAAGAGGCGGAAGGCGATGTCGCCGGTACCGCCGGCGAGGTCCAGCACGCGCCACCCCGGGCGCGGCGCCACGCGGTCGATCAGCGCGCGCTTCCACAGCCGGTGGATGCCGCCCGACATCAGGTCGTTCATCAGGTCGTAGCGGCCGGCCACGCCCTCGAACAGGCGCTGCACCCGCCCGGTCTTCTCCGCCGCCGGCACGGTGGCAAAGCCGAAGTGGGTGGTCTCGGTGGACTCCGGGGCGGGGGCTGGCTCGGTCATGCGGGGGCGACAATAGCCTTGCCCCGGTGGCGGCGCTACTCTGCGCGCCCCGCCGATCCGGCAAGCCTGAAAGTCACCCCTCATGCCCGAGCTTCCCGAAGTCGAGACCGTGGCGCGCGGCCTCGCCGGCCCC